>CAZUJZ010000034.1:0-19169 GCA_964620665.1 uncultured Desulfofustis sp. | reverse complement strand
TCTGCCGGCCTCGGAGGCCAGCCGATCAGGCCGCAGCGCAGCAGCTGGAGGCAGGACCGGCCAGGCCCATCCGACCACGATGCCGGTTTTCATCGTTCGTTGTAACCTCCGGTCATGAGGGTTATTTGGAAGGACATTGTACTACTTCGTTTTCAGAGAGAAAACATGATATTTTCACCGCTGCAGAGGAAAACCGCTCCGGCCGTATTTCACTACACCCGGTCCTGATCGTTATGGTACAATAGCGGCAGTGACGATTGGCACGAATTGAAATGTTCCCGGAAAGCATAATGACAACCTCTCGCCAGCCCAACATCGACAAACAGCTCGAGGCCCTGCCACCGCTGCCGATCACCGTTTCCCAGGTCATGGAAATCACCGCCGATCCGCTCAGCTCGGCCAACGATCTGATGAAAGCGATCCTCCCGGACCAGGCCATGTGCGTGGCCATCCTGAAGATCGCCAACTCGGTACTCTACGGCAGACCGAAAAAGGTCGCGTCCCTGGAATCGGCAATCGTCGTGCTCGGTTTTGATGAGATCCGCAATATCGTCCTGGGCAAAGCGGCCGTCACCACCTTCAGCGATATCTTCAGGACGCGCCGCGCCGAATTGGAGCGATTCTGGGATCACGCCTTTACCTGCGGACTGGCAGCCAGGATCATCGCCGAACACCTTGGCCTGCAAAGCGGCCAATTCTTCATTGCCGGCCTGCTGCACGACTTCGGCAAACTGGCAATGCTGCTCGCCTTTGACCGACGCTATGATCCCGACCGCTGGTTCTCTGAAATCAGCACAACAGAGCACCTGGCCGAAGAAAAAGCGTTGTTTTCGACGACCCATACCGAAGTCGGCAGCCGCCTGTTACACCACTGGCAGTTTCCCGATACCCTTATCTCCTCACTGCGCTATCACCACGCGCCCGAACAGGCCGGAAAACTGGTCGGCTACGCCATGGTCGTCCAACTCGCCGACTTCCTCACCCATTGCTGCGCCCTCCCCGAATCCCCCGACGACCGTGCGCTCAGGGAGCTTCTTGACCGTTACCTGCCCGGATTTCTCGACTCCTGGCATGAACGAAAGCTGCCCTGGGAAGAAACAACGCTGGAATATCTCTTCGCTTGGCTCAAAGTGGACCGGGAACACGGCAGCTCCATCCTCGACATTCTCGCCTCCTCCTGAACCAGGACCTGTTTTCGGCACCGGCATAACGAAACCTGAAAGATCCTTCAGGCGGCGAAACAATACCGGGCCTGGAGAGAGTAGGAGAGATAAGGGCAAAACCGAGAAAAATCAGAAAGATGTTTTTTTTGTTGAGAATGCCGCAATCTCAGGGAATCACGGCCTGAAAATAAGGTCTGTGTTGCATTCCATTTCGACCAAACGATGTTTATTTTCGATCAAATGGTGTTTATAATTTGCGAAATGAGAGCAACCGGCCGGTATGATGAGGAAGACTCGTTAATCTGTCGTTATCCGGTTGCCTGAAGCCTGAAGCCGCTCTGTATCGGCTTTCAGCAGGAGGACGGCAGCGACGTGGCCTGTTTTTAACAAGCCGCGATGAGCTGTACTCGTTAAACAACCAGAACCAGAGGGAGACCATGATTGATCGTCAGGCATATATCGCTCGTCTCGAAGAAGCAATTGAACGGTGGCACAAGGAAATAGTCAAATTCAAGGTTATTGCCGAAGCCGAAGAGGCCGAGCCCGATGCCCAGATTGAATATTATCAGTTTATCCAGGAGATCGCGGCCAAGCAGGATGAGATCAAAGACCGACTCGAGCAACTCAAAAAAAACGGAGAAACAGAATGGAATGAGCGCATCTTGGAAGAAATCGAGTCACTCTACGCGTCTTTGGAGGAGGCAATCGAATCGGCCAGACTGACGATCAATTGACCATCGTCAGGCACAAATTATTTATCCGGTTCACCTCAGCTATCTATTGAAATCGTCGAGGGAACTGCTTTCTTGTCCGGCAAAGAGCAGCCCCCATCACCGCCGCTGCAGCGCTGCAGCATTGATAACGATTTCCTCAGGATGCAGGCCCCTTGCCGTGAAGCAGGCGGCTTCGCCGATCAAAAAAAGGGGCTGAAACCCCCATGGACAATTCTCTCCAGACTGCACATGTTCTATCTAAAGCTTGAGTCTGAACACATAATCAGCAAGCCCCGGCCACATGAAGCGTTTTCAGAGCACCCGTCGATGAGGTAAGTTTTTACAGCTGCTTCCCGTAACGGTTTTTCTGGCGCAAGGAGGAAGAAATGAAAGAATTATCTGTTAATGATAAAACAATCACTGTCGATGACGAAGGTTTTCTGGTCAACCAAGACGATTGGGACGAAGACGTCGCCCGGGCACTTGCCGGGAACCTGGACATCCCCAACCTCGACGAAGAGCAACTGGAAATTATTAATTTCCTGCGGTCATATTACAGCAAGTTTCATGCATTCCCAATCCTGCGCAATGTCTGCAAGCAGGTCAAGCAATCGGGAGCATGTGTCAACAATGAGTTCGTCAATCCGATGAAAGCATGGAAAATCGCCGGCCTGCCAAAACTTGACGGGATTCATTTCGTCACCGTCGACGGTGTCAACTACCAGCTTGAAGAATGCTGCTGATTCTTGGCTGCTTGAGCGGCGGCCTGTTACCCGTCCCGTAAACCGTGATCCTCGGGCGGCGAAGCGAGCACAAGGCCGCAGCAGGCCGGCAGGGCTCACGAAATATCGCCCGATGACGGCGGACCATCGCCGCAAACGAACGCTGCCGGATCACCGTTCTGCAGTTGGCCCCGTCAGTTAGAGAGAGGAACCTTGCCGAATCATCGTTCTGCGGTTGGCCCCGTCAGTTAGAGATAGCCTTCCTGCTTGTACCAGGCGGCCGTCCGGCGCAGCCCTTCATCAAGGCTGATCTGGGGATGATAGCCAAGATCCCGCTTCGCCTTGTCGATCGAAAACGCACGATTCTGCCGATACCAGTCGACCCGGCGCGGAAAAATCGGCGGAGTGATTTTCAGGGGCGTGCACACCTTCTCGCAGATATGGCCGACAACGACCACCGGCCAGATCGGCAGATGGGGGATTTTAACCGAAACCCCAAGTGCGGCGGCGGTTTTTTTGACCAGCGTCTCAATCTCGACATACTCTTCATCGGCAATCAGGTACGCCTCCCCATCACCCCGGCCCGGCTCCTGAGCAAGGACATGGGCATCGATCAGGTGATCGATATAGAGCGGGTGATACAGGGTCTTGCCGCTGCCAAACATCGGGAACACCCCCTTGTTGACCCGCTTGAAGATCATGAAAAACCGCTCGGGGTCACCCGGCCCGTAGATGGCGGCCGGTCGCAGGATGGTCGTGGCCATTCCTTTTTCCTGGTACTGCTTGACAATCGGCTCGGCTTCGTACTTGGTCTGCTGATAGTAATCGGCGGCGTTGATCGGTGCATCTTCATCCGCCGGTGGCTGCTCAACATTGCCATGCACGCCGCAGGTACTGCAATAGACGAACTTCTTGACCTTTTCCCGGAAGGCCGCCGCCAGCACATTTTTCGTCCCTTCGACATTGACGTCCCAATAATAGCTGTTCGGCACATTCAATTGACGGAAGGCGGCAGCAAGGTGATGAACGATGTCAACCCCTGCCATGCAGCGGTCAACAACCGCTTTGTCGGTCACCGTACCGATCACCACCTCGGCGCCCCAATCTCTGAGTTCCTGGGTCTTCAACCCTTCCTGAAAATCGAGGGCAACCACCTGGTGCCCGTCTTTCAACAGACGACGAACCAGGGCCTTGCCGGTAAATCCGGTGCCTCCGGTCACAAGAATTTTCATTATCTTCTCCTTTGCTCTTGCGTTGAAACCATTGCTGCCGACAGCGCAGTGCCGGCAGCATCATGTTAATCGTGTTCCCGGTTCAGGCCAGGCTGTCGTAGAGCGCGTGCAATTGCCGGCCGACAGCGTCCTGGGAAAACTCGGCAGCCGCCCGCTCCCGCCCAAGAGCCCCATAGTTATGTCGCGCTCGTTCATCTGTCAATGCCAAATCCATCGCCGAAGCGAGGTCGGCTGCGCTCTCCCGGTTGGCAAAAAAACCATGGTCGCCGAGAAAACGCCGATTGTTTTCCGACGAGAAACAGACCACCGGCAGACCGCTGGCCATATAGTGCAGAATCTTGCCGCTCGCCTCGCCGGATCCTGAGCCCTTCGGATCGACGGCGACATCGGCGACCGCGAGCCACTCGGCCAGGCGCCGATACGGCACCTCCCCGGGCAGTACGACGCGAGGCGCATCGTCCCAGTCCCGCAGAAACTGTTTTACGGCCTCTTTCGGGTAGCCGACCAGAACGAAAGAAACATCGGGGTGCGACCGGACCACCAGCCGCATCGATTCAAGCAGCATGTCGATGCCTTTGCCGGGCAGCAACGAACCGCTGTAAATCACGATGATGCCGTCCGGCGGCAGCTGCAACCGCTCTCGCTGCTGCCGCTTGTCCTGAACAGCAAAAAACGAGGCGGGCACGACGTCACCGACCAATTCGATTTTCTCGTTGGCTACCAGCGAGGTGCCGACGATAAAGGCGAGACTGGCCCGGGAGGAACAGATGATCCGGTCGGGCAACAGCAGGATCAATCGCTCGAGCCAGGAAAAAAATCGAATCATCATCGGCAGGCGGCGAAAGCTGCCGTAGGCCTGCAACTCGCCCGACAGGCTGCCCTGGATATCCATGATCAGCGGGATACGGCGCCAGAACAGCACCGTCTTGACGCACCAGCCGATCAAGCCGCCTTCGTGCAGATGCCCGTGGATAATATCCGCTTTTTCCCGCTGAACGACCCGGAGACAGAGGAAAAAGAGAAGTATGTCGGCAAGCGGCTTGAACGGCGAGAAGCCGGCTGTGGTTTTTCGATATCCCGGAATCGACCAGATCCTCCGGATATCACTATCGGCGACATCGCCTCCGAGCCCGTAGGTACAGATAATAACTCGCATTCCGGCCCGACGCAGCGCCTCGCATTCGTTCAGGATCCGGATATGGCAGCCGCGATTGGCAAAAAACGGCGTCGGCGCGATATGCACCACGACCCTGACCTTGCCGGCCGGACCGGCTCCTGCTGCCGGGGACTGCCTGGCAGCGTCTGTCTTACCCCGTCCCGCCACGATCAGCTGTCCAGGTAACGATATCGCTTTTCCACCGTTTCCACCTCCTGCCGGTACCGTTCCGCCGGCCAGCCCAGGATGGCGCTCATGATCGAGAACACCTTTTGCAACACCACCTCGCCGGGGTGACCGATGGTGCCAAGCCCGGTCCGGGCGAAAACCACATCATCCATGGTGCAGGCCATTTCCTGCTCCACGGCCCAGGCGACCTCCCCGGCCAACGTCTCCCGGTCCTTGACCAAGGGCTCGAGATAACCGTCCGTGCCTTGACAGAAAGCGATCACCCGGTCGACACCACTACCATGAGAGACGATCAGGTGATAAACGGTTTCCGCCGGCAGCAGTTCCCGGTAGCGCTCCTGCCGCTCGGCGATAAAGGC
Organism: uncultured Desulfofustis sp.; assembly: GCA_964620665.1. Taxonomy (GTDB): domain Bacteria; phylum Desulfobacterota; class Desulfobulbia; order Desulfobulbales; family Desulfocapsaceae; genus Desulfofustis. Next base: position 13,635 of record CAZUJZ010000034.1, on the reverse strand, counting down.
CTCCAGATCGTCAATACGACCCTCGCTGAGCGGCTCTGTCGCGGTATGGCACTGTAACTCGGGCCTGTTCAGCTTGGCAACGACGATATCAACGGCCTGCTCGGCAATGGCCCGCGCAGTCGTGTATTTGGCACCGAGCACCGATACCATGCCGGCCAACCGGTCCTGGCTGGCATGGTCGACCACCTGGTATTCCCCGGTTCCCTGGTAGGTGTCGGTCTTGATCTCGTCGCTGATCAGCGGGTAGAGACCGGCAAACGCGTAGTGGACATCGTCCTGCCGAAGTCCGACACCGGGTATAATGGCATTGATATCCTGCAGGAAATCCTGGATATCTCGGCTGGTCACACGGACATCTTCAAGGTGGCCGGTAAACGGGACGTTGGTCGTGCCGATCAGTGAACGGCCACGCCAGGGAATCAGGAAAATATGGCGGCCGCCGCGAGTCACCAGACCTTCCGTTTTCTTGCCACTGCTCAGGGCCAGGGCAAACCGCTTCTCGATTTGCCGGGTGACGAGGTGAACACCCTTGGAAAAACCGGTCGGTTCCTTGCGTAAATGCGCCCCTTTGAGCAGCTTATTGACTCCCGGCAAAAACGGGCCGGCTGCATTAATAACGACCCGGGCGCAAACGGAAAATTCCTGCCCGCTGAGCTGATCGCGGCAGACAACGCCGGAGATCTGCTCCCCTTGTTGGATGAAATCGATGACCCGGACATAGTTTGCCGCGACAGCACCATGCTCGACAGCCGTCTTGACGAACGCCAGCGTTACCCGTTCCGAATTGTTCATATGGACTTCAAGCAGGGTATGCGCTCCGTTCAAGCCATCGATGGCCTGCAACTGTGGAACCTGCTCCAGGACCTCGCGCCGGGAATAGAGACGGCCGAACTCGATGCGTTTCGTCGGATCCTTGATCAGCCCATTGAGACCGAAACACAAAAGCCGATAGAGATTCATCCCGGCCAACAGCGCCGCCTTGCCCTTCATCAGACTGCCGCCGAGCGTCGGTATCAGGAACGGCACGCACCTGGTGGCATGCGGAGCAATCACCTGGAAATAGGTCCGCTCACGCGCCGACTCCCTGACCTTGCCGAATTGCAGTTTCTGCAGATAACGAATACCGCCGTGCAGAAGCTTCGAGGACGCGGCCGAGGTGCTCATGCCGAAATCATCCTTCTCCACCAGGGCGACCCGCATCCCCCGAAGCGCCGCATCGTGTGCCAGACAGGCCCCGGTTATGCCGCCGCCGACTACCACCGTGTCGAATTCAGTTGCCTGCAAAGACTCAATCTCTCGCTTCATTGCCACTCGCCGTCAATGTACAATTTGAAATTACACATCATTTCTGGGAAAAAAGAAGGTCATTCGTAAAAACCAGATGACAACACCAAAAATTGTAGATTCTAGAGCATTGCCGCCGATTTTCAACTCTTTCCGCAAACTATTTTCACCACCGTTGCCTTGACAAATCGCGACGGAAAAGCTATTTTATAATATTATTTTGTACAAACATTTCTCTTGTGCCCGAAGCACCCCGCCACCGGCAGTCGGTATCTTGGCGGTCTTGATCACTCTGGCAGTCAGTATCGCAAGGCAGCAGTCAGTGGACATGGCATCACCAGACACCATAGACGCCCGCTTCGAGTACAACAACCAACCCGAACGTCTTCACCTACCCGATCACGCTGATTTACAAGGATATCTACCATGTGTGGGATAGCTGGCGAATATCGCTTTGACCATCAACAGGCATCGCTTTCGACCATCGATCGGATGATGACGGCGATGGTTCCGCGCGGCCCTGACGCCGCCGGCACGTTGCTCACGAACGAGACGGTTCTCGGCCATCGGCGGCTGAAGATCATCGATCTCAGCGAACAATCCCGACAACCGCTGAGCGATCCCTTCCTCGGACTGGATATCGTCTTCAACGGCTGTATTTACAACTACCGAGAATTACGGGTGGAACTCGAGCAGGCCGGATACCGGTTTTTTTCCGAAGGAGACACCGAGGTCATTCTGAAGGCGTATCACGCCTGGGGAACCGACTGCCTGCAACGGTTCAACGGCATGTTCGCCTTTGCGATTCATGAGAGGGACAGCGGCCGGTTGATACTGGCCCGCGATCGTCTCGGCATTAAACCGCTCTATCTCTCCGTCACCCGGCACCGCCTCCGCTTCGCCTCCAGCCTGCCGGCCTTGCTCACCGATCGGTCGATCGACCGCAGCATCAATCCGCAGGCCCTGCACCATTACCTGCACTGGCACGCCGTCGTTCCCGCGCCGCACACCATCCTCACCGGCATCACCAAGCTGCCGCCGGCCACGCTGCGCATCTACGAACCCGACGGCAGGTTCACGGAACAGACCTACTGGCAACTCACCATCGAACCGGACGAGCAGTACAACTCGCTATCCACGACGCAATGGTCCGATCTGCTCCTCGAAACATTGCGCCGTGCCGTCAAGCGACGCATGGTCGCCGATGTCCCGGTCGGCGTGCTGCTCTCCGGCGGTGTCGACTCCAGCCTCCTGGTCGGCCTGCTGGCCGACGAGGGGCAGAACGGCCTGAACACCTTTTCCGTCGGCTTCGAATCGGCCGGCGGCGAACAGGGCGACGAGTTCTTCTATTCCGACATCATCGCCGAGCGCTTCGCCACCGATCATCACAAGATTTTCGTCGAATCGGCACGACTGCTCGACAACCTGCCCGGCTGCATCACGGCCATGTCGGAACCGATGGTCAGTTACGACAATATCGGCTTTTACCTGCTCTCCCGGGAAGTCGCCAAACACGTCAAGGTGGTGCAGAGCGGCCAGGGAGCCGACGAAGTATTCGGCGGCTATCACTGGTACCGCGAATTGCTGCACAGCACCAGTCCGGTCGACGACTATTGCCGTTCGTTTTTCGACCGTGACCACGATGAATTCTCCCGAATGGTACACAGCGATCTGGTCCATGACGATTTCAGCCGCGCCTACGTCGCCGATTTTTTCGCTCGACCCGGCGCCGCACATCCGGTGGACAAGGCGCTGCGTCTCGACACCACGGTGATGCTCGTCGACGATCCGGTCAAACGGGTCGACAACATGACCATGGCCGCCAGCCTCGAAGCCCGGGTGCCGTTTCTCGACCATGAACTGGTCGAACTCGCCGGCCGCATGCCACCGGAGATCAAGGTCGGCGAATCGGGCAAATGGATCCTCAAAGAGGCGGCCCGACAGGTCGTACCGGACAGTGTCATAGACCGCCCGAAGGGATATTTCCCGGTACCCGCGCTCAAGCACATCGAAGGACCGTACCTCGACCTGGTCAGACGGTATCTGACCAACGATACGGCCAGGCAGCGCGGCCTGTATCAACAGGACTACATCGAATCGCTGCTCGCCGAGCCGCAGGCACACCTGACCCCGCTGCGCGGATCGAAACTCTGGCAGGCGGCGCTTCTGGAAATGTGGCTGCAAACCCACCAGATCTGAGGCCGACAGGAAAGACCCATGGAACAGCCCTGCAAAAACCCGCTGGACCCGACCTGTATGTGCTCCCTGAAACACTGGGGCAAGCCGCTCAACGATGCCACGTCGGCCACCGTGCCGGCCGATGTTTCCGTCGATTGCGGCTGGGGGCGGCTCATTTTCGGCCAAACGTTCACCGACCCGCGCACACTCGCGGAAAGCATTCGCGACGAGCAGCGGGGCCGGCGCGATGTCGCGATGTACATACGGGACCCTCATGTCGTCGTTTCCTATGCCCCGCAGGAACTGTTCATCGACCCGTCCCTGACCTATCGGCTCGATTTCCGCAATTATCGGGCCGACCCGCACAATCTCGACGGCCTGACCGTACGGCCGCTCCGGGACGGCGACAGCGAAACGGCGATCAACAGGATCTACCAGGCCCACGGCATGGTTCCGGCATACCAGGGTTTCTATGCCAAGGCCCTCCGGGATGAACGGTTGCAGATCTTCGTCGCCGTCGATGACAGCGTTGGCGAAATTATCGGCGCCGTCACCGGCGTGGACCACTACCGGGTGTTCAACGACCCCGACAACGGCTCGAGTCTCTGGGCACTGGCCGTCGATCCGCAATGCCGGATCCCGAAAGTCGGCGAAGCACTCGTTCGTGAACTGATCGTGGCCTGCATTGAAAACGGCCGCCGATTCATCGACTTGTCGGTGATGCACAGCAATAAAGAGGCGATCGCGCTCTACGCCAAACTCGGCTTCGAGCAGGTGCCGGTCTACTGCATCAAGAAAAAGAACTCGATCAACGCCCCGCTGTTCATCGGTCCTGATCCGGAAGAACAACTCAACGTCTACGCCAGGATCATCACCGACGAAGCGCGCCGACGCGGCATCGGGGTCGACGTGATCGATGCCGAAAACGGCTATTTTCGACTGTCGCTCGGCGGCCGGACCATCGTGTGCCGCGAATCGCTCAGCGAGCTGACCTCGGCGGTGGCCATGAGCTGGTGCGACGATAAGGCCGTTACCCGCTCTCTGTTGCAGAGCGCCGGTCTTCGTGTCCCGGCCCAACAAATTGCCGCCGGGCCCGACACGATCGAAGCCTTCGTCAAGGACCATCCCCGGGTGGTGGTCAAACCGGCCCGCGGCGAGCAAGGGGCCGGCGTCTATGTCGATCTGGCCGATCTTCAGGAAATAGAATCCGCCGTCGGCCGGGCAGCACAGCTCTGCGACAAGGTCATCCTCGAAGAGTTCGTCACCGGAGTCGACCTGCGCATCATCGTCATCGGCGAAGAGGTGGTTGCGGCCGCGGTCCGCAAACCGGCGCGGATCAGAGGCAACGGCGAATTGACCATAGCGCAGCTGATCGAGAAACAGAGCCGGCGACGAGCGGCAGCCACGGGTGGTGAAAGCATCATCCCCATCGATGAGGAAACGCACCGCACCATAGACGATCAAGGGTACACTCAGGACGATGTCCTGCCCGTCGGCCATGAGCTGCAGGTCCGCAAAACGGCAAATCTACACACCGGCGGGACAATTCACGATGTCACGCCGGAGCTCCATCCGCACCTGCGCGAGGTGGCCGTTACCGCGGCCAAAGTATTGCAGATGCCGGTGGTCGGTTTTGATTTTCTCGTTCCCGATGTCGGCCAGGATGAGTACGTGATCATCGAGGCCAACGAACGCCCGGGACTGGCCAACCATGAACCGCAGCCCACCGTGGAGAAATTTATCGACCTGCTCTTTCCGCAAACCAAAAATATCTTTCCCTGACATCACGTGATCAACCAAATCAATCAGGATTATCTGCTCAAAGTCCTCGGTCGCCTGCTGGCCATCCCCAGCCCGAGCGGCATGACCGATGACATCGTCCGGACCGTCTGCGACGAACTCGACACCCTCTCCATCGACTACGAATTGACCCGCCGGGGCGCCATTCGGGCCCAGCTGCCGGGCCGGAAAAGAAAACCGCGCCGAGCGGTGGTCGCCCATCTGGACACCTTGGGCGGGATGGTCCGGAGCCTCAAACAAAACGGCCGCTTGGCCATCGTCCCAATCGGCACCTGGTCCGCCCGTTTTGCCGAAGGCGCCAGAGTGCTCATCCATTGCGACAATGAGCGCACGATTCACGGCACCGTCCTGCCGCTCATGGCCTCCGGACACCGCTATAACGAGGAAATCGATCTGCAGCCGTCGGCCTGGTCGAACCTGGAAGTGCGCATCGACGAACCCAGTTCCTCCATCGACACGCTCTGGGATCTGGGTGTCCGGGTCGGTGACTATGTCTCCTTTACCACGGCAATGGAGTTCAGTGACAACGGCTTTATCAATTCCCGCTTTCTCGACGACAAGGCCGGGGTCGCGGCAATTCTTGCCGCCGCACGGGCCCTGATTGAAAACGGGATCAGGCCGGAACTGGACAGTTCGCTGCTCTTCACCATCTCCGAAGAGGTCGGTGTCGGCGCCTCGCATGTCCTGCGCGGCAACGTCGCCGAAATGGTCTCGGTTGACAACGGCATCGTTGCACCTGACCAGAACACCAGCGAATTCGGGGCGACGATCGCGATAAAAGACTCCAGCGGCCCGTTTGACCGGCACCTGACCGGTCACTTGTTGCAACTCTGTATGGACCATGAGATCAAGTTCAGCCGCGACATCTTCCTCCATTACCGCAGTGATGCCGCAGCCGCCCTGGAAGCGGGTAACGATATCAGGACCGCGCTGATCTGCTATGGACTCGACGCCTCGCACGGCTACGAACGGGTCCATGTCCAGTCCCTGACCAGTGTAGCTGGCCTGATCGGTGCCTATCTCCGCTCAGGTCCGCTCTTTTCTCGAGGCGAAAACGTTATCGGCGAGGAAGAGAGCTATCCGCTCATCCAGAATTCATCGGAAGACCGCCCCGCCAATCGCTGATTTCCCGGTTATCGGCGCCACGGACAGCCGGGAGAACCAGCCGCTTCAGACCTCGTCCGGCCCCGGCGCACCACCAACGCCGGTAACCCGCGCCTTGATCGCCGTATACCAGTTAGCGCGCGCCATGATCAGCGAATAGCCGATCCGGATGAGAATGTAGAGCAGCAAAAAAGAGGTGAAGTAGTGGAGTTCCCTGCCGCCCAGCATCGGCAGAGCAGCCGGCAGTCCGAGGGGCGCCTCGGCAAAACGCAGATTCAGCCAGGCCAGCGCGAACGGCATCGGCCAGATGGAAACACAGAACAGCGCCGCACCCATGGAAAAAGAATAGCCGAACGCATCCAGCCCCTGTTTGTTGACCGCCTTGTAGCTCTCCTTGTCGCCCATCATCAACGCCTTTTCGGAGAGACGGTGATGATGGTCCATCTTCCGGCGGAGCCTGGTCAAATAACTACGATTGAGAAAGGCGACCAGCGTTGCCGACAGGTCGCCGATCACCACGCAATACAGGGCCAGTACCGCCGTGCCGAGCAGATAGCCGGCCGCGGCCGGCATCACTGCCCGGTATGGGGCGATCAGCCAGGGATCGAAAAAGGTGAGAGTGGTTTGTAGATCCATGGGAAGCTTGAAAAATTCGGAATTTCGTTCAAGATCGAGGCGTGCAAGAAAATTTTACCGCAGGCATATACATGATATTCCGAGGATAAAATTTGATTGCGCAACGATGAGATTGGGCGAAATGACAATTTTTCAAGGTTCCCCCAGAGAGAAAGGCTCCGGTCACACTACCCGGAGCCTTGGTCTCGGCTACAGGAATGGGTGTTGTTGAGCTATCCGATAATGCGGAAGCCGAAAAAGCCGCGCAAAACGTAATCGATACCGACATAAAGCGCCAGAACAATGAAGAGGCGCTTGAGCCAGATATCGGAGAAGTACTTGGACGTTCGCGGGCCGATCACCGATCCGACCGCAACGCCGACCAGTTCGAGGCCGATCAGGGCCCAGTCGAACTGCACCCCCTTGGAGATCAGCGTGACGATACTGGTGATCATGCTGATCAGGACCGCCAGGGCCGAGGTGCCCGCCGCCAGGTACATCGGCAGTTCGGCAACGCTGGTCAGAAACGGTACCAGCAAAAAGCCGCCGCCGACACCGAGAAATGCAGCAATCGCCGCAATCACCACGCCGCCGAAGAAGGGGATCAGCGGGTTGAATTTGAACTCGACCCCGTAAAAGGTAAAGGTAATCTGAGTCAACGACATCCTGACCACTTTGACGCCAAGCGAAGCGGTATCGACACGCTCGCCGCCCTTCTGCTTTTTCACCGTGGCCTCGAAGGCCTGTGCGGCAGCTTTGGCTTTCTTCTTGTTGGCCTGACCGGCCGGAGAGGTCTCCCAGAACAGGTAGATGCCGAGTGCCAGCACGAACAACCCGAAATACCCCTGGTATTGAGAAAAGGAAATTTTGCCCGCCGACAGGGTTACCGAACCCCAGGCACCGACGATGGAGCCAAGGCCGAGCGCCACGGCCAGCGGTACGACCAGGCGGCCCATCTTGTAGTAGTTGAACGAAGAAATCAACGCCGACAGGCCGACCAGGAATTGGTTCGACCCGCGGATCGAATCGGTGATCCCCTTGTTTAAGACCGGGGCGGTGTCTTTGAATGACTTGGCATAATCACCGAGACCGAACACGCCCATATGGCCGACACCGGCCATCACGCCGCCGAAGGCGCCGACGGTCGAGAAGATCCAACCGACCCAGACCGCCCAGAGAAAGGCGACGATCAGGTTGACCTGGGGCCCGCCGGGGATGCCGAGAAAGCCGACCGGCTGGCTCTGATCGATCTGGCCCGGCTCGGTGCCCCGCGGGGCGGCGGCGATGGCCTCATCGAGACTGCCGGCCCAGGCCGGCTCCTGGACCAGCCCGACGACCAGGAGCGCCAACAAACCACCGATCAGCCAAAAACTGTGTTTCATTGTCACAATACACCTCCACTGTGTTGAAATAATGGGTTTTACGAATAACGTAGGTTTGCTATCCCCTGTCACAGTACGCATACTGGTCGATCCCCGGATACCACTTAGCCGAGATCGACAATCCGTGTCTCGCCGACATATTCCTTGCCGCGATAGCCGGTCATCGAGGCCATCTTCGCGGTCAACTCGCTGATGGCCTTGAGATTCCTGATCACGGTCCGGATATCCTCAACCTGTTCGCCATGGTCCAGATCGCCTTCAAGCAGTTGCGCCGTACCGAGTGCGGCAAACAGCGGGGAATTGATCTCATGGGCCACGGTGCCGGCCAACTCGATCACCCCCTCGAGCTTGCTCCGCTCGGCCTGCTCTTCTTCGAGGCGACGCTGAGCGGTCAAATCGCGGATCACCTCGATCACATAGTCCACTTCACCGTTGGCGCCGAACATCGGCGTCGCCGACCGCTCGTACCAATGGCGCCCGTCTTCTTCCAGCAGCGATTGGACCACCACCGCCATTTCGCCGGTTGCCAGGACCTCGGCTACCGGACAACCGCGTTCACCCTCCTCGACCCGGCACAACTGGCTATACGCCATACCGAGCACATCGGCTTCCCGCCGGCCAGTGGCCTCGAGAAAGGCCTTGTTGGCCATCACCACATGTCCTCGCTTATCGATCACCAGCAGTTGCGGCCGGATGCAGTCGAGGATGTTGCCGAGAAACTGCTCGTGCTCCTCGATCTGGTTGAACAAAAGCGTGATCTGGCGATAGGTGCCGGCGTTTTTAATCGCCGCCCCGCCGACCTCGGCAACGGCCGAGGCAAAACTGATCTCGGCTTGCGAAAAGAGCCGCCGCTCCCGGGCCAGTGCGCGGATGATGCCGATCACCTCGTTGTTGACCTTGATCGGCACCGCCAGCAACGATTTGATCCCCTCCCTGCCCATGTGTTCGTGGTAGAGGACTCGTTCGTCGGCGGCAACGTCGGCAATGGCCACCGGCTCTCCCTGCAGGGCGCGGATGGTATTCTCCTCGTCGAGCACTTCGCCGCGCTCCAGATACTCACGGGACAACCCGAAGGAAGCGGCCAGAACCAGCCGATTGCTCTGCGGGGTGAGCAGCCGGATCGTACAGCCATGGATCCGGAGACTGCGTGGCAGCAACTCGACGATGGTCTGCAGAACCCCATCGAGATCGAGTGTCGAGTTGACCAGCTTAGAGATCTCCTGAACCTCCTTCAGGTAATCGACCTGGTGTTCCAGCTGACGGAACATCGCCGCATTGGCGATGGCAATACCGACCTGCTCGGCCAGGGCATGGGCGACATCGATCTCGTCTCCGGCAAAGACGCGGCGGCTCCTGGTCAACAACCGCATGATGCCCGTCACCCGACCCTGGTAAGAAATGGGCAGGGTCAACACCGACACGATTCCCTCGCGTCGGGCTGCGTCCCGAAAGCTGCGGTGCGGACTGGCAGCAACGTCTTCCATGGCCACCGGTCGTCCGGCGGACACCAGCTCCATAGTCTCCGCCGAATCGACATCACGGCGGGACAGATAGGTGTCCGATACCCCGGCCGCCGCCCCGAGAACGAATTGCCCGGCATCGGGATCAAGCAGCCGAATGGTGCAGGCATCGATGCCAAGCAATTCCGGCAGGTTGTCTACGATGCTCGCCATCACCTGGCGGGGATCGTGGGCTAGCGAGATCATCTTGGTCACCTGCTGGAAGATCAGCAGATACCGGCGATCCCGTCCCTGTCCGTCAACAAAACTCATGATCACACGTTACCGAAGTCGCTGCTCAGACCTTGGCGACCCTGGTCTTGATATACTTGAGCGGCGGTGTCCCGGACCATTTGCAGGCAACGTTGGGCGGCAGCAGCACATTGGTATTGAACCCATGGTAGTGCGGGTACTTAGGATCACCCTCCAACCCGAACAGGCCTCCGAATCCGCCGGCCGCCGCCAGAACCCCCTGGCGAATATTCCAGGTTACCTGCGCTGTGGCACGCACCGAGGCCCACGGCGAGGTAATCTCCACCTGGTCGCCGTTCCCGATCCCCAAACGCTTGGCGTCGACAAAGTTGATCCAGAGCGGGTTGGTGCCGCTCTGCTTCATCAGTGCGACATTGGCATAGGTCGATGTATGCTCGTGCTCGAGCACGCGAAAATAGCCGAGGACCATCGGGAACTCGTCGTCGGGCTGTAATTGCGGCCAATCCTCGTACGGTGATTTGTAATCGGGCAGTCCATCCACCCCTTTCTCCTCGGCAACCGGATTGATAAAGGCGTACTTCCCGGTTGCACTGCTGCCCGAGGATCCGTAGCCGGCCGGCGGGTTGACCGACCCCCAGGTCTTGTATTTGTAGAACTCCTGTGGATCGGTGACATAAAATCCGGTCTGCTTGAGCTCTTCGAGACTGACTTTCTGGTTGCGTAACTGGTTGTGCAGATATTCCTCCTCGCTCTGCCACGGGAAAAATTCCCCGTAACCGAGACGGGCGGCCAGATCGGTAAAGATCTGCACCACGGTCCGCGACTCGTACATCGGCTCGATCGCTTTCAGTCCCAGCGAGATGAACGATTCATACATCCAGTCGGCGACCACCCGGCTCTGCTCGAGATACGTGCAATCGGGCAGGATCACATCACAGAGCACCGTGGTGTTGGTCAGAAAACAGTCGATGGCGCAGGAAAACTCCAGCTTTTCCATGCCGCGGCGCATGGCCGGCTCGGAGCCGCTCGACATGACCGGATTGCCGAAATAGCAGACCATCGCCTTGAGTCGGCCGGCCTCGACATCCTGTTCGAAATAGGCGGGAATCCAGCCGCTCCAGAGATGCCCTTTGTTGAGCTTGGTTTTGGCCGCATTGTTCGGCGGCTTCGGCTGGTCATCCGCCCAGGCCGAGGCCAATTTGAATTTCCTGATCAGCGACGGTCCGCCGGGGGCATCAAAACACCCCATCAGCGCATTGAGCGACATCAGGGCCTGGGTGGCATGCACGGTGTTGGGCGCCTGGGCCACCCCGGTCCAGGCGTTGGTTCCGGCATGGGGCGCGGCGGCGGCAAACTCATGGGCGAGCCGCTCAATGGTCGCAGCCGGCACCCCGCAAATTTCGGCGGCCCACTCGGGTGTTCGGGCAATACCGTCTTCCTCGCCGAGCAACCGCCTCTTGAACTCGGCAAAACCATACGTCCAATTGTCAACGAAGTCCCGGTCATAGAGTTCTTCCTTGACGATCACGTAACACATGGCCATGGCCATGGCGCCGTCGGTGCCCGGTATGATCGGGATCCACTCGGCGGCCAGGGATGCCGATTCACAGCGACGCGGATCGACTACCACCAGCTTGGCCCCGTCGTTGACCGCCTTTTTCAGCAGGGCGACCTTGCGCTGGCCGGCCGACGTGGCCAATTCATTGATGCCGAAGAGCAGGATGAACCGGGAATTGGCGTAGTCGATCCACGGCCGCTTTTCGCTGAAACATTTTTCGTTGGCCATCCGGGCCGGATTGTCGCACATCTGCCGGTGAGTGGTCTTGTGCGGCGTGCCGTAGGCGGTCATCACCGCTTCATGGCACCAGTTGTTGAAATCGTTGCCGCGGTGAAAGGCGACGGTTTCCGGATCCATCGCTTGCAGGCGCTCGGCAATCAAGGCCATCGCCTCCTCCCAGCCGGCTTTGCGAAATCGTCCGTTTTCCTTGATCAGAGGCGCTTTCAACCGGTATGCGGAGTAGGTATTGTTGTGGGCATTGGCGCCCTTGATGCACAGCCGGCCGCCCCCTTTCGGATCGCCCGGTAACCCCTTGCAGCCGGTGATCACGTTGTCTTTGACCACCACTTCCTGACCGCAGAGACCGAGGCAGATATAGCAATGCGTCTTGACCGAGCGATTGGCTGCCGGCGGCGCCGCCCCTTCGGCGATCAGCGCATAGCCGGGATCGAGTTCCAACGTCGCGATGGCCGCCGCCATCTTTTCCAGGATATGGGCATAGGCCGGACTCGCTTCCTGGTCCGACAGGGCGGCGAAGGAGTACATCCGCTCGTTGAACAGGAAGCTCATGGTCATCTCGGCCAGACCGCGATAAAACTCGCTGGGCGCCGCGCCGGTCAGCACCGCGCAGAAATCGACACTCCAGCCCATCAGATGATTGCGCAGAAAATCGAATTGATCGTTGGCCTCTCCAGTCGCCGCCTGATCGGCACAATAGCGCATGAACTCGAGCTCCACCGCAATATGGTCGTCAAGGTCCGGATAGGCTTCGTTCTTGCGCACGCCCGCGGCCCGATACGCGGCGCGGACCGCCGCCAGCGGTTCCTGCATGACCAGCGGTTCCCGGCTGTGATAGCAGGACTCATACGGAAAAGCCGGATTTTTGCCGGCATTGAGGAAGAGCTCGGCATAATCGTGACGCAGCTGTCGCCACGCCTCATCACCGGAACGGGTCTTGAGAAACGAGGTCAGGCGATTCAGACCCGAACAGAAATCCTGAATACTGCAGCTCTCCTGCAGAGACAGCACCTGATCGAAAAACGCTCCGTCTCTCATTTTGGCCAGCAGTTCGGCGGGCAGTTCATCCCGGAACATCACCGACAGAAAATGGTACACCTGGCCACGGGCCCGGTTCAATTCATGCACATCCATGGTCTTTCCCCTTGTATTTATATGGTAAGCGGGCCTTTTTTCGCTTTGCTCTTCAGCACTTTTTCGACCTTTTCCTCGAGTTCCTGCCGATCGATCGGTTTGACGCAATACTCGTCGGCCCCGAGATTGATCGCTTCACGGGCCGTTTCCACGGTCGGGTAGCCGGTCAGCATAATCGCCTGCATCTTGGCATTGATTTTCTTGAGTTCGGCCAGCACTTCGACACCGCTCATCTTCTTGAGTTTGATATCGAGGATGGCCAGGTCAATTTTGTTGGCTGCGGCAAAAGCGAGCGCCTCTTCCTCCTCGGTGAAGGTGTGCACACTATGACCTTTCTTGGTCAAAATCTTGCCGACCAGCACGGTTGCATCAAGAACATCGTCCAGAACCAGTATGTTCGCCATGATCTACTCCTTTTCGTTGTTATTCAGACAGGTGTGTTTTCCTGAGCTATTGTGTCGTCACGCCGCTGGTCGGCGATCGGCAGTCTGATCACGAATTGCGTCCCCGGCTGCTCCGCCTGCCGATTGCCCGGGGCCGGGCTCTGTACCTCGATGGTACCGCCGTGTTCGTGAATGATGCCGTAAGACACCGACAGTCCGAGTCCGGTTCCCTGACCCACCGGCTTTGT
>CAZUJZ010000033.1:0-19222 GCA_964620665.1 uncultured Desulfofustis sp. | reverse complement strand
CGACAATGGCGATGTAGTCACGGTTTGCCTGGGCCGGCGAGCTCATCGCCGTTGCAGCCAGCAGTGCTCCTGCGGCAATTAGTCCTGCTACTTTCATGTTGTTCTCCTTTTTCTGTTGTTTGGTGTGTTGTTGTTGACGATTGACTGATCGAGTCGATCAGCCGTAAAAACCACGGTGCTACCAAGTAATTTCAAACTTTTTTCGCATAAAGACGGCAGCGGCGTTCATGACTACGAGAAAGCCGAGCAAAATCATGATCGCCGCCGCCGTTTTTTCGGTAAAGGCTCTCTCCGGACTGTCCGCCCACAGGTAGACCTGCACCGGCAAAGCGGTCGCGGGATCGGTGATCGAGCCGGGGACGTCGACAATGAAGGCGACCATACCGATCATCAGCAGGGGCGCGGTTTCGCCGAGGGCCTGGGCCATACCGATGATGGTGCCGGTGAGCATGCCGGGCAGGGCCAGCGGCAGGACGTGATGAAACACCGTCTGGACCTTGGAGGCGCCGACGGCGAGCGCCGCTTCGCGAATGGATGGCGGCACCGATTTGATCGAGGCCCGGGCGGCGATAATGATCGTCGGCAGGGTCATCAGGGTCAGCACCAGTCCCCCGACCAGCGGTGTCGAGCGAGGGACTCCCCAGAAATTGATAAAGATGGCCAGGCCGAGGAGTCCGAAGATGATCGACGGTACCGCGGCCAAGTTGTTGATATTGACTTCGATGAACGAGGTGAAGCGATTATCCGGCGCGAATTCCTCGAGATAGATCGCGGCGGCGACGCCGATCGGAAAGGAGAGCAGCAGGGTGATCAGCAAGGTGAGAAACGACCCCACGACTGCGCCCCTGATGCCCGCGAGTTCAGGTTCACGTGAATCTCCGTTGGTAAAGAAAGCCCGATTGAATTGCAGATCCACTTGTTCCGCTTCGCGGAGGCTGCTGATCCACTGGAACTGCTCATCTTTGATACGCCGGTTGACCTCCTGCTGGTCCATGTCGATCTTGCCCTTGATCAGCATATCGACATCATCGTTGGCCGGTACCCATACCATCTGGCGGCTGCCGATCAGCTTCGGGTTGTCCCTGACCATGTCCAACAGTTTATAGGCGGCGCCGCTGCTGACCAGACTATAGAGCATCCGCTTGTCCTGCCGCCCGGTCACCTCCGGAAACCGCTCGCTCAAAGCGGTTTTTACGAGGAGTTGGTAATTGGCCTGTTGCAAGTCTTCCTGGACGAAGGCATCCTTGTCGAAGAAGATTTCAAGCTCGATAACCGTCTGCCTGAACGCGGAAGAACCGTCGCCGACGATCGTGATCAGCAGAAAGGCGAGAAAGGACAGCGCGCTGAAGATGGCGGTTATGCCCAGCCACTTGAAACGCTGTTCAGCCCGGTAGCGGCGCTGCAACCGTTTATTGAAGGCCACGGAAAACGAGCTGGCCGGCTGGTCGGCCGCGGTTGTCTGACTACTGGCCTGATGGTTGTCGTTATTCATAGTGCTCACGATATTTTCGCACGACGCGCAAGGCGATGACGTTCAGGATCAAGGTGAAGACGAACAGCACCAGGCCGAGGGCGAAGGCCGCCAGGGTTTTGGGGCTGTCGAACTCCTGGTCGCCGACGAGCAGCGTGACGATTTGTACGGTGACCGTGGTCACCGCTTCGAACGGATTGGCCGTCAGATTGGCGGCAAGGCCGGCAGCCATCACGACAATCATCGTCTCGCCGACTGCCCGTGAGACGGCGAGCAAAATGCCGCCGACGATGCCGGGCAGCGCCGCCGGGAAAATAATATAGCGTACCGTTTCGAACTTGGTGGCGCCGAGGCCGTAGGAACCGTCGCGCAATGATTGCGGTACCGCGTGGATGACATCGTCGGATAGTGACGAGACAAAGGGGATGATCATGATGCCCATGACCAGGCCGGCGGCCATGGCACTCTCCGAGGCGACCGACAGTCCGAGGAGCCCGCCGCTGTCACGGATCAACGGCGCCACCGTCAGGGCCGCGAAAAACCCGTAGACCACGGTGGGGATGCCGGCCAGGATCTCCAGCAGCGGTTTGACGATGGTGCGAAATCTCCGGTTGGCGAACTCCGACAGGTAGATGGCCGAGAGCAGGCCGACGGGAATGGCGACCATCATCGCGATGGCGGCGATCATAAAGGTGCCGGCGAAGATCGGCACGGCACCGAAAGCCCCGGAGGAGCCGGTCTGGTCGGCCCTGATGGCCATCTGCGGGCTCCAGTTGAGTCCGAAGAGAAATTCCTGCAGTGGGACGACCTTGAAGAAGCGGATCGATTCGAACAATACCGAGAGCACGATGCCAAGTGTCGTCAGGATGGCGATTGCGGAACAGAGCAGCAGCAAAAAGCGGATGATGCCTTCAACCAGATTGCGGGCGCGCAACGCCGGATCGATGCGTCGATAGACCAGGAAACTGAGTAGCGTTGACAACAGCAGCACCGAAACGGTCAGCACCGATCGGTAATTGCTTCTGATCTGCTCATAGCGCTCGGCGGCCTGCTCGATGGCCGGACCGCGATTGACCGTTACGCTGTTTGATAGAAGATTCTTGATATCGTTAAGGATCAAGGACTGGTCGCCGGAGCCGGTGGCGGCAGCTGCCAGGGCGGGCGGTAATTCGTTGATCAGCCGGGCATCGACCACCGCCGTTTCCATAGACAGCCAGAGACCATAGATGAGCAAAGCCGGCAGTAGACCGGTCAGAGCCGTCAGCACGCCATAGTGGCTCGGCAGGGAGTGAAGACGGCTGATCCCGCCCGCCGAGTCGGCCACCTGCAGCGAGCGCAGACGACCGGCCGTAAATGCGATGGCTGCGATGGCCAGAATGATCGGCGCCAGGTAAGCGAAGAGGATGCTCATGATCAGGTGGTAGTCTGTCTGTCAGGAGATTGTTCTGGTTATTACGCCCTCGACCAGATAAATGGTCTCTTCGGCGATATTGGTGGTTCGATCGGCGATTCTCTCCAGGTGCCGGGCCAGCAGGTAGGTGTTGATCAAGCCGCCCGGGTGTTCGGGGTGGCGGCGAATGATATCCTTGATTGCATGGTAGACATGGTCGCGGTGGGCATCGACTTCATCGTCGAGCAGAAAGACCTGCCGGGCCAGCGACACATTGCGGTTGACCAGGGCATCGAGACTCGTTTTCAGCATTCTGATCACCAGGTCGGACATCTGCAAGAAATCGATGCCTTCGACCAGCACCCGGCTCTCCGATTTTTTGATGGCCGAGACCCGCATGGCGATATTGACGGCGATATCGGCAATCCGCTCCAACTCGTTATTGACTTTGATCACGGTGACGAGAAAGCGCAGGTCGCTGGCCACCGGTTGATGAAGCGCGAGGATTTTCAGACAGTCCTCTTCGATGTCTATTTCCGCCTCGTCGATTTCATAATCGGAGAGAATGATCGACTGCAGCTGCTCGTGGTCGTGGGTCTCGATTGTTGCCGCCGCTCGGCGGACCCGGTCTTCGACCAGAGCCGTCAGGTTGAGCAGTTTTTTGTTGAGCTTTTCCAATTCCACATGGAACGTGTAATATGACCCCATTGTCTTTCCGCGAGCTGTTCCGCTGTTTATAGTGGTGTGATGAGGCGGCGTCTTCGACCGCCATCCCTGAGCTGTTTCAGACGATACCCCCTCTCTGTTCAGAGTTGGTTACGGCTTTATTAGGATTTGGTTATCGGCCGGAAAAGCCTTGCGGGCCCCTGGAAAATGCAGAACATATAGATCGCGTGATGAACGAGCCCGGGCACGAAAGCTGGTGTGGGAAGGGAAGTCGACTTCCTGCCGAGAGTGAATATCAGACACCTACTGAGCCATGGGAAAAGTAACCATATTGGTCGTTGAAGACGAAGCCACCATTCAGCAGCTGGTGAGCTATAACCTGATCAAGGCGGGTTTCCATGTCTCCTGTGCCGACAGTGGTGAGGAGGCGCTCGAGTGTTTGCTGCGCGAGGATATCGACTGCGTGCTGCTCGATCTGATGCTGCCCGGCATGAGCGGTCTGGAGGTCTGTGAAGCGATTCGGAGCAAGAACAGTCGTCATGGACACCATATCCCGATCATCATGCTGACTGCCAAGGGAGAGGAAGAAGATGTCGTCTCGGGACTCGAGTACGGGGCCGACGATTACATCACCAAACCGTTCAGTCCGAAGGTGCTCATAGCCCGGATCAAAGCGGTGCTGCGCCGAGGATTCGAAAAATCACAGGCCGAGGGTGAAGATGACCAGGGAATCATTATTATTGATGATCTGGAGATCAACAAGGGGCGGCACGAGGTCAAGCTCGGTACCGAACTGCTGCACCTGACCATGACCGAATTCGGCATTCTCGCGTTGCTCGCCGGAAAGCCGGGGTGGGTGTTTACCCGTCAGCAGATCATTGATTCGGTTCGCGGCTACGATTTTTTGATAACACCGCGGGCGATCGACGTGCA
Organism: uncultured Desulfofustis sp.; assembly: GCA_964620665.1. Classification (GTDB taxonomy): domain Bacteria; phylum Desulfobacterota; class Desulfobulbia; order Desulfobulbales; family Desulfocapsaceae; genus Desulfofustis. The sequence continues at coordinate 14,762 of CAZUJZ010000033.1, read as the reverse complement.
GGTTTTCGGTCTACGCAAGAAACTCGGCTCGTCGGGGCGGATGATCGAGACCGTGCGCGGTGTCGGCTACCGGTTTCGTTCCGAAGTGTAGAGGGAAGGGATGATAGCAAAACAGAGACCCTTGTTCTGGCAGATCTTTCCGGTCACGCTGGTGATCATCCTTGGGACCATTACCATCGTTGCCTGGTTCGGTTCTCGCTCCATAGATGACTTCTATATCGGGGAATTGCGTCGCGATCTGGAAAATCGTGCCTATCTGATTAAATCCCGGGTCGGCGAATTGCTGGCCAGTGGCGATCTGGACGCCCTGCGCAGTTTTGTCGTCGATTCCGGCCGGGCGGCGGATACCCGGATTACGGTCATCGCCGCCGACGGCACGGTCCTGGCCGATACCAAAGAAAACCCGGCGATCATGGACAACCACCGGCAGCGGCCGGAGATCGATACGGCGTTTTCCGGAGTAAGCGGGTTTTCGCTGCGCTTCAGCAATACCCTCGGCCAGAGGATGCTCTATGGGGCCATCGGCCTTGAAGAACGTCTGGAAACCGGGCGAGCGAGCAGCGCGGAAGGGCCGGTCAACACGGTACTCCGGGTTGCGGTGCCGGTGCTGGCTATCGATTCCGCCTTGAGCGATATCAATCGAGAACTGGTGATCGGTACCGGTGGAGCACTGCTGGTCGCTTTTGTCATTACCTTTTTCGTGGTCCGCAATATCAGCAGACCGCTCGAGGAAATGACCCGCAGCGCCGAATCCTATGCCGATGGCGACTTCAGCCAGCGGATGCTGATCAACCGGAAGAAAACGGCATCCCGCGAAGTCGCCATGCTGGCCGCCGCGATGGACCGCATGGCGGGGCAGCTCGATAAAACAATCAATACCATCATCAACCAGCGAAACCAGTTGGAGACGGTCTTCTCCAGCATGGTCGAAGCGGTCATCGCCATCGATGGTGAGGAGCGGATTATCAGTATCAACGATGCCGCAGCCAGGATGTTCGGTGTTCAGCAACAGGGCGGCCGGGGGCGACTGGTACAGGAAGTTATCCGCAACGTTGACCTGCATGGCCAGCTGGCCCGCATTCTGAAAACAGGTGAGGCTTTCGAAGATGAAATCGTGCTGTCCCGCCGGGATGACAACGTCTATCTTCACACCAATGTGGTGGAACTCCACGGGGGAGATGGACGGACGGTCGGTGCTCTGATGGTGCTCAACGATGTGACTCGTTTGCGCAAGCTCGAGCGATTGCGGAGCGACTTTGTGGCCAATGTCTCCCATGAACTGAAAACGCCGATCACCTCCATCCGCGGCTATGTGGAAACATTGCTCGACGGCGCCCTGGACGACCGGGAACATGCGCAGCGATTTCTGGAAATCGTTTTGCGCCAGTCGGAACAGCTCAGCACCATTATCGATGACCTGTTGACGTTGTCCCGGATCGAGAAAGATACCAAGGAAGCCGACGTTTCCTTCGTTGTCGAGGAGTTGTCTCCGGTTCTGCAACGGGCCCTGGAAACCTGTCGGCAGCAGGCCGGGAAAAAGCAGGTGATGCTCGAGCTTGATTGCCCGGCGGAGATCGTCGTCAGAATGAACCGGACTCTGCTGGAGCAGGCGGTGGTCAATCTGCTGGTCAACGGCATTACCTACAGTGATCCGGGAGGTGGTGTGCAGGTCAGGGTTGCCGAGATCGATGATGGAGAGCGGCGGCTGGTCAGGATCAGTGTCGTCGATCAAGGTATTGGTATTGCCAAGGAACACCTGCCACGTCTGTTCGAACGCTTCTATCGCAGCGATCGGGCGAGAAACCGCAAGGCCGGCGGTACCGGCCTCGGCCTGGCGATTGTCAAGCATATCGTTCAGGCGCACGGTGGTACCGTTGAGGTCGACAGCGTTCCTGGTGCCGGCAGCACGTTCACGATTATCCTGCCCCTCTCCTGATGCTCGCGGGCCGGCGCCGGTCTGGTCTGTCCCGTTCGGCGGCAGCCATGGACTTTTCCCTCGGCTTGTGTGATAATAGATGAGGGATACGCTGGCCAGTCGAGGGTTCCGTCGCTGTCGTCAAATTCGATTCTTATTTCTTCTCCGGCAAGCTCTCCGGTCGTTTTCCTTCTTTTGAGCGCCTCAGCGTGATATCCCGGTAATGAAAATAAACAGGCCGACACGGCTGCCGGTCGGTCCAGCCTTTCAGTGCCATGGAAAAGACCAGTGGTGACCCAGCTCTGCCGACGTTTGGCGATCGCTTTGCCGGACAGGTCATCGGCTTGTTTCTCTGGCCGTTGTTGACCGTCGTCCTGGTAGCGGGGGCGCTCTACTACGACAGGGTCAATAATTTCAACGAATTGACGATCCAGAAGGAAACCCTGCTCATTCGTGCCGTGGCACGGTTCCTGGAGAGTGGGCATCATGCCGCCGCCACCGATCTGAAGCAGCTGCTCGACGACCTCGATCCGTTGCTGGCGACAGCCGATTCCGCAGGTCTTCGAAAATCGGCTATTTCCGGGTTGCTGGCCGACACGCTGGCCAAGCATCCGCTTTACGAGCAGGTGCTTCTGCTTGGGCCGCATGGCGGCGAAATGGTCCGGGCTCGAACCGCAGGCGGACAGGAGGCGAAACAGGCTGAGAATAGAAGCCGAATTGCCGACGATACGGCCGCTTTGCGAGCTTTTTTCGCATCCTCTCCCGGAACGTTGCAGGTCTTTCCCCCGGTTTTCAGGCTCTGCCGGGGTGCTCCTTGTGATCATGCCAATCGGCAGATCCGTGTCGGTCTGACCACTTCTGCCGACAGCGGGCGAGCAGAGACGATTGCCATTATCAATTACCGGATGTCCGCCGTGCATGATTTGGTCAGTGAAATCGGCACGGGTGAGCGAGGCACGCTGATGATCTTTCGAGATCAGCGTGAACTTGCTCATGCGCTTGGCGACGGCCGCGAGTCGAGGGACAATGCCACTCGACTCGCGGCCGTGCAACGATTGCTTGGTGGCCGGGATGGTTCCTCTCTCTTCCAGGGCGGCAACCTCTATTCATTTACCCGCTTTGCCGTTCCCCTTCATTTTTTTGCGGGCAGTCAGGGGGAATCGAGTCTGGACAGCGAGACGGAAGACGGGCGAGCGGCACGTGAGCAGTGGTCGGTGGTTTCTGAAATGCCGGCTGCTTATTTCACCGCGCAGAAGCGAAATTATCTCCTCTTTCTCGCCGTTCTCGCCCTCGCCCTGCTGATTCCCTCCTTTGTCGTCTGTCTCTTTTGGGCCAAGGCCCGGGTCAGGGCTCGGCAGGAAGCGGAGCTGCGGGCCGTTGACCAGGTTGAGCACCTGGTCAGGCTCGAGCAGGAGGTGCGTGAGCGGACCAGACAATTGGATGATCGAAACCTGCAGCTCAGCGCCGAGATAGCCGAGCGACTCAACGCGGAAATCCGCCTGCGGCAGTCCAATGAGCTGTTTTCCGGGATGGTCGAGAGCATCGACGGCATCATCTATGTCGCCGACTTCGACACCCATGAGATCCTCTATGCCAATACGTACTTGAAAAAACTGTTCGGTTTCGACCCGATCGGCAGAAAGTGCTGGCAATTCATCCACGCCAGCACTGAAGGCCCCTGTTCGTTCTGTGTCAACAACCACCTGTTGAGCCATGACGGCGAACCGACCGGGCCGTATCAATGGGAGTATCAGAATCCTTTCAACAAACGGTGGTACAATGCCAAGGATCTGGCGATCAGGTGGTCCAACGGGAAATACGTCAAGCTCGAGATCGCCATCGATATTACCGAGCAGAAACAATTGCAGCAATTTCTGCAGGAAGCCCGGCGGCAGGCGGAGATCGCTCGGAACATGAGAAGCCGCTTCGTGGCGCTGGTCGCCCATGACCTGAAATCGCCGTTTTATTCGATCACCCAGATGCTCAAGCGGATTCTCGAGCGGGAAACCTTTTCCTCGGAAGTCCACCGGCAGTTCCTGGAAAATATCGTCACCAACGGTCACCGGATGCTGCATATGATCGACGATCTGCTGTCAATGGATCGTTTCGAGTCGGCCGAGGTCAAACTGGAGCGGACGTTTTTCAATGCGACGGACATGGCGGTCGAAGTGATCGCCAATTTTCAGCATCTTGCTTCGGAAAAATCGCTGCACCTGGTTAATCTGCTGCCGTCCGATTGTCCGGTATACGCCGATAAATATCTCTATTTCGTGGTGCTCAACAATCTGTTGTCAAACGCCATCAAGTTCAGCCAGCCGGGCGGGACTATCGAAATCTACCAACCGGACCGGAATCGACCGATGACCATTGCCGTCAGAGATTACGGCAAGGGAATGAGCCAGGACTATGTCACCAACCTGTTCAAGGTTGATGTCAAAACAAGCAGTAAGGGAACCATCGGCGAGCCGGGGAGCGGACTCGGGCTGCTTTTCTGCCAAGATATCCTCAAGGCGCATGGCGGGACGCTGGAGGTCGATTCTCGACTCGGTGGCGGTTCGATCTTCTCGGTGGTAGTACCGGAATGCTGTCCCTGTCAACTTCGGCCGCACGCCGATCATCCCGGGGATACCGGCGTTTCCGGCGATCGTTGATCCGTGCGGCGGCTGTCTGTTATTGTCTCACTGGACGCTGAGTCATCACCGCGCTGCAGGCCGGCATGGGCGGCGGCGATCACCTCGGCGGTGCTTCTGCCGCCGGTGGTGTCGGGTGGGGCGGTGCCGAAAAAAATGCTGATCAGGCGGTGATGGTCGATGCTGCCGGGCGGAGCGGATGGCATCAATGCTCCGGTTTCGCTGGTATGGTGTAAGAGGCCGGCGGCTACCAGGTCGTCGACCGTTGCCGCCACAAGGTCGCGGTGATAGCAGGGGGAGGCGGTGGCCAGATCATCGATGGTGGTACCTCGGCCGCCTTCGAACCGGTCGGCAATGGTGGCGCAGATGTCAAATGCCGCGCTCAACTGCTGCACACCATCGCTTCTTCGTTCCTGCAGTGGGTACGAAGCGCGGTTCTGGATAGCGTAGGCGACCTGGGCGCCGAGCAGCACAAAGAGCCAGCCGAAATAGATCCAGACGAGAAACAGCGGGATCGTCGCGAACGACCCGTAAATTGCGTTGTAGTTGGCGACGCCGATCTGCAGCCCGATGAACAGGTTTTGGGTGGCGAACCACAGGGTGCCGGCGAGCAATGCACCGATCAAGGTTGGAACGGTTTTGACCCTGGTATTGGGAAAGAAGATGTAGACGACATAGAGAGCCACCGTCAAAAACAGGATCGGGACGCCGCCGAGCAGTAAGGATTGCATCCAGGCAGCGGGAATGAGCAGGTCGAGATGGCCGCTGAGCGATTCACTGGTCAACACCGTGCCGGCCGCCAGAGCCACATTGATGGCGATGGGCAGTAGGACCATCAAGGTCAGATAGTCGGCGACCTTTCGCAGCAGCGAGCGGCTGCTCTCGACGTGCCAGATGGCGTTCATGGCCGCTTCGATCTGACTGAGCACCAGGATTACCGCGAGAAAGACCCCGAGAATACCGAAGGTGCCGAGCGTGGCAAAACTCGTTCGGTCGACGTAATCGAAGAGACGATCGGCGGCGGCGCGCAGATGAGAGGTGAGGTCCGCCGCAGGCTCGACCTCGGACGGTGGGGTGGAGCCAGGCGCCGATTGCTGTGTCGCCTGTGCCTGGTCCGAGGGTTCAAGCACGGTCGGGGCTGTCTGGTCCAGCGTGTCGAGATAGGTAAAGACGATGTCCCGCAATTGGTCGCCGCCGCCGAGTCCCTTGACCACCGCCGTGCTCATGGCCAGCAGTGGAACCATGGACAGGAGCAGGGCATAGGTCAGGGCGCCGGTGCGCAAATTGAGATAGTTCAATTCCATTTCGCGCAGCACGATCAGCACAATCTTGGTGAGCGTGTGCAGCCATGTGAGCGGTGCGCCGGCGGGAGCCGGCCCGGAAGCCCACAGTACGAGACGGTGCGGGAAGCTGGATGCCCCTCTGGGCCGGGGTGGCGGTGTCGAGTTATCGTTCATGCCATTTCTCGATCAGCTTGAAAACAATTTCCCGGTTGAGTGGTTTGGCGACATAGTCGTCCATGCCCGCCGCCAGGCATTTTTCACGGTCGCCCTTCATGGTGTTGGCGGTCATCGCGATAATCGGTACCCGATGCCCTTTCAGCCTGATTTGCCGGGCCGCCTCCAGACCGTCCATTTCCGGCATCTGTACATCCATCAGGATCAGGTCGAAGCGGCGCGGCTCAGCGTGATACGTGGCGACGGCCTTCTTGCCGTTATCGACGATATCCACTGCGTAGCCTGCTTTTTGCAGCATCATCGATGCCAGTTTCTGGTTGACCGGATTGTCTTCGGCAAGCAACAGCCTGACGGATTGTTTAATCGCTTCGCGTACCGAATATTGTGTGATCAGCGGTTTGCTCACTGTCTGCTGTTCGGCGCTATCACCCAATGTCCTGGCGATGGTTTTGTAGAGGATGGAGCGGCGTGCCGGTTTGGTCAGGAAAGCGGAAAACCCGGCTTCCCGGCATTTTGCGGCAATCCGTTCGGTGGATGAGGTATAAGCGAGCAGTGGGATGGTCTTAATCGAGGTTTCGTCGGCGCGAATCCGGGCGGCCAGCTCAAAGCCGGGGATATGGGGGAGAATGATATCGATGATGGCCAGTTCATAAGGACGATCGGTTTTGGCGGCCTGCTGCAGTCTGGCAATGGCCTGCCGTTCGTCTGTTTCGGTATCGACGATCATGTCGGCCTGCTCGAGTACCGATCGGAGAATCTCGTTGTTGGCTCGGTTGTCGTCGACGACCAGCACTTTGGTCCCCCCCAGATCTTCACTGGCACTGGGATGTTCGGGCAGGTGATCGGCGGCGCGCATCTTGGCGGTGAAGTGAAAGGTGGCGCCTTCCCCGTCCCGGCTTTCCACCCAGACGCGACCGTTCATCAGCCCGGCGATGCTGCGGCAAATCGATAGCCCCAGGCCGGTACCGCCGTATTTCCTGGTTGTTGAGCCGTCGGCCTGCTTGAAGGCGGTGAAAATGGCTTCGTGTTTGTCCTCGGGAATACCGATACCGGTATCTCTGACGGTACTGTGCAGCGTGAAGGTCTCCCCGGATTCCTCAAGCAGGTCGATGGAAAGTTCGATTTCACCACGCTCGGTGAATTTTGCCGCGTTGCCGAGCAGGTTGATGAGCACCTGGCGGAAACGGCCGGGATCTCCCTTTACCCTGGCCGGCACATCTTCACCGATGCGGCAGAGTACTTCGATACGCTTACCGGACACTCGGGGACGAATCATTTCGCAGACATCGTGAGCGGTGATCTCCGGGTCGAAATCAATGTGCTCGAGCCCCATTTGACCGGCTTCAACCTTGGAAAAGTCGAGGATGTCGTTGATCAGCCCGAGCAGTGCTTCACCGCTGCGCTTGATGATTGCGGCGCACTCCCGTTGCTCTTCATCCAGACCGGAACCGAGCAGCATTTCGGTGAAGCCGATGATGCCGTTCATCGGCGTGCGAATTTCGTGGCTCATGCTGGCCAGAAACTGGCTTTTGGCAACGTTGGCGCTCTCGGCCGCCGCTTTCGAGGTGCGGAGTTCCTTGGTTTGTTTGTCTATCTCGACCTGCAATGTCTTGGAATAAAGTTCCTGTTGCTGCTGAATGAGGCGATAGTTGTGCTGGGTCTCCTCGAGCATCTCCTGGTATTTGTTTTCGAGGACCCTGATCTTCCGGTCGAACTGGTTCTTCTGTACCTGCTGCTTGTTGACGGCGTCGTCGAGGCGCCGTTGACAGAAAAAGAGTTCGGTCAGCAGGGCCAGGTTGGCCGCTGCAACCGGGGGCGAGCCGGCATCGGCGCTGATGTGGAAATACAATGTCGCCTCGAGGCGAGGCAATGGCAGCAGGTAGAGACCATCGCCCAGGGCGACCGGTTGCGCCGGATCGACTGCGGAGAGAGTCGAAGCGAAGGTGGCTGGGACAATAGCGGCCGGTAAGACCAGAGGGCGGGGGCCCCGGTGGTGGTTCTGTTGCCGGTCGATGCAGAGATAACGACCGTGCTGTTGACGCCGGCCCAGGTAAGCGAGCAGGCGCGCAATTGTTTTGGCGGTGGTTGCCTGCGCATCGAAGAGAAGGTCGGTCCGGACCGCCATGTCAGTGCTCCGCGGAACGATAGATCTCGCTGGCCTTACCCATTTCCGCCGGCAGATCATCGAGCAGTACCCGGTATTCGTCGATATTGTCCTGGATATGGTCGACCAGTACCGGGGACAACTCGGTGACCGGGGTGGCGAGAATGGTGTATCCTAATTGCCCGGTGAGATATTCGGCGATCTGGATGATACCGGTGAGGCTGGTCGGCTCGATATCTCCCCGGAGGCTGTGGTGATCCCTGATGGCCTCCCTGATGGTGTTCGGGATGCCCCATTCGTCGGTTATCAGGTAGCCGATTTCAGCATGATCGGTCCCGAGTTGGTTTTGTTCCTGCTCTGGCAGGGAGCCATGGTCAAGGGCCGCCTGACAGATGTTGTGAAACACCGAATCGGCGGCCTGCTCTTCGACAATAAGACCAAAATCGTGTAGAATTCCGCAAAGGTATGCGTCATCCCCTTTGATGCCAAAAACCCGTTCGGCCAGCATCTGGCTACAGATCGCCACGGCGGCGCAATGGAGCCAGAGCTTCTGGCGGGAGAAGATCCGGGACGGCTCGTGTTCCCGGAACAGATGTTTCAACGCGTCGGTAACGGCGATGTTGTAGAGGTTCTTCATACCGACCAGGGCCACCGCCCGGCCGATCGATTCGATGTGTTGACTCAAACCGTAATAGGGACTGTTGACCAGGCGCAGCAGTCTGACCACCAGAGTGGGGTCCATCTTGATGACGTCTTCGAAGTCTTTCATGGTGGTGCTGCTGTCGTTGATCAGCTGCGACAGTTTGGTGACCACGTGAGGAAGCGTCTTGAAACTGCGGTAGCTGGCAATCAGCTCCTGAGCGGCGTTCATAACCAGTATCTCCGGTGATTACGGCAGGTCGGTCAGTTCCCGTTTACTGACTGCTTCTGCCTTGATCCGGTCGAGTAATCGGGCCAGGACCTCCTTGACATGCTCTCTGATATCACCGGCGACGACGATATAGAGCAGATCGTCACCGGATCGACGGAGACCGTCCCGGGTTTCGATAATGATATCATAGATGCCCTGATACTGTAAAAACTCACGGCGCAACTGGTCGATCCGCTCGTGGTCGACAATCACTTCCACAGCCGTCACCGCTTTTCTGTCGGCTCGCGACCAGGAACGAACCGTCCCGTTGTGAATGAGGATCATACCGACGTGGTCGGCAAAGTCGGGCCGGGCCTTCAGGGCGGCAATCGTTGCGTTGATGTCCATGGCGTGTCTCCGCGGGGTGAAGAACCTACAATGCTCTGACTACCGGTACCTGGAGCGTACTGGCCGAATCGAGCCGGGTGAAACTGAGCTGGTCATTATATTTTTTCAACAGCCAGAGCGGGATCTCGAAGGTGTTATAACAGAGTTCCCACAGCGTGTCTCCCGGTTTGACGGTATAGCTGAGCAGTTCAACCACACCGTATGTTTTGAAAAAATCTTCCTGTTTTTCCTGATGAAAATCGAAGCGGGCCGCTTCGAAGACGGTTACCGGAACATTGACGAAATCAACGGAGATGGTCTGACCCGGTGTTACGTCCGCCTGACCGTTAAGGTGATTGGCAAGGTGAATCGATTGCGGTGTCACCTTGAGCCAGTGGGCAAGCAGGTCGACGGTTTCGTCGGGTTGTACCTCGATTCGCCCGGACACCAGGTCTCCGTTATTGGTAGTGTCGAAGACTTTGAGATTGCCGATGACCGTCAGATCGGTCGGTATCGGGGCGGCAGGTGGTGTCGCCGGTCCGCTTTTTTTCGTGTCGATCAGCGTAACCACGGCGGTGTCGCGGGAAGGCGGGGTCGGAGGTGGTGACTGTGTTGTCCTGGCGGTGGGGATTCTCAGATTCTGGCCGACCCGGACAGTTGCCTGACGATCGAGGCCGTTGACCTCGATCAGGCGCTTGAGCGACACCGTGTGGGCCAAGGCGATGGCCCCTGCCGTGTCGCCGGGGCGAACCTGGTAGAAAAGGCTTCGTTTCTGTTGCGGATATAACAAGGCGGCGGGCAGATTGGTCAGAGCCGCACTGTTTTTCAACCCGGTCGGCACGGTGAGCAGATAGTCTTTTGGAATGTACTTCTCGCCCTGCAGCACCGGATCGCGCAGCGCCGGATTGTAGCGGGCCAGGGTTGCCTGGCTGATGCCGAGGTGGTTGCAGAGCGCACTGCTGGCGATAAAACCGGGCAGCCGCAGGGAGGCCGTGGCCACTGGCCGGTCCAGGAGTAGGGTGCCGGATTGCTCCAAATGTTTGGCCGCTTTCACCGCGGCGAGAAACGATGGATAGAAATTACGGGCGGCGAACTTGAACCAGCCCTTGCGATACTTCCGGAAGATCTGTTCATAGGTGCCGTGTTCCGCGACGGCCCGTTTCATGCCGGCGGTGCCGTAATTGTAGGCGGTCAGGGCCAGCGGCCAGGATCCAAGCGCCCGGTAGTTGCTTTTGAGAAAGCGGGCCGCCGCTTCGGCGGAGAGAAACGGGTCGCGCCGTTCATCGACGATATAGTCGATCCGCAGGTATTGCCGACCGGTACCGGTGGTGAACTGCCACATGCCGGCGGCCCCGAATCTGCTGAATGCCCGGGGGTTGAAGGAGGATTCGACGTGGGGAAGATAGGCCAGGTCTTCGGGCAGGCCGTGGGTACGGAAAAGACGCTTGAAGGTGGACAGATAGGCGCCCGAACGAATCACGCCTTCGATGAACTGCTCTTTCAGGCCGGTTTGCGAACGGATCTCGGCGGCAGCCCGTTTCAACGCAGCCGGATCGGGGTTCTCCGGGAACAGGGCGGCCACCCGTCGTTCTTCCTTCGTCCTCGGCGGCGTATGGGTCAGACGAAGCAGTAGGTCGGCGTAGCGTTTTTTCGTTTTTTCCACCAGTGCGCCGTTTATACGTCTTGCTCCCGGTAGGTTCCGGTCGACCAGATTGATAATGGTGTAGACGCGACGGAGGTCTTCACGGTCGTGAATTATTGCGGTATTAACCGAATAGGTAGAGTATATTTTTTCCCAAAAATCGACATTGGCCGAAATCGATGAATAGTGCGGAAAGGATACCGGGTCGGCGGTTGCCCGGAGTCCGGTCGGCAGCAGAACCAGCAGAACAATCTGCAAAGGGAGATAACGCCGGAGAAAGAATGAAAAACAGGCAACGATTCTGGTCATGCGAGAGATTAGCTCTTATTCGAAGCGGTGGAGGGGCGTGATCAATGCCTGCTTGCAGTGTTCTTCGAGTTACTCTATTGTCCAGATGGACGGAAGCGATACACAGGCCCGCCTCGGTCGACCGGATAGGACGGTGAGTCTTTCGGTATTCTACCGAAAAATGGCTGAATAACAAGGAGAGAGTTTGTACAAACCGATCGTGGCGACACTTGGTTATGTTTTATCCGCGGACAAGCGCCAGACACTGCTGGTCCACCGTAGCGGTCGGCCGGATGATCTCCATAGCGGAAAGTATAACGGGCTTGGCGGTAAAATGGAGCCTCGGGAATCGATTCATCAGTGTATTTGCCGGGAAATACAGGAAGAGGCAGGAATTCTCTGCGACCAGGTGGTCCTGCGCGGAACGATTAATTGGACCGGGTTTGGACCAAACGGGGAAGATTGGTTCGGCTTTATTTATCGCATCGATCGATATACCGGTGTTCCGCTGACCAGCAACGAGGAAGGCCGACTGCTCTGGTATCCGATCGAGCGCCTCGAAGAACTGCCGATGTGGGCCGGCGACAGGTATTTCCTGCCGCTGGTATTCGACAACGATCCGCGTCTTTTTCATGGATACATGCCCTATGCCGACAGCACGCCGGTGGCCTGGACCTATAGCAGATGTTGATTTCAATTTCAATCAAAGATGGGATAGGTTTTAACCCATCTTCCGCTACCTTTACCAACTAATGAAGCTTCTGCCGACCGGAACACGCTTCTTGAGACAAGCGGTAATCATCGAGGAGAATCATGGGAAAAGATAACGAACTGCTTCGTTTGGAGCGCCATATTGAACAGCTGTTGCAGCGGTTTGCCGCCGTTCGTGATGAAAAGCGGCGGCTCGAGCGTGATTTGACGGCAACAGTCGCCGACAATGAGCAACTCAGGCGGCAACTCGACACGATGACGGAAGAGCGCCAAGAGATGACGACGCGGGTTGATTCCTTGATCGACCGGATTGCACGGTGGCAATCGGAGTTGACGGATGAGACAGGGCCGGCCGGCGAGGCGCAGTCCGACAAGCCGACAGCGGTTGAAGAAGAGCCGACAGCGGACCAAGAGCAGGCCACGGCCGATTCGGAAACGGGCACCCAGCATAAACAAGAGCGAGATAGCGGGATTCAGGGGAGTCTCTTCTCCCGTTGACCGGTTACCGCATGCTCGCTGTAATTGCAGGTGCTGCCTGCCGGCGGCGGGTCCGGAGGAGTAGCAGCGCATGTCCGAGACAGAACGATTAATCAGGTTTCATCTCCTTGGTCAGGACTTTGCCTTTTACACCGGAGCCTCGGAAGAGGAGATGGATGCTATTCTGGCCCTGGTCAAAAAGCAGGTTGAGGAGAACGGCGGCCGCGGTGGGGGCACGATCCCGGTGAGCAAGGTTGCGGTAATGGCCTGCCTCAATCTTGCTTCCCGCTACCTGCGTCTGAAAAACGAACATGAGAGCTACCGACGCACCGCCGAAGAGAAAGTGAGAATACTCAACCAGAAAGTGGCGGCGGTACTGACAGCGGATCGGGAGTCCGGTTGAAATCACAGCCAACGGCGGGGCTGGTTTTCACCTCTGCTCCGCTTACTAGCGCGGATTCGGGCCTCCGCGATACAGCCTCCGGCACAGTCAAGCGCGCCTCCCGGTCATGGGAAACAATTTTGTGATTCGTTGTGACTTGTTGTCACAGGGGGAGAAGGAAGTGGTTTGCAGAGTCGGTACCGTCAGTGAATCCGGGTGGTGTCGGGCTTCGGCCGGCGGTTTGGTTCGTTTTTCATCGGCCGGTAAATTTTGTCTTTTGTTTTTGGTAATATCTGCTATGATAGAATCAGGTTAGACAGAGGTTGTCTATTGTTTTTATTGTGATTATAGCTTTATCGTAAAGATGATGCGGTGCCTCGCGAAAGCAGCAAAAGCGGGGCGCGCTGAGCAAAAATTTTTCCCTGCGCTGTTGGTGATTTGTAGTGTTGTTGAGCCAACTCTCACAGCTAGGGAGCCACCACTGTCAATCCGATGAGCAATCAAACGATTTCTCAGACGTTGATATGCGGATCCCACCTATTTCGATAGGTTTAACATGTTCTACAAACACGGCAGGGTGGGGAAAATAAGTGAACAACGATGGCCGGCACCAGTGTCGACCATCGTTTTACTATATCGGTGACCGGCACCAGTCCAGGAGTGAAGTTCCCGGTTGCCGCAACAGGTAACAACGATTGATTACAGCAGCGCCTCGGGGTGGCAGGACTGTAAGAAAGGTTGACGGGTTGTTCATCAGTATCGACAGTCCGGAGTTGGTTGAAATGCCGACTCCACTGTCGGCAACTGGTTTTTTCTCGATAGATGGTGCGTATGTTCTCTTGCCTTCGGCGCCATGTTTCTCGGGCCTCGGTAAACAGACGGAGACGCCCTTTCCGACACAATGACAGTGCGCGAAGGCGATGTGCCGGTATCAGGAGCAGCTGACAGCACCAATCCTGTCAACCCTTATCAGTTCTTTTCACGTTCACTCTCGCCCCCGTTAGCATTAGGCTGACTGCTTCCCGTAATCGTCATATATTATTGAGGAAGCTTTCCATGGACGTATTGAATCATCCTTCCGTTTTTATCTTTATCGGGCTGTTGTTCGGCGGCCTGCTCGGGTTTTATCTGCGCAAACGGTTTGTCGATGGGCACGCCAGCAATATCAAAGAACAGGCTCGGCAATTGATCGAAAATGCCATTGTCGAGGCGGAACAACTGAAGAAGGAAGCGCAACTCCAGAGCAAAGAAGAGGCCTACCAGGTTAAGCAGGCTGCCGAAGAGGAGTTAAAGGCCGATCGCCGCGAAATCAAGGAAGATCGGCAGCAGCTTAACAAGAAGCGGGAATTGCTCAAAAAAGAGTGGGACAGTTACGACCAGAAACGCCAGGAACTGGTCGTTGTAGAAGAAGAGTTGAAATGCAGACTGCGCGAGTTCGAAGAAAAATCCAGAGAAGTAGATTCGCTGCTCGATAAGCAGCGCCATGAGTTGGCGCGGATTTCCGAGATCAGTCAGGAGGAAGCCAAAAAACTGCTGATGGATTCGCTGGAAAGTCAGGCGCGCATGGATGCGGCCAAGCGTTTGGCGCGGATCGAGAACGAGATGAAGATGGAGGCCGACCGGAAGGCCAAAAATATCATCGCCCTGTCGATTTCCCGTTATGCCGGCGATTATGTGGCGGATAGAACGGTGTCCATGGTGCCACTGCCCTCAGACGAGATGAAAGGGCGCATTATCGGCAGGGAAGGTCGCAATATCAGGGCGATAGAAGCGGCTACCGGGATCGATATCATCATTGACGATACGCCCGAAGCGGTTATTTTGTCAGGTTTTAACCCGGTACGCCGGGAAGTGGCCCGGCTGGCCCTGCATCAATTGATCAATGACGGGCGTATTCATCCGGGTCGCATCGAGGAGGT
>CAZUJZ010000032.1:6163-19602 GCA_964620665.1 uncultured Desulfofustis sp. | reverse complement strand
CGTGCTCCAGGACCGCGGCACACTACTTGATTCCCCGGGGGGTGTCAATAGGTTTCTGGAATTGTTTGGCCGGTTAAAAAAACATTGGCCTGTTGTAGCTGCTGTTGCTATTGTTCTGGTCTTATGGGAACCTTATGACACAAAATAACTTCAAACCTGTCACGTGCCCCCACTGCGGATAACGATGGATCGAAAAGCCGAGATGCTGCGCAACCTGCCCAAGGTTGATGAATGCCTGCTGGACCTGTCTGACTTCATCGGTCGGCACAGCGTACCGCTGCGAATCGCCAAAAAGGCCGTCCAATTAACCATAGATCGAGTCAGACAAGATATCCTCGCAGGCAGTGACGCCAATGTGCCCGATGATCGCTCCGCCTGGAGGCAGCGTTTCATCGATCTGATCGAGCAATTGCAGCGCCCTCGTTTTCGCCGGGTGATCAACGGTACCGGTGTTGTTATTCATACCAACCTGGGCCGCTCCCTTCTGTCGACAGCGGCAGTCGAGCAGTTGGTAGGTGGTGCCGGCCATTACAGCAACCTCGAGTTTGACCTGCAGAGCGGCAAGCGGGGCAGTCGGTATGCGCTCGTGGAAGACATTATCTGCGATTTGGTCGGGGCCGAAGCTGCGTTGGTGGTCAACAACAATGCTGCCGCGGTGCTGATCGCCCTGGATACAATCGCCAGCGGCCGGGAGGTTGTCGTTTCCCGCGGGGAACTCGTCGAGATCGGCGGTTCGTTCCGCATACCAGACGTAATGGCCAAAAGCGGGGCCGAACTTGTCGAAGTCGGAGCAACCAACCGCACGCACCTCTCCGATTATGAAAGGGCCATCAGCGAACGCACCGGACTGTTACTGCGGGTCCATACCTCAAACTTCAGGATGATCGGTTTTACCGCCAAGGTGGCTGCACAGGAGTTGGTCGCTCTCGGGCGCCAACAGGGAATACCGGTGATGGAAGATCTGGGCAGCGGTTCGCTGATTGACCTGGAGCGCTTTGGGTTGCCGGCCGAGCCTACCGTCCAGGAGGTTCTCGCTGCCGGCGTTGATCTGGTCACCTTCAGCGGTGACAAATTGCTCGGTGGCCCGCAGGCCGGGATCATTGTCGGCAAGAAAGATCTGGTTGATCGGATTAAGCGCAACCCGCTCAATCGGGCGCTGAGAATCGACAAGTTCACCCTTGCTTCCCTGGAGGGTACCCTTCGTGCCTACTACGATGAGCCGGTTGCCTGCGAGCAGATTCCAACCCTGCGGATGATCGGCGAATCTCCTGCAACCATCAAGAAACGCGCCGGTCGGCTGCTCAGAAGAGTCCGCACGAAAACGGCAGGCCGTTGCCTTTTCTCGCTCGTCCCGACCATTTCCCGGGTCGGAGGCGGCGCGCTGCCCGAATATGGGCTGGACAGCTGGGCAGTTCAACTGCAGCCGGTGGTTGTGCCGGTGAGCACGTTGGAGAAGGATTTCCGCCGCTTGCCGATCCCGCTGATCGGCAGGGTTGAGCATGATCGATTCCTTATTGACCTGCGAACGATCCAGGACCACGAAATTGTTTTGCTTGCCGATCAATTGGTTGCGTATTTCTCCTCGGTTCGGTGAGTATGCGTGCCGCTTCTTTTCCGGTCTCTCCGGTTAACGGACCGCTCTGCCCGAGCGATTTCAGTCTGCTTGCATCCCGTTTCAGGGCGGCGTTTTTTGCTCTGGTACCAACGGCGGGTGATACTCGTTTTCTGTTGATCGGCGCTGACGCCGCCCCGGCCGGCGAAAAGCCGGGGCCGCCGGGACCGCCGGGACCGCCGGGGATTGTTGCCGCCGGGCGTGCAGCGCAGACCGGTCTGCCGCAGAAAGCGGGCCTGGACACGCTTTATTTCCCCATGTGCACAGCCGACAAGGACGTCTTGGTGGCTGAGGTCTCCGGGGTGGATCCAGTCGTGCTGGAAAAGGCGTCCGCGGAGTGGTTGGTCGAGACCGGCCAGGCGCTGTGTCATGAGCTGAAGAAAATCAAAGGGGAATTGCTCGACCCGGTGACGGGGCTTTACGGCTGCAATCTGTTTCTCGACGCCGTGACGGAATCTATCGACGGGCCTGATCTTCACCTCGTGCTGATCGAGGCGCTGCCGCCGTCGCGCTCTCTTCGTGATCGCTTTTCTCCGGTTTTCCACACGGCCGCTCTGCTGGAAAATTATAATCGTCGGTCTTTTCCGCTCTTTCACCTGGGAATGGCGGTTTTTGCCATTCTCGTGAGTGATCGCCAGCGAGCGATGCTCTCATCTTTTTGTCTGTCGTTGATAACGGCGCTGAAAAGCGACAGGTGTCGTCGTGTTCGCTGCGGGTGCACGAGCGTGTCACTGCAGCGTCCTGACAGCAGACTTCTTCGAGGCCATCCCCGACTCTTGCTCGATGAGGCGTGGCAGGCGCTCCAGGTTGCCTGTCGTCGCGGCCCCTTCGCGTTTTGCGATTACGACACGTTGATCAACCCCGAACACGCTCCGCTCAGGCCCGTGTCTCGCAGTATCGTCGCGAAAATCAGACGCAGATGCCGACATCTGAGCGCTTTTGCGCTGGTCTTGTTCACCTTTGATTTTCAAAAAAAGGTGGGTGAGGATGTTCTGCTCGAGGCAGGGTGTGAAGCACGGCGAATGCTGCCGTTTGCCGATGGCTATCTGGTTATCAGGGAGCAGACGAGTGGTGGTGAGGCACAGTCCTGGGCTGTCGATATCATCGAACGGATACGCACCGGCAAAGGCGGCGATTATTCTCTGTCAGCCGGGATCAGCGCTTTTCCCGAACACGGCACACGTGTCGCCGAAATCATAAATAATACCCGTAAAGCATTGCTCCATGCCTCTTTTTTCGGACCGGGGAGCGTGGTGGTTTTCGATTCGGTCAGTCTCAATGTCAGCGGGGATGTATTTTTTGCCGAAGGCGACTGGACCGCCGCCGTCAGAGAATACCGACGGGGCCTCGACCGTGCTCCTGACGATATCAACCTGCTCAATAGTCTGGGCGTAACATATGCCCTGATGAACAGGACCGGCGATGCATTGCTCTCGTTTGCCCGGGTGCTTGATATCGACCCCGACAACTTCATGGCACTCTACAACCAGGGACTGGGCAGGCAGGCTGCCGGTCAGTACCGGCAAGCGGCGGCGTCTTTTTCGCGGGCTCGGGAGGTCTATGATCCCGAAGATACGGACCAGGCCGGCGCCATAGATGACTTGCTCTATCAACTCGGCACCTGTTATTTCCACCTGGGTCACTATACTGCCTGTCTGGACATTTTCACTACCTGGCACACGCGTCAGGGCACGGCCAAAACGACCGGTGCCTGTTGCCGATATCTGGGCATCTGCACCTATCATCTGCAGCGCTATTCCGAGGCCGCTCGCTGGTTGCAATTGGCTCTTGCCCATGACCAGTTCGATGCCGAATCCCTCAGTCTGCTCGGTGATTCGTACCGCAGACTCGGTGAAGGCGACGAGATTGCCCTGCGGTTGACCGAGAAAGCGGTCGAGATCGCCGGTCCAAAGCCGGTTTTTTTACTGAGATGGGGCAGGGCTTTGGCGGCCTGCGGTCATTACGACCAGGCGATCGAGACGTTTCGGCGCTGCGTTGCCGTACGAGAAACTCGAATAGAGGCGTGGTTCGAACTTGCTACCGTGTACTGCCTGCAGGATCGTTATCGGCAGGCCCGCCGGTATATAAAACAATTGGTCAACGGCAGGGACGTTCCGGACGAGATCCGAAACCGGGCCCAATCCCTTTACCAGTATCATGAATCGTTACGGTAATCGTTATGGAATGCAAAGAGAGAAGAAGAATCAAGCGTGAACCGAAATATGTGCTGGACAATACGCTCGTCGGCGATTCTTGGCGAATGTTTCGAATCATGGCGGAGTTTGTCGATGGGTTTGACGCGATGTCAACGATCGAGATACCGGCGGTGACCATATACGGTTCGGCCCGGGTCAAACAGGATAATCCCTGGTATCAGCTGGCTGAAACGATAGCCTATGAAATCGCTTCGGCAAACTTCGCAGTGGCAACGGGTGGCGGGCCGGGCATCATGGAGGCTGCCAACAAAGGTGCCAATCGAGCCGGCGGCATTTCCATCGGTCTCAATATCAGCCTGCCGCAGGAGCAGATGCCCAATCCCTATGCCAATTTCCCTTTACATTTCAAATATTTTTTTGTTAGAAAAGTAATGCTTATGAAATATTCGTCGGCTTTTATCTGTATGCCCGGTGGCTTCGGGTCGCTTGACGAATTATTCGAAGCAATCACGTTGATCCAGACCGAGCGGGTCAAACCGTTTCCCGTCGTCCTGGTCGGCTCCACATTCTGGACGGGCCTCATCGATTGGGTGAAAGACAGTCAATTGGCGGCCGGCCTGATCGCTGAATGCGATCTCGAATTGTTCAAGATTTTCGATGATGCCGGTGATGTTGTCGATTATATCAAACAAAACATTGCCGAATGAGGCATGGCTCAGATCGTGGCACCGCATCGGCAGGCTCTCTTTGACGTCGATGGTGTTATCATATCAGCTTGTATAGAGGTGAAGGCATGGCGCAAATCGATGCATTTTTCAAACTGATGAACGATGAAGGTGCTTCGGACTTGCATATGGTCTCCGACCAGCAGCCGGTCCTGAGGATTCGCGGCGACATCGAACGGGTCAAGTTCAAGAAGATGAGCAACGATGATCTCAAGGCCATGCTCTACGAGATCTGCCCCGAAGACAAAATCAAGGTCTTCGAGGAAACGGGAGATATCGATTTCGGCTATGAAATCCCCGGTCTGGCTCGCTATCGTTGCAACTTCTTTCAGCAGAAGTACGGTATCGGTGCAGTGTTCCGGGAAATTCCGAGCGAGATCCTGACCTGCGAGCAATTGGGTCTGCCCAAGGTCGTAGGCCGTCTCGCCCATCTGCCGAAAGGACTCGTGCTGGTCACCGGTCCGACCGGTTCGGGTAAATCAACGACGCTGGCCGCCATTGTCGACGAGGCCAACAAAATCCGCAAACACCATATCCTGACCATTGAAGACCCGATAGAATTCGTCCATAAAAGCCAGAAATGCCTGATCAACCACCGGGAGATCGGTACGCATACCAAAGGCTTTGCCCAGGCATTGCGCGGCGCCCTTCGAGAGGATCCCGACATCATCATGGTCGGTGAGATGCGCGATCTGGAAACGATTTCACTGGCCATGGAAGCGGCGATGACCGGACATCTGGTATTTGCCACCCTGCATACGTTGAACGCCATGAAAACGGTCGATCGCGTCATCGAGATTTTTCCGGCGACCCAGCAGGGACAGGTCCGTTCGACCCTGGCCGACGCGCTGAAGGCGGTCGTCTCCCAAACCCTGTTTAAACGAATTGATGTCAAAGGGCGGGTCGCCGCCCTGGAGATTCTTATTGCGACACCGGCGGTACGCAATCTGATCCGTGAAGGGAAAACCTACCAGATCCTGTCATCTATGCAGACCGGGAAAAAATACGGTATGCAGACCATGGACGATGCGATCATGAATTTTCTCGAGAAGAAGATGATCAGCGCCGACGACGCGTATTCCAATTCGATCGAGAAAGCAAAATTTCTCAAATTCCTGCGCAAACCGCCGTCTGACTTCACCGAGGTGTAATCCCTCCGCCGCTGCCGAGTCCGGCGACCGTCCACCGTCCGTTTTTGTAGGATTGAATACGGTATCCATCCTCAGTGGTATCGATCACGATGGTGCCGTGATCGACCGTGGTCAGCAGCATCGTGTCGTGTTGCTGGACGAACGTGCGCAGCGACGTGGAAGGAAACAGGCCACCCCTCCGATCCCCGGAGGAAACGATCAGGTGTTTCGGGGCGACAGCGGCGAGGAAGTCCGGGGAGTTCGATGTCTGCGAGCCATGATGCGCGGCAAGCATCAGCTCCGCTCGGAGCGATTCCCGGGTCGCCAGCAGTTCCCGCTCCCGTGCTCTGCCGATATCGCCGGGAAAGAGTATTGACACGCGGGCGGTCTTCAGCAGCACCACCAGACCGTTGTCGTCTTCGGTTGCGTCACCTGCATGGATCCAGTGGCGTGCAGCCGGGGCGCCGGTCGCCGTGCCGATAGCGATCAGCTGATATCCCTCGCCTTCGATAAACGTACCGCCATCGGGAAACATGATGGTGACATCGTGTTCCGCGGCCAGTTGGCAGAGTTGGGCAAAGCCGGGTTTGTCGCCATCGAGATAGGGAAGCCAGAGACGATCCACCGCAAA
Organism: uncultured Desulfofustis sp.; assembly: GCA_964620665.1. GTDB lineage: Bacteria > Desulfobacterota > Desulfobulbia > Desulfobulbales > Desulfocapsaceae > Desulfofustis. The sequence goes on along the minus strand of CAZUJZ010000032.1, from coordinate 13,348 downwards.
TCGTTTGAGCACGGTGGGAATACCGTTGTAGTGGTCGGCATCGGCATGGGAGATGATAATGTCGTCGAGTTTGGCGATACCCCGATGCCACAGGTAGGGCGCGATGAGTGCGGCGCCGCAGTCAAACCCGGGAGAACTTCGGGAGCCGCCGTCGACCAGCACGTTTCTGCCGTCGCGAAGTTCGATGAGTATGCCATTGCCGTGGCCGACATCGAGGACCGAAACCCGGTCCTGTTCTCTGAAGCGTTTGGCCATCGGGGTTAGCGGCAGAAAGAAGATCAGCAGACAGCAAAAAAAAGCGATTCCGGCCAGAGGACGGTGCCGGCCCAACGAGCCGGGAACCGGTGCCAGCCAGATTACCAGGACGGTGAAATAAAGGGCCATGGCCCATGGTGCCGGGGATGGGAGCCAGATCGAGCTGAACTGCTGTGATGAAAAGAAGGCGGCAACAGCAACCGCGGCGATGAGCGCCCAGCTGCCGATTTGCAGCAGCAGGTCCGCGGCCGGTAGGCTGACAAAAAGCAGCGGCAGGGCGAGAAAACCGAATACCATGGCCCACAGGCAGACCAGTGGTTCGATGATCAGATTGGCGACCACGGAAACCGTTGTGATCCGGTTGAAATGATAGAGCAACAGCGGCATCGTGCCGATGGTGGCGGCGACGGTGACGGCAACACCACCGAGCAGCCACCAGCGCACGCGTTCGACGCCGGAGAGCTGTCGTTCGTGCCCACCTTGGCGTTGCAGCAACGGCGGGACGATCAGCATGATTGCAGCCACCGCGGAGAAAGAAAGTTGGAACGAGGCCTCTTCCAGCGAGAGCGGATCGTAGAGCAGAATGACCAGCGCTGCGCCGGCCAGCGTGGTAAAGGGCGACTTCAGGCGGTCGGTACCGAGGGCGACCACGATGAACAGGGCCATCACAAAAGAACGAACCACCGGCGGCTGGGCACCGGCCAGCAGCGTATAGAACAGAAGCGGGGGAAGGCAGAGCACCATCGCTGTTTTCTTGATATCCAGGTGCAGGATCAGATATTCGGAGCGGCGCAGCAGCCAGGAGATGGTCTGAAAGATGAAAAAACCGAGCAGGCTGAGGTGCATGCCGGAGATGGCCAGAATATGGGCCACACCTGACCCTTTGAAGGACTCCATTGTCTGCTCGTCGATGCCGCTTCGATCGCCGATCAGCAGAGCCCGATAGAGCCCGGCACCGGGTTGTTCGAGCAGAGCGTCGAGGCGATTGCCGATGATCGTCCTGATCCGCTCGATTCGGTGGCGTTGCTGCCGAACGTCTGCGGCCAGTTCATTGACTGTCGGCGCGATCAGCAACGGCGAGGCGACTGTGCCGATGGCGACGATGTCCCGGCGGGCCAGATAGCGGCGATAATCAAAGGTTCCCGGTATGGAATCGATGGACGGCAGGCGCAGCCGAGCGCGGACGGCGAGCATGTCGCCGGGCAAAAAGCGGTCCGGCCAGCGATCTTTCAGGCGGAGCAGCAGGCGGGCCCGGAGGGGATGAACTCGTTTTTCGGAAACCGCTCCGAGATGATCGACATCGATCAGGGCAGTGCTGACCAGACCGTCATCGGCCACCAGCGTGGCGAGTCGACCGACGATAACGACGTCCGCTTCGGCTTCGGCGAGCGTTTTGATTGTCGCCGGCGTGACGACTCGTGCCTGCTGCTGGTCGCCGCGCAGGCTGCCGAGCAGGAAAAAACAGCAGCAGAGCAGGATGATGGCGATTGTTTCCCGACGTTTCAGCCAGGCCGCCAAGGCCAGCAGTGCCAGGATCGGAATCAGCAGGACAAGGGGCGCAGCCGCCAGAGTCTGGCGAAACATGATGCCGGCGGCGAACAACAGGGTGAGGCAGAGAAGCAGGTTGGCGTGACACGTGCTTATGAAGGCCTTCACAGCAGCTTCCTGATCATCGCCAGGTGTGCACCGATGACATTTCCCTGTTGTCGCGTGCAGTCTTGGGCACGCAGACCGGTGGTGCGCCGCAGATCGGGAAATTGGATCAATTGTTCGAGGGTTGCCGACACCGTCTCTTCGTTCCGGACCTGGAAGGCCGCCTGACAGGCCAGCAGTTCGGCGCTGATCTCGGCAAAGTCCTCCATGTGTGGGCCGAACAGAATCGGACAGCCCTCACGGGCGGCCTCGATCGGATTGTGTCCGCCTTCCGGCACCAGGCTGCCGCCGATAAAGGCGATGTCCGCATGACCATAGAGGGCGGCCAGGTCGCCGATGGTATCGATAATGGTGACAGCGGTGATGTCGGTGGACCGCTGCGTCATCAGTGTCGCTGGCAGGTCGAATTGCGCCGCCAGTCGGAGCAGCTCACCGCTGCGTTCAATCCGGCGGGGAGCAAGAGCCAGGTGAAGCTGGTAACGGCGTGCCAGCGTTTTGCAGCAGGACAGCAGCAGTTCTTCTTCGCCGGGATGGGTCGAGCCGCAGACAATGAGCACCTGATGCTGCGATCGTCCGGAAAGCGACGGCGACGATTGAGGATCGGCTACGTGAGCAGCTTCCGGGACGGCGCACTTGAGATTTCCCAGGGTTTGCACTTTATGCCGGCTCACCCCGAGCCGCCGCATCGCAGCTGCAGCGTCGGCCGTTTGCATGCACAGCAGCTCGAATTGATTGAACAACGGCCGAAACAGCGGCGCGAATCGTTGATAGCTGCGCATCGAGCGCGCCGATATCCGCCCGTTGACCAGAACCGTCGGAACGGTTTTAGCCGACAGCTCAAAGAGCAGGTTCGGCCAGAAATCGGTTTCGACCAGGATGAACAGATCGGGCGCAATTCGCTTGATAAAGTGTCTGACAACCGGCAGAATGTCGAGGGGAAAGGCGATGACATTGTTGACGAGCGGTCCGACCCGCGCCTCGGCCAACTCACGGCCGCTGGTCGTGGTCGCGGAAAAGATCAGCGTAGCCTGTGGCAGTTCGGCACGAAGGGCGCGGACCAAGGGCAGGGCGGACGTTACTTCGCCGACGGAGAGCGCATGAATCCAGATGACCCGGCCCGAACACGTCTCCGGCCGGGGCAGATCTCGGCCAAGCCGCTGCAGCAGTCTGTGGCGCTTGTTCGGCCGGAAAAGCAGCAGGGGCAGGGCGAGCAACAACAGCGGCGCGGCGAGCAGTTGCAAGATGTTATATACCAGTCTCATCACGGATCGGGGGTGCTCCGGGGCAGCTGCTTATGAGAAACAGCGATGAACATCATTCTGCTTGAGTCACATGAGATTGCCGATTGCCAGGTCCGGCTCGACGGCCGGCGGGCCGATCATATTATCGATGTCCTCCGGGCACGTCCTGGCGATTTGATCAAAATAGGGATAATAAACGGAAAAGTTGGTCATGGCACGATAAAAGAGTTGCAGCGATGCCGACCCCGCTCGGTGACGGCAACGGTTGTATTGGACAGCGACCCGCCTCCGGCACCGCCGATCGATGTGGTGCTGGCCCTGCCGCGGCCGATTATGCTCAAGCGCATCCTCGGTCAACTTGCCGCACTGGGCATCGGTCACCTGTACCTGGTCAATGCCCAGCGGGTGGAAAAGAGCTTTTGGGACGCGTCGGTGCTTTGCGAACAGAATCGGCGTCAACTATTGCTCCAGGGACTGGAACAGGCGGTCGATACCATGCTGCCGCAGGTGACGGTGCATCGCGGCTTTCGGCCCTTTGTCGAAAAGGATTTGGTGCAGCTTGCCGGACGATACAAACAATTGGTGGTTGCCCATCCCGGAGATGTCCCGCCCCCGCTCGACTGTTATCGGCCGGGACCGGGACGGATACTGCTGGCCGTCGGTCCGGAAGGCGGCTGGAACGAGTTCGAGATCGACAGCCTGGTACGGGCCGGCTTTTCCCGCATCTCTCTTGGTCCGCGTATTCTCCGGGTCGAAACCGCCGTTATCGCCCTGCACGCACTGTTCAATCAGCTGAGTCGGCAGGCGGTGGCGATGGAAGCGGCGATTGAGGCTCCCTGAACGAGGAGAAAATAGTACGGGCCAACTCGGGACCGATACCGTCGACGGCCTGGATTTCTTCGACTGACGCCGCGGCGATTCGTTTGACGCTGCCGAGCCGGCTCAGCAATTTCTTTTTCCTGGCAGCACCGACCCCCGGTATCGCGTCGAGTCGGGAAGACAGGGCCTGTTTGCGACGAAGCGAACGGTGCACCGTCACGCCAAAGCGGTGCGCTTCATCCCTGACCCGCATCAAAAAGAGCAGGACCGGACTGTGCGCCGGCAGCATGATCGGATTTTTCCGACCGGCACGATAGAGTTTTTCTCCTTCCTGCTCCCGTTCCTTGGCGATACCCAGCAGGGTCACCGGCGTGTCGAGCGAGGCATCCCGCAGCGCCGCCTCGGCGATGCCCAACTGTCCCCGTCCGCCATCGACCATGAACAGGTCGGGCAGGTCCTCTTTTTCGATTGCGCGTTTGAAGCGACGCTGCACCACTTCTTTCATCATCGCATAATCGTCGGGACCGTCGACACCGGTGATCCGGTAATGCCGATACCCGGCGGGATCCGGTTCGCCGACGGAGAAGCGGACCAGGGAGCCGACCGCGTTGGTGCCGCTGATCGTTGAGATATCGAGACATTCGATCGATTGGGGAGGGGAGTCCAGGTGGAGCTTGTCGGCCATGGTTTGAGCCAGGCTTTGCCAGCTCTTTTGCTTGCGGCCCGCTTCTTCGAAGAGCTGGCGGGCGTTGGCCTGGGCCATCTTGACCAGGCTGCGGCCGGTGCCGCGCCGGGGGACGGACACGGTGACCGTGCGTCCGGCGCAATCGGTGAGCCGTTCGGTGATCAACGCCTGATCATCGATGGCAAAGGGCAGCAACAGTTCACCGGGAGGGGGCAGCTGTTCGTCGTAGAGTTGTTTGAGGATCTGGGCAAGGATAACCGGGTCGTCGCCGTAGGGATCGTCGAGGGCGAATCGCCGTGTGCCGGTGACAATCCCGCCACGGACGACAAGCAACACCACCGCGACAGAGGTCTGGTGCCGGGCGAACCCGAAAACGTCGCGGTCCCGGTCCGCCTGGGAGACGACCAGCTGTTTTTCCAGCGTCGCTTTGATTGCACTCAAGCGGTCGCGCAGCAGGGCCGCCTGCTCAAAATCCAGGGTGTCGGCAGCGGCTTGCATCTCCCGGTGCAACTGCTTGACCAGCTCGTGGTTCCGGCCTTCGAGAAACAGCACGACCTTGCCGACCATGTCGAGATAGGACCGGCGGTCCGCTTTGCCGGCGCAGGGCGCCAGGCACCGGTTCATCTGGTAATTGAGGCACGGCCGGCGGCGCGGTCTGAGTTCACTGCCCGTGCAACGCCGCAACGGAAACATGGCCATCAGCAGGCGCAGAGTCGACCACATTGCCGAGGATGAGGAATAGGGCCCGAAATAGCGGGAGCCGTCTTTTTTCTTGCGGCGGGTCATGAAGACCCGCGGCCAGGGTTCCTGAACCGTCACCTTGATCAGCGGATAGCTCTTATCATCGCGCAGGATGATATTGTATTTCGGACGGTGGCGCTTGATCAGCGACGCCTCGAGGATCAACGCTTCCTTCTCGGTGTGGGTGATCAGAAAATCGACGCTGCGGACATGGCTGAGCATGACCGACGTTTTACTTGTCGCCGGACCGGAGAAATGGACATAGGTAGCAAGACGTTTAGCGAGATCCTTGGCCTTGCCGACGTAGAGCACCGCCAAGCTGCGATCGAGCATCAGGTAGACGCCGGGGGCGTGCGGTACCGTGGCGAGAAAATCCTGGTTGAGCATCGAGGATGGGCGGCGGTTGGCGGTATTCGTCACCGATTTGTTCCTTTACTTGCTGATCATCATTGGCTACAAAAGGGAAAGCCGGGCGGCCGGGGCCGTCCCAATCCGGCCCGGCACGAATCGATACAGCACCGACATGAACCCCTTCTACAAGATAGCCATCGATCGCGTCAACGCCAATTATCTGTCCGGTTGGTGTATGCATCGGTTCCGGCCCGATCGGCCGGTCCGCCTGCACTGCCGCATCGGCGGCAGGGTGGTGGCCGAAGCGACAGCCGACCGGTACCGTGAAGATCTGGTGGCGCTCGGCATCCATCGCAGCGGACGCTGCGGCTTCGAGTTCGTTCTTGCCGATGAGCACGCCGCCGCCGACGGTCAGGTTCTCGAAATAACCGTGCCGGGCTCAATGCCGGCTCTGCTGCGCTTGTCGACGAGCTCGCTGGAGCCGGTCGGCATGCGCAGGGTTGTCGACCGGTTGCGCTCACTCTGGCCGCTGCGCTATCGGGGCAGGAACATTTTCTTCATGCATATCCCGAAAACGGCGGGCACGTCGTTCAATACGCTGGCCTGCTCACTGCTCGCCAACGACGGCGTTGCCGCCCATCTCGAGCTGAGCGACCGTCACCACTATCCGCAGCTGCAGAAACAAAACCGCTACCTGTCGGGGCATTTGCCGGTCGGGGTCTGGAAACGCTGTTTCGACCTGAGCCGGGCGGACCTGCTGACCATTGTCAGAGAGCCATACGGGCACCTTCATTCCCATCTGAACTGGCTGATCGAAACGGCCACTCGCTCACCGGACAATTATTTCAAACAACAGAACCCGGTCATTGACGACTTCGGGCGCCGGCTGGCCGGGCTCGATTTCTCGGAACCGGCGGCCGTGCAGCGATTCGTGGTCGATTTGGATGATCTTGGCGCCGCTTTTTTAGATAACGCGCAGACCAGATATTTCCTGGACGACCAGCCGCGTCGCACCGCTCCCGACGATCTCCAGCAGGCTCTCGGCAATCTGTCGCTGTTTCGCGCTATCGGTGTGACCGAGGCCTATCCTGTCTTTGTCGACCGATTTCTGGCCTGCTATCACCTGCGGCGACCGGTGCGAAAAAGCGTGCTCAACCGTTCCACCGCTCCACCGCTCTACGACCATACCCATCCGGAATTTCGCGAAGTGATGGCGCCCCTGGTCGACCTGGATTGCCGCCTGTACCGGGAAATCCAGGCACGAACGTAAAGCGCTTGCCACGCATCCTTCGGACCCGGATGTTTTTTCTCTACAGCCGCCGTCCGGCCCGGTATCAAGAGGTCTGACAAAGCATGCCAGGTGTCGGAAACGGGCGACCGACTTCCGGCCGGCCGCCGATGAGCGTTTACCCGAGCGATAAAACAAGGTAGTATGCTGCC
>CAZUJZ010000032.1:0-6063 GCA_964620665.1 uncultured Desulfofustis sp. | reverse complement strand
CGGCCGGCCGCCGATGAGCGTTTACCCGAGCGATAAAACAAGGTAGTATGCTGCCGTTTTCCTGATTGACGACGGTCTCTCCCCATCCCGGCCGGCGCAGCTGTAACGTCTGCAGCCGGGGTGGGAAGAGCGAAATGAGCAGTATCGGCAGGAGCGAAAAGCGGGTTTTATGGCCAAAGTAAGTGTGATCATCCCCTGTTATAATCAAGGCGCCTTTCTCGACGACGCCGTTGATTCGGTGTTGGCGCAGACCTATGGTGATCTGGAGATTATCGTCGTCAATGACGGCTCCACCGATGCATCGACCAAACGGAAGCTTGCAGATTATCGGCGCGACAGGACCCGGGTCGTGATCACCGACAACCAGGGACTTGCCGCCGCCCGCAACAACGGCATAGCGGTGGCGGTCGGCGACTACATCCTGCCGCTCGATGCCGACGACCGAATTGCGCCCCGCTACCTCGAGGAGGCGGTCGCGGTACTCGATACCGAACCACACACCGGCATCGTCTATTGCCGGGCCCGGCTTTTCGGGGCGGTCGAAGCGGACTGGCTGTTGCCGGAATACAGCATCGAAGAGATGGTGCGGGATAACGTCATTTTCTGCAGCGCGCTGTTCCGCCGCGCCGATTGGCGGCTGGTCGGCGGTTATGACACCGGTATGGTTCACGGCTGGGAGGATTATGAGTTCTGGCTGTCGCTGATCGAGCGGGGCAGGGCGGTACGGCGTCTGGACGGGCGTTATTTCCATTATCGGGTGGCCGCCGACTCGATGGTGCGCAGCAAGGGAAAAGAGCAGAAACTGGCGATGTTCAAACGGATTTATCAGCGCCATGCCGCCTTGATCGGCGAGCACATCGAGGCTTGGCTGGCGCCGCTGCTCGAAGCACAAGAGTCGTATCATACCGCCCGGCTCTATATCGATTGCGGTACCGGCCTCAGTGATAAAGACAGTATTGCCAGAAAAGTCAATCGGGGCCGGCAGGTGTTGACCTTTCCGGTCGAGACCTTTGAGAGGCGCCGGGCCTTTCGTTTCGATCCTGCGGATTGTCCTGTTGTCGTGGAGCTGATAGGTGTTGAAATGGATACCGACCGGGGTCGATCGGTTGTCGATCCGGTGATGATCGACAGCAATGCCGTGTATCGACAACGGAACCTGTTCTCTTTCGACACCGCCGATCCGCAGTTTTTCCTGCCTCAGGTAACCGGCGGTGACAAGGTGATTCGAAGCATCGTGATAACCGTTGATATCCTCGCCCTGGGCGAGGCGGCCTTGCACCGGATTGTCGATTATCAGAAAGAGCAACTCGCGAGATACCGGTCCCGCTCTGTGCTGTCGCGATTGATCCCGTTTCGCACGAGAGACGGCCGGACATGAAACAATTGCGGAAGCTCGGGCTGCTGTTTAAAAGCCTGATCAGCACGGATTATCGAGACTATCGGTATGTCCGGAATCTTGAGATCTTCGATACTGATTACTATTTCAGGTTCATCGATGACAAAGAGTTGGTGGCCGGTGACCCGCTGCTCACCTATTTTTTCCACTGGCGGCGAAGCCTGCACGGCTTTACCCAGGTGTGCCGAAGCTGGCACCACATGCCCGATCCACATCCGCTGTTCGACACGGCCTTCTATCTGAAAAAGTATTTCCCCCATGGCCTGCGGCGCAACCCGTTCGCTCATTATCTGAGAAAAGGCTGGAAACGGGGCTGGTGGCCGAGCCCCTATCTCGATCCGGATCTGTACCGGCAGTGCAGCGATTGGGATCCGCACCGGGAAAATCCGCTTACCCATTACACGAGAACCCGGACGGATGCGGCGATCAGTCCATCAACGTTTTTTGATATCGACTGGTATCTTGACAAGACCCCGGTACTCAGTGCTGCCAAGAGCTGGATCATTCGTCACTACAAGCTGCATGGCTCCAGAGACGGCCTGAAAAGCCCCATTCCGGTTTTTAATCCCCGGTTCTATCTGCAGCAGGACTCAGCCGGCGAGGCTGCGCGCCGTGACCCGCTGGTTCACTATGTGACGGTCGAATCGGAAAAGACGGTGCGCCCCTGCGAATTATTTGACCCTCTCTATTATCGGAACCGTTATCTGCGCGGCAGCAGCAAAGACTCGCCATTGGCGCATTACCTGCGCTGCGGCGTCTTTTCCGGCAATTATACCGATTCGCGTATTGCCGAGCTGACGCACAAACCGATTATTTCAATTATTGTCCCGGTACACGATACCAACCTTCATTTCCTTAACTGCTGTATCAGGTCGGTGCTGTATCAGGCTTATCCCCATTGGCAACTTTGTCTGGTCGACGATTGCAGTACCAATCCGGAAATACCGGAGCTGCTCAGGAAGTGGACCGCTCGGGATAATCGCATCAAGGCGGCGTTTCAGCAGCGCAATACCGGGATATCTGGAGCCACGGCGACCGGGGTCGATCTGGCCGGTGGCGAGTATCTCGGATTTCTGGATCATGACGACGAGCTGACCCCCGACTGTTTGTATCGGGTCGCAGAAAGCATCAACGAGACCGGCGCGTCACTCTTTTATACCGATGAGGACCTAATCGGCGACGATGGAACTAGAATAGGGGGAGTTTTCCACAAGCCCGACTATAACCGTGAACTGTTGTTTTCCCATAACTACATTACCCATTTCGTCGTTATCAAAAGAGAGCTTTACCAAAAAATCGGCGCCATGAGCGGGGCCTATGACGGGGCGCAGGACTTCGACCTGGTTCTGCGGGCCACCGAGCAGACCGAGCACGTCGTCCATATCCCGCGCGTACTCTACCATTGGCGGACGGCCGCAACGTCGACGAGTATCGACCATCAGCAAAAGCCCTATGCCCACGAGGCGGGCAAACGAGCGCTGACTGAATCGCTGGCCAGACGGGGAGTCGATGCGGATGTTTTCGATAATCATCTGAATTTCCATTATCGTGTGGCCTACCGGCGGACTGCCGAACCACGCATTTCCGTTTTGGCCTGGCAGCCCGAAAGTGAACGTGCTTCCCGCCGGTTGCGTGAGCTGCTCGGTGGTCGGGCCGGCTACGATAATCTCGAGCTGATCCTGCTCCCCGAGTCGGGGGCGGCGCTGACTTCTGACCAGGCGGCAGGAAAGGCCGCCGTGTTCCACGAGGCGATTGCGGCCTGCCAGGGGGATTATATCGCGCTGATCGGATCGCCCCCGGCAGATATCAGCGAATCGTGGCTTCATCACCTGGCCGCGCCGCTGTTTCAGGATCCGGAACTGGGCATCGTCTGCGGACGGGTTTCCTATGGCGGTGCAGACGGTCGCTCGCTGGTGATACCGGATCTCAATGATGCCAGCGACTTCTACTATGCCGCCGTACTGGCGGCCATGAGCAAACATCTCAACGGCTTGCATAACCCACAGCTGGTACGCTGTTGCAATTGGAGTATCTGCCTCTTTCACCGGGACCTGTACCGGTTCAACGGGGGATTTGATGTGCAGCACTTTCCCGGCGTGCTGACCATGCACGATTTTTCGCTCGGTGTTTTTCAATCCGGCAAGAAGATCCTGTACACCCCTGACGTCGTTGTTGATCTCGAAACAGAGATAACTCCGCAGGGCGTGAGCGGATCTGCCGCCGTCACCGGCGAGCGTGAGGCATTTCAACGGAAATGGCGGGAGGTGCTCGCTCAGCCGGACCCGTTCTATAATACTGGCATATTAATAGAGCAGCGGGTTGAATACCGATCTTTTCAGCGCTGGCTGACCGGCCAAGAACAAGAAAGCCTTGACGAGACAGCAAAATTTCATTAGTACAGCAGCCACTCAAGACGTCTTTCCAGCCGGGCAGGGCCGCCATGCGCGCATGGCTTGAAGCAAGTGGGGGAATTATCATCGGACGGGGCAGATCATGACAGAGCCGCTCATTTCGGTTGTCATACCGGCGTACAATCATGAACAGTTCGTCGGCGCGGCGGTGGCCAGCGTCCTTGGCCAAAGCTGCACCGATCTTGAACTGATCGTTGTCGACGATGGCTCGACCGATCGGACCGGAGAGGTGGTGCAGGGCTTCACCGATCAGCGGCTCCGCTATTTCCATCAGGACAACCAGGATGCCTTCAATACGATCAACCGCGGCATCGGATTGGCGCGTGGACGATATGTCGCCATCCTGAATTCCGACGACGTCTTTACCCTCGATCGCCTGGAAAAGCTTTATGACACCTGCCGCTCAGACGATGCCGTGTGCGCCTTTTCCGACGTGATTCCGATCGATGCCACCGGAACCGAGTTCGGCGACCCCGCGTTCGGCTGGAATCACTGGCATCGCAAAAACCGTGATTTCTACTTTGCTTGCGGCGATCTCTACACCGCGTTTTTGAAAGGAAATTTCATGGTCACGACCTCCAATTTGTTTATGACGGCCGAAGCGGCTCGCCGGGTCGGACCGTTCTGTTCTTTACGGTATCTGCACGATTACGATTTCATGTTCCGTATGCTGAGCGCGTTTCCCGGTGGCGTTCGCTATGTCGCCGACGAGAAGCTGCTCTATTACCGGATTCATGGCGGAAATACCCTCGGCGAGGCGGCGATTGCCGGCCGGCAGCAAGACCAGCAATTGATCAGGAAGTATCTGCTCGCCGCTGTTCCCGAGCGGTATCGGGGGTATGTCGAGGCGGGCTGCGATCGCCTGGTCGAGTTGGAACGCGAACTGGCTGAGGTCAGGGCGTTCAGTGTCCCGGCCACGCCCCAGGGTGTTCGACCGGCCGCTCGACAACTCGGCCAGGCGTTGAAAATCTGGGTCAACAAAAAACGAACCTGACAGGCTGTCGGTTCAGCGTTGCATCAATGGATTGCACAACATTTTATTCACTGAAAAAGCTGATCAGAGAGGGCAGGAAGCGGGCCGCCCGCTGCAATATCGTCAGCTTCGATCTGTTTGATACGCTGCTGATCCGCCGTATCCATGATCCCGATCTCGTCAAGCTCCCGGTCGCCCGTTTCATTTCGGCTCGTGCGGCCGCTACCGGGATCTCCCGCTCCTGGCAGTCGGTCCAGAAGCTGCGTGATACCATCGAACAACGCCATCGCGCCGAAACGGCCCAAACCTTCGAGGATCACGAGGCGTGCTATCCCCGGTTCATGCGGGAACTGCTGGTAACCGTCTTTGGCGAGCACTATGACGAGTCGCTGCTCGATCAGGTGACCGACTATGAACTGGTCATGGAAAACACCATGCTCGTGCCGCGCCGGGAGCTGATGGACTGGTTGCAGGAGTTGCACGACCAGGGCAAGCGATTGTTCATCGTCACCGATATCTATCTGCCGGCTCGGCATATCCGGGTCCTCTGTGATCATGCCGGGGTGCTCGAGCTTGTCGAAGATGTCGTTTCCTCGGCCGATTCCTTTCTGGCAAAAGCCTCGGGGAAAGCCTTTCCGCTGATGAAGCAGCGCTACGACCTTGATCCCTCGGCCTGGCTGCATGTCGGTGACAACCCGATTTCAGACGGCCTGCGTCCCGCGCAGTTTGGCATACAGGCGCTGGTGCTGCGCGATGGGACAGAAAAATTCCGCAAGGCCCTGATCAAGCGCTATGTCAACTACGGCAAAGGCAAACCGTTTTACCGAGGCCGCGCCCTGCAGCAGCTGATGCTGCCGCTCGAGGCGGAAAACGTGGTCCGGGACGACCTTTACGTGGAAGGGTACAACTTTCTCGGGCCACTCGTCGGCAGTTTCGTTCAGCACATCGGTGAAGAGTGTCGACGGCTCGACCTGAAACGGGTTTTTTTCTTCTCTCGAGAAGGCTATACCTTCAAAAAGATATGGGAGCAGTGTGCCCCTGTCCTCTTTCCCGATCAGCGTCTGCCGTCCAGCGACTACCTCTATGTCAGCCGTATGGCCCTGGCCGGGGCCAGCTGCGCCCACCTCGGCCTGACCCGCAGGGCCGCATGCATTGCCTTTCTACCGCCGGGAAACCGCGATTTCAGGGACCTGGCGCGGATTTTCAAATTTGATGTCGTGGCCATGGCGCCCCATTTGCGGCGCCACCGTCTTGAACCGGATACCTGCCTCTCGGGGCTGCAT
>CAZUJZ010000031.1:17399-19804 GCA_964620665.1 uncultured Desulfofustis sp. | reverse complement strand
CGGATAATATTGTGATAACGATAGAGTTTCTGTCGATACTCGTCATCGTCCTTGGTCCGACTCCGGTCTTCGGCCAGATAGGAATTGGCCCGGAGCAGCACGGAATTGTCGCTGTTGGCAAGTTCCACCAGCACGTCGTAGCGCATGCCGTAGCCGCCGCTGAGCCTGATATTTTCAGCATCGACGTAGATTCCGGTCTTCAGCATGCTATTCCCACTCAATGGTTGACGGCGGTTTCGAAGAAATATCGTAGACCACCCGATTGACACCGCGAACCTCGTTGATGATCCTGGTTGACATGGTACCGAGTAGATCGTACGGCAGTCTTGACCAATCGGCCGTCATCGCATCACGGGAGTCGACGCAGCGAATGGCCACCACGTGTTCGTAGGTCCGGCCATCGCCCATGACGCCGACCGTCTGGATCGGCAGCAGTACCGCAAACGACTGCCAGACCTGACGGTACCAGCCCTGCTTTTTCATCTCGTCGAGCACGATGACATCGGCCTGACGCAGGATGTCGAGCCGCTCACGGGTGACCTCGCCCATGATCCTGATAGCGAGTCCCGGCCCGGGAAAGGGTTGTCGATAAATAGCTTTCTCGGGCAGGCCGAGTTCAAGCCCGAGCAGCCGGACCTCATCCTTGAACAATTCACGCAGCGGTTCGATCAGGTCGAGCTTCATGATCTCCGGCAGCCCGCCGACATTATGATGGGACTTGATCGGCACCCCACCGCGAAAGGATACCGACTCGATCACATCGGGATACAGCGTGCCCTGGGCCAGGAAAGAGACATTACCGATCGTGCCGGCCTCTTCCTCGAAGATCTTGATGAACCCGAGGCCGATCTTCTTGCGCTTCAACTCCGGATCGACCACGCCGTGCAACTCACTCAGAAAGAAGTCCGTGGCATCGACATCGATCACATTGAGTTTGCTCGTTTCCTTGAAGAACCGCAGAATCGCCTCCGATTCACCGGAACGCATCAGACCGTTGTTGACATAAATGCAGGTAAGCTGGTCGCCGACGGCCCGATGAACCATCGCCGCCGTGACCGAAGAGTCAACGCCGCCGCTCAGTGCGCAGATAACCCGAGCCGTACCCACTTTCTCCCTGACCGCCGCCACGGTGGTCTCGACAAAGGACTGCATGGTCCAGTCGGGCCGGCACGAGCAGAAACCGAAGATGAAATTGCGCAACACATCGATGCCGATCAGGGTATGTGCCACTTCGGGATGGAATTGTACCGCAACAAAGGGTTTGTCGCGATGTCGCAGCGCCGCGAACGGCGAGTGCGCACTGACCGCGGTGGCTTCGAAGCCGTCCGGCACCACCTCGACCCGGTCGCCGTGACTCATCCAGACCTGGTGATGATGAACCCCCTCACCGGTTTCCATCCCGGCAAAAAGCCCGTCGGTCTGCAGTATCTGCAATTCGGCTTTGCCAAACTCGCGTTTTTCGGCTCGCTCGACCCGACCGCCGCATTGCAGGATCATCAGCTGGGCACCATAACAGATGCCCAATACCGGTATACCCAGCGACAGCACCGCCGGATCGGAATGGGGTGCATCACTATCGTAGACCGAGCAGGGTCCACCGGACATGACGATGCCGGCGGGCTGCAACTCCTTGATCCGCTCGACGGAAATCGAGTACGGGTGAATTTCACAATAGACCTTCTGCTCCCTGATTCTCCGGGCGATCAATTGGGTGGTCTGTGACCCGAAATCAAGAATCAGGATCATCTCGGTATGGCTGCTCATCTCCGGCAAAACCTCTCTCTTCTGGTGATTAACCGTTCAATCAACGGTGGCGGCAGGTCATGCCATCCGGTAATTGGGCGCTTCCTTGGTAATGATGACATCATGGACATGGGATTCACGCAGGCCCGCCGAGGAGATGCGGACGAAACGGGCTTTGGTCTGTAACTCGGCAATGGTACCCGCGCCGACGTAGCCCATGCCGGAGCGCAGGCCGCCGAGCAGTTGATAGAGCACACTGGCAAGTGGCCCACGGTACGGCACCTTGCCTTCAATACCTTCCGGTACCAGTTTCGCCGCGGCCTCGACTTCGGCCTGAAAGTAGCGATCCGAGGAGCCGCGGGCCATGGCTCCAAGCGAGCCCATCCCCCGGTATCCCTTGTAGGTGCGGCCTTGGTAGAGAAATGTTTCGCCCGGTGTTTCATCGGTTCCGGCAAACAGGCTGCCGATCATCACCGCCGACGCCCCGGCGCCGATCGCCTTGGCCAGATCTCCGGAATGCTTGATGCCGCCGTCGGCGATCACCGGAATATCGTGGGCGGCCGCCACCTTGACACAGTGCTTCAGGGCCGTGAATTGCGGAACCCCGACGCCGGCAACAATCCTGGTGGTGCAGATCGAACCGGGCCCGACGCCGACCTTGA
>CAZUJZ010000031.1:0-17299 GCA_964620665.1 uncultured Desulfofustis sp. | reverse complement strand
AGCAGCCGGCCGAACTCGTCCTTTGCCGAATTGGGATATTTCTTGATTTTTTCCAGATCCTTGATAGTAATCAATCCCTTGAGGTTACCGTCTTCATCAACCACCAGCAATTTTTCGATACGGTGCTCATGGAGCAGCGCCTTGGAATGTTCAAGGGTGATACCGACGTTCGCAGTCACCAGGTTCTTGCTGGTCATCACGTCGGAAACTCTGAGATCGGCATCGGAGACGAAACGCAGATCGCGATTGGTGACGATACCGACCAGCTTGCCGTCATGAAGAACCGGCAGACCGGAAATCTTGTAGCGACTCATGATGTCCTGGACTTCAGCTACCGACTGGTCCTGGTGGACGGTGATCGGATCGGTGATCATTCCCGATTCCGATTTCTTGACCCGTTCAACCTCCTGCGCCTGGCTTTCAATCCCCATATTCTTGTGAATAACGCCGATACCGCCCTCGCGGGCCATGGTAATCGCCGTCGCCGACTCGGTAACCGTATCCATTGCCGCGCTGACCAATGGACAGTTGAGCTTGATCCTCGAGGTCAATCGGGTCGACAGGGAGACTTCGTTGGGCAATACCGCGGAGGCCGCCGGCACGAGCAAAAGATCATCGAAAGTTAGTGCCATTTCATAACTATCTGGTAACATAGGTCACTCCTTTGCCGGCAAATCCTGCCAACCATCTGTAAATTAAGAATTATTGCGCAGCGAACAACCCATACGTATGGTCTGTCTATGACTATCAGCGCCGGGGACCCGTACCCCGGTCGAACATCAGCCCATTGAGATAACGCTCTGAAAATCCTCTAACCCCAGACGACGCATGTCGCCGATACCATATCATGATCATCGAAATCAATCCGCACAACCCGCAACCCCGCATGATCAAGCAGGTCGTCGAATCGATCAGGCATGGGGCCGTCATCTGTTATCCCACCGACACCGGTTACGGAATCGGCTGTGACATCTTCAGCCCGAAAGCAATCCGCCGCATCGAATTGCTCAAAAGAAGACCGCACAACAAGCCGTTCTCCTTCATGTGCTCCGATCTGAAAAATATCAGCGAGTATGCTCACGTATCAAACACGGCCTATCGTCTGCTGAAGAAAAACCTGCCGGGCCCGTTCACCTTCGTCCTGCCGGGCACAAAACTCGTTCCCAAAGTCATGACCACCCGCCAGAAAACCGTCGGTATCCGCGTTCCGGAGAATGCGATTTGCCGGTCGCTCATCGAAGAACTCGGTTCGCCGATCATCACCACCAGTATCCCGGTCAGCGAGGATGTGCCGGTCCCCGCCGAGGCTTACGAAATCGAGGAGTTGATCGGCAATCGGGTCGATCTGATCATCGACGGGGGCCCGGTGTACCCGGACCCTTCATCGATCATCGCGCTGACCGGCGACGTGCCGGAAATTCTCAGGGAGGGCAAGGGCGACGTCACTCCTTTCCGCTGATCAACGCGTCTTTCAATGATTTACTCATGGTGAAGTGGATGGTCTTCCGCTCACCGATGTCCATGATCTTACCGGTTCGTGGATTCTTGGTCTGGCGGGCCTTCCGACTCCGGGTGGAAAAACTGCCAAAACCGCGCAATTCCACCCGCCGACCGCCGGCCAGCGCAGTGGCCATGGTATCCAAAATGGTATCGACCGCCACGAGGACATCCTGTTTCTGGATCGAAAGATCACTGCTGATCTGATCGACAATCTCTTTTTTCAACATGTTCATCTATCGTCTCAACTCCTCGCACCTTCATGCCGGAGACAGCTGGTAATCCGTCCCCGGAGCGCATTGACGTGTATTATATAAAAAAAGGTTGCTCTGCCGATCGCTACGGCAAAACAACCTTTCCCTTCAAACACTGCCGGTAGAAAGGTTATTCTTCCGACTTGTTGCCCCCTTCAGCAGCGGCCTTCAGCAGATCGCCGAACGTGGCCGGTGCCGCCTCGGCGATTTCCGCCTCGGCTTTCTTGATCTTCTGAACGGCCTCGGCCTCGCCTTCGTCCTCGAGGGTCTTCACCGACAGACCGATCTTGCGATCCTTGGCCGATACGTTGATCACGATGGCCTTGAGGACATCGCTGATCTTATAGAATTCAGCCGGGCTCTTGACCTTGTCCTTGGGGATTTCGGACACGTGAACGAGTCCTTCGATACCCTCTTCAAGTTTGACGAAAACGCCGAAGTCGGTGACGTTGGTGATCTCACCCTCGACAACGGTACCGGACGGGTAATTGTTGTACGCAGTCTGCCATGGATCAGGCGTCAACTGCTTGACGCCGAGTGAAAATCGCTCGTTTTCCTTGTCGATCTTCAAAACGACCGCCTGGATGGTATCGCCCTTGGCATATTTTTCGGCCGGGTGTTTGATCCGCTCGGTCCAGGACAGATCGGATACATGGATGAGCCCGTCGATCCCTTCTTCGATCCCGATAAAGACACCGAAATCGGTAATATTCTTTATTTTCCCTTCGATAATGGCGCCGACCGGATAGCTCTCGATGACCATATCCCACGGATTGGGCTGCAATTGCTTCATACCCAGCGAGATCCGTTTGGTCTCCGGCTCGATATTGAGCACCATGACCTCTATTGGATCACCGACGGCCACCATTTTGGAAGGATGCCGCGGTTTCTTCGACCAGGTCATCTCGGATACGTGAATCAAGCCTTCGACGCCTTCTTCGAGTTCGACAAAGACACCGTAATCGGTAATCGACACGACCTTGCCGGCCGCTTTTTCGCCGACCGGATAGCGATCGGTCACCGTCTCCCAGGGGTCCTCGCGCAATTGCTTGATACCCAGGGACACCCGATCGTTGGTCCGATCGTATTTGAGGACCTTGACATCGACTTCCTGACCAACCTTGTACAATTTGGCCGGATGCGACACACGCCCCCAACTCAGGTCGGTGATATGGCACAGACCATCCATACCGCCCATATCGATAAACAGGCCGTAATCGGTGATGTTGGTGATCGAACCGGTGATAATCTGGCCCTCTTCCAGACGGGAGCGCATTTCCTCACGCAGTTTGTTGCGTTCTTCCTCGAGGATCGCCCGCCGGGAAATAACGACGTTATTGCGTTTGCGATTGAATTTGAGGATCTTGAAGTCAAACGACTGACCGATCAACGCATCGAGATCCTTGACCGGTCGCAGGTCGATCTGCGAATAAGGAAGAAACGCGGGAACGCCGATATCGACGGACATACCACCCTTGACCCGGCTGTCGATCCGGCCCTGGATGGTACCGTCCTCCTCCTGGATCTTGGCGATGTCCTCCCAGACCTTGATGGCGATCGCCTTCTCCCGAGACAGGAGCAGGCCGCCCTCGTCCTTGCGGCGTTCGACAAAGACCTCGACCGTGTCACCGACCTTCAGTTCGCCGACATCGTCGTGACGGAACTCTGATTTCGGAATATAGCTCTCCGCTTTGTCTCCGACATCGACAAGGTAACACTCATCATCTTCACCGATAATCACTCCCTGGGCGACGTTACCGACTTCAACGACCGTGTTGTTCTCTTCCATCTCGAAGAGCTCGGCAAAACTCAGCTCTTCACTTCCCGCCTGATTTTCCTGGTTAAGTTCGTCTGTCATGGGTTCAACTCGCGGTACAGTCGAAACTGCACTGGTTTTCGGATTAATATGTTGCCTGCCGCAGCAGACGCCTCAAAAAAACAAGAAGGGGTACACCCGTGCATGCACGGCCACCCCAAGCAAATGAATCTCACTTTATAGCACAAAAACAGCGGAGCGACAAGCCCTTGTTCCGGCCGCGGAGAAAATCACCGCTGATTCCTCTCGCCCGCCCGCCCGCTCGATTTCCGGCGCGGCCTCCGGTCCCGCTTCCCCGGTCGCTGACGCGCCGCCGCACGCTGTGGCACCAGGGCCAACAGTTCCGGCTCCGGCTCGAGACAGGGGAGCGGCCGCCCGGTAAATTCCTCGATATCCGGAATCACGAACGAGCCTTTTTCGCAGGCAAAACTGACGGCCACCCCCTTGGCGCCGGCCCGGCCGGTACGACCGATCCGGTGAACATAGTTCTCCGGTTCCTCGGGCAGGGTATAGTTGACGACATAGACGATATCATCGACGTGGATCCCCCGGCCGGCCACATCCGTTGCCACCATCACCCGGGTGCTGCCGGAGCGGAAGGCCTCCAGCCGGCTGAGCCGCTTGGGTTGAGGCACGTCGCCGGTGAGCAGCAGACTGTCAATACCATGGTCGGTCAGACGGTCGGCAAGCCGGGCGGCATCGCTCTTCATGTTCTCAAAAATGAGAATCCGGCCGTCGGGACAGCCCTTGATCAGATTATAGAGCAGACCGAACTTATCCTCGGCGGTGGTCAGATAAACCCGCTGGGCGATCTTGTCCACGGAGACGCTCTGCTCACCGGCTTCGTGGGCGACCGGATTGCGACACCAGCGGTCGGCCAGGCGCCTGACATCATCGGAGATGGTCGCGGAAAACAGCATGGTCTGCCGTTTGTCCCGATCCGGCAACTGCGACAGGATACGCCTGACATCGGGGAGAAACCCCATATCGAGCATCCGGTCGGCTTCATCGATGACCAGCGTCGTACAGCGGTCGAAAACCAGCACCCGGCGCCTCAGGAAATCGAGCAGCCGCCCCGGGGTGGCAACAACCATGTCCGTGCGCCGGGAGCGCAATTCCTCTTCCTGGGCCCTGAGATTGGAGCCGCCGTAGACGGCGGCGAGCTGCAGCGAGGTATGCATTGCGAGGGCTTGGCCTTCCTTGACAATCTGGATCACCAGCTCTCTCGTCGGGGCGATGACCAGGGCCCGGGGATGTCCCGGCTGCGGCAGCCGCTGCTGATCCTGCAAAAGCCTGCAGAACACCCCGATCAGAAAGACCGCCGTTTTACCGGTACCGGTCTGGGCCCTGGCGATCAAATCGCTGCCGGCCAGCACGGTCGGCAGGCCC
Source organism: uncultured Desulfofustis sp. (assembly GCA_964620665.1). GTDB lineage: Bacteria > Desulfobacterota > Desulfobulbia > Desulfobulbales > Desulfocapsaceae > Desulfofustis. Next base: position 12,343 of record CAZUJZ010000031.1, on the reverse strand, counting down.
TGCTGCTGGATCGGCGTGCAATAGAGAAAATTCTGCTCGGCAATGCCCCGCATGATCCGCGGATCAATGGCAAAATCGTGGAACCGGCTCTTACCGGGCAGCGGATCGACGACAAAATCATCGATACTCCATTCCGGCTCCGTCGCCGCCTGTCCACGACGCCGTTTCTGTCCCGTGGGCGGGGGCGCTGCAGTCGGTTGTGGTGCAGGTTCGATCACCTCTTCCCGCCCGGCCGCTGGGCGTGGCACCTCCGGTGACGGATCTGTCGCCGCAGCAATCGGAGCCGATCCCTTCTCTTGCTTTTTCCCGCCGGAACGCGAGAGGCGATGGTAGACGGTCGTCGAGCTGTTGGCCAGCCGATTGAGCCGTTTCGCCGCAGAACCGAGCAGGCGATGGACGCGCTTCAACATGCCGGACGGTTTCCACCCCGCCTCAACGGCCGGCGGCTAAGACGGCACTCGTATTTTGTCATCTCGATCGCACGCCGCAGCACCGTCCGGATAGACGGGCCTCCGATCTCGTTTCGTTTACTGCCTGCTTCAGATGATTGCTGGTCCACCATAAAAGTTATTTTCTCTGTACCTTCAGTTCTTCCATATAGGGCCCGAACAGTTCTTCATAGTCGGGTATGGCTTTGCGGAGAATGACCCCGAAGTAGGGGGTGTCTTTCTCGTTGACCACCAGGTTGGCCGATTCCGCCAGGGCCTGGAGGTTGTAAAACGTCTTGAACTCGGGACCGATCAGCACATAAAAAATATATCGACGACGGGCCATGTTCATCGCACACATGAAACGATGAAACTCGTTATCGGCCATTCGGTCCCCCGTGAAACCGGTGTGCATGACGATACTCGAATAGTTGAAAAATTGCATCCGCTCAAGTGCATGGTCCGTATCCAATGCCGTTTCCGCCCGATAGCCGAGACCGGTCAAGGCTTTGATCACCTGCTCACGGCCGGGTCCCTCCGGCATCAGGACCATCGACTGCGGAATATCGGAGACGATTTCCTCTTCTTCGAAAATACCATCTTCGAGCCAGGACGTATCGGGAGGCTCCGGCGGTTTCACCCGTTTGGCAACAAACGGCTGGGATGCCTGCTGGCCCGCCGATGTGGTCGCCTGGTCGAGCAATTCCCTGCCGAGCCGAATCTGTTCCCCGCATTGCAGACATTTCATACGCAGGCTGGACCCGGGTTTCAGGCTCTTCAGACTCGCTTCCAGTTTGGCATTTGCCTTGTGCGCTTTGCCGCAGGCTGTGCAGACGATCTTCATGGCGCTCACTTGCTCACTGGTTTGTTGACGTAGACGCCGGGCTTGTTAAAACCCGAATTTTTTTTCCTCTTCCTGCTCTTCCATGGCCAGTCCGGTCAGACTCGAGGTCGCCTCTCCACGGGTTGCCTTGATCCTGTCGATGCCGCGATAGATTTCATTGCGATACGAACAATAGGTGATCGCCGTCTCTTCAGTGATCATCCCCTCGGAAAACAACTCCAGGATATGCTGGTCAAAGGTCCGCATCTGCAGCGCCGAGCCGGATTTGATAACGTTGTAATAGGTTTTATCCTCGCTCTCGCCGTTGAGGATCAAATCCTTAACCCGCAGGCTGGTACAGAGAATCTCCATGGCTGCAATACGCCCGCCGCCGATGCGCGGCAACAGGCGCTGGCTGACAACCCAGCGAATGGTGTCGGCAAGTCGGTTCCTGATCTGCGGCTGTTCCTCCTGCTCGAACATGCCGAGCGCGCGGTTGATCGCCTGGCCGGCATCGATGGTATGCAGCGTGGAAAGGACGAGATGTCCGGTTTCCGCTGCGGTCAGGCCGATCTCCATGGTTTCCCGGTCCCGCATCTCGCCGACCAGGATGACCTTTGGCGCCTGACGCAGGGCCGCCCGCATGCCCATCGCAAAGTTACTGAAATCGTTACCGAGTTCCCGCTGGTTAAACGTTGCCTGGCGATGCTCGTGGACATATTCGATCGGGTCCTCAAGGGTCACCACATGAACCGACCGCTCTTCGTTAATCCTGTTGAGCAGCGCGGCCAGTGATGTCGTTTTACCGGTCCCGGTGGCACCGGTAAAGATGATCAGGCCGTTGAGTTCCCGTGCCATTTTGGCAAAAGCCGGCGGGAAATTCATGCCTTCGATGCTCGGCACCTTGGTCTCGAGCCGCCTGAGCACCGTGGAGATATAGCCTTTCTGCGTAAAAATATTGACCCTGAAACGGGCCGTGTCACTGAGCGCATAGGAGAGGTCGCAGGAGCCGTTGGCCACCAGATCGGCGAGAAGACGTTTGTTCTTACCGATCAGGTTTAGCGCAAACACCTCGGTCTGAAACGGGGTCAGCTCTTTGATCGGCGGCTCTACCTCAATCGGAACGAGCACACCGGCCGACTCGACCTGCAGGGTTTTGCCCACGGTGATATTGAGGTCCGAAACATTGGGATGGGCCTCCAGCAAGGAGGTAATCCAATAATCGATCTCAGTCTTCTTCATGACATTCTCCTGGAAATAAGTCCGCAACCATCAGGTATCGTTGTATACTGCTACAAATTACAGAAAAAGTACAATCATTTTCACCCGATCCTTCCCCGCCGGGACCGGCCTGCGGCGCCCCGGCAGCCGGCATCTGCCTAACGGCCGATCCCATCTGTCCCGGGATATCGCTTATCATGCGAAAAACTGTTGCCTTCTCGGGAGTAATCGTTACTTTATGGTCGGTCGATAATGATTATCAACGAAAACCGCCGACAGTGGCACTCGCCAGGCTTTTTCCCCCGCTTGGCTTTTGTTTCGCTTCTTGCTACTATCTATTGTTGCCCATGACAGTGCCGACACCGTTTCTGAACCGACCGGCCGGCGACATCCAGGCCGATCATCGCCACCAACCGCGAGCAGCTTACCGTGAAGCCGACGAACATCAAAAATCCCGAATATTTTCATAAAGTCATCGATTGTCAATTCGCCTGTCCCGCACACACCGCGGTACCCGAGTACATTCGCCTGATCCTTCACGAACAGTATACCGAAGCCTACCTGCTCAACTGGCATTCCAATGTCTTCCCCGGCATTCTCGGCAGGGTCTGTGATCGCCCCTGCGAGCCGGCCTGCCGGCGCGGACGGATCGAAGAGGATCCGGTGGCCATCTGCCGCCTCAAACGGGTGGCAGCCGATCACCGCGATGACATCATGCCGCTGCTGCCGCCGGTCCCCCGGAAAAAAAACGGCAAACGCGTGGCTCTGGTCGGCGCCGGCCCGGCCTCATTGACGGTGGCCCGTGATCTCGCCCTGCTCGGTTATAAACTCGACCTCTACGACGATCAGGCCAAGGCCGGCGGCTTCATCCGCAGTCAGATCCCTTCTTTCCGGCTGCCCGAAGAGGTGATCGACACGGAGATGAGTTATATCCTCGACCGGGGCGGCATCACCACCCATTTCAACACCTACGTAGCCGATCTGCAGGACCTCATCGGTCAGGGCTACGATGCTCTCTTCGTCGGCACCGGTGCACCACGCGGCCGTGATCTGCCCGACCTGCCCGGCCGCAGCGAGGCGGATCAATTCGTTCACATCGGCATCGACTGGCTGGCCGGTGTCGTCTTCCGCCATGTCGAGCGCATTTCCCGGCGGGTGCTGGTGCTTGGCGGCGGCAATACCGCCATGGACTGCTGCCGCACCGCCCGGCGACTCGGCGGAGAAGACGTCACGGTGGTGGTTCGCAGCCCGCAATCGGAAATGAAGGCATCCGAGTGGGAAATAGAGGATGCCATGGCCGAAGATATCCCGATCGTCGACAATCATGTGCCGCTCGAATTCGTCCTCGACAACGGCACGCTGATCGGCATGCGCTTTGATCGGGTCGAACCACGCTACGACGACAACGGACGGCGCCGGCTCGTCTCCACCGGGGAAGAACCGGTGTTCTTGCCCTGCGACGAAGTCCTGCTGGCCATCGGCCAACAAAACGCCTTCCCGTTCATCGGCCCGGACAGCGCGATTCAGTTCAATGACAAAGGGCTGCCGGTGCTCGATCCCAACACCCTGCAATCCAGCGTGCCTGAAGTCTTTTTCGGCGGCGATGCGGCGTTCGGTCCGGGCAATATCATCATCGCCGTCGAGCACGGTCACCAGGCGGCGATCTCCATCGACCTGTTCTGCCGGGGTGAAGACCTGCATCGCCGACCGGCACCTGGTGTATCGCTGGCCGACCAGAAGCTCGGTTTCCATGACTGGATCTACGACAGCCAGGTCATCGAGGACGGTCGCCAGGTGGTGCCCACCGTCGACAAGGCCAAATCGCTGCACGACCGGCTCATCGAGGTGGAACTCGGCTTTCCCACCGGCGCCGGCAAGACCGAGGCGAAACGCTGCCTCAATTGCGACGTGCAGACCGTTTTTGATCATGCTCTCTGTATCGAATGCGATGCCTGCGTGGATATCTGCCCGACGACCTGCATCAACTTCACCGACAACGGCGAGGAGGACGAACTGCGCGCCCGGTTATTGGTGCCGGCCCGCAACAAAACCCAGGATCTCTACGTTTCGGAAATCCTGCCGACCGGCAGGGTCATGGTCAAGGACGAGAATGTCTGTCTGCACTGCGGGATGTGCGCTGAACGCTGCCCGACCGCGGCCTGGACAATGGTCAAATTCGTCTATCAATCCGCACTCGCCGGAGACTCATGAAAAAAATCCAACGCACCAACGATTTCGTCATCCGCTTCGCCAACGTCAACGGCTCCGGCTCGGCCAGCGCCAACAACCTCTTTGCCAAGGTCGTCTATCGACTCGGCGTGCCGGTCAGCCCGAAAAACGTCTTCCCGTCAAACATCCAGGGGTTGCCCACCTGGTACGAAGTGCGCGTCAATGAACGGGGCTATCTCGGACGACGGGGCGGCGCCGACTTTATCGTCGCGGTCAACGGCCAGACCATGGAGGAAGATTACCGGATGGTCGAGCCGGGCGGTTATTTCCTCTACGATTCGACCAGACCGCTGCCGGACAGTTTCCAGCGCAACGACCTGACGATCATCGACATCCCGCTGACCCGGCTGTGCAACGATGCCTTCAGCGACAACCGGGTCCGCCAGTTGATGAAGAACATCATCTATATCGGCGCGCTCGCCCACCTGCTCGACATCGGCCTCGAACCGGTCGTCGAGGCGGTGCAGCGACAATTCGCGAAAAAGCCGAAACTGGCCGAGCCAAACGTTACCGCCATCGAGATCGGTTTCCAGTATGCCCGGGAGCATCACCGCGACAGCTGCGCACTGTCCGTCCGGCCCTCGGCCGCGGCCGGTGACCGGATCCTGCTCGACGGCAACAGCGCTACGGCGCTCGGCGCGCTTTATGCCGGGGCGACGGTCGCCGGCTGGTACCCGATCACCCCGTCGACCTCGGTGATCGAAGCCTTTGAGCGGTTCGCCGGCCGCTACCGTATCGACCCCGACACCGGCCGGCGGCGTTATGCGGTGGTCCAGGCGGAAGACGAACTGGCGGCGATCGGCATCGCCATCGGCGGCAGCTGGAACGGCGCCCGTTCCTTTACCGCCACGTCGGGGCCCGGCATCTCGCTGATGGCCGAGTTTCTCGGCTTGGCCTATTTTGCCGAAATTCCGGTGGTGTTGATCGATGTCCAGCGCAGCGGTCCGAGTACCGGCATGCCGACCCGGACCCAGCAGTCGGATCTGCTTGCCTGTGCGTATGCCTCCCACGGTGATACCCGCAACGTGCTGCTGCTGCCCGCCGATCCCAACGAATGTTTTACGATGACCGCCGACGCCTTCGATCTGGCCGATCGGTTGCAGAGCCCGGTCATCGTCATGAGCGACCTGGATCTCGGCATGAACGATCATCTCAGCAAGCCGCTCAGCTGGCCGGACGAGCGACGCTATGACCGCGGCAAGGTGCTTGGCGCCGACGAACTCGACCGGCTGGAAAAGAAATGGGGGCGCTATCTCGATATCGACCGGGACGGCATCTGCTATCGCACGCTGCCCGGCACCCACCCGGAAAAAGGCGCCTATGTCACCCGTGGCACCTCGCATACCGAGTACGCCGCCTACACCGAGGAGAGCGCCGCCTATGAACGAGGCATGAAACGGCTGCTCAACAAGTGGGAAACGGCACGCTGCCTGGTGCCGCTTCCGGAATACACCATTCGCGACGACAGGGGAAGCTGCGCCGTGATCTACTACGGCTCGACGACAGCGGCCGCCCTCGAGGCGCTCGATCGCCTGGAGGAAAACGGTATCATCCTCAACAGGATGAGAATCAAGGCCTTTCCGTTTCAAAAAGAGATCTTCGAATTCATCGCCCGTCACGACACGGTCTTCATCATCGAGCAGAACCGCGACGCCCAGATGCGCATCCTGCTCGCCGGCGAATGCCAGGTGGCGCCCGGGAAACTGACGCCGGTGACCAACTTCAACGGCCTGCCGATCACCGCCCGGATAATCACCAACCAGATCCACTCCGCCCTGCTTGGGAGCAGACAAACCATCCCCGCCAATTATCAGGCGGCAGCCCCGGAGGGACTATCATGAGCTACGCACGCCCGACCTTCCGCCATCCCGAGGCCCACAAGAATCAGCTGGGTTTCGCACGCACGGCCTACGAGGGGTCGATCTCGACCCTGTGTGCCGGCTGCGGCCACGACTCCATCGTCAGCAGCATCATTACCGCTTTTTTCGAAATGTCGATCGAACCGCACCGGATCGTCAAACTCTCCGGTATCGGCTGTTCATCGAAGACTCCGGCCTATTTCCTGAATCGTTCACACGGGTTCAACTCGGTACACGGCCGGATGCCGTCGGTGGCCACCGGCGCCAACATGGCCAACCGGGAGTTGATCTACCTCGGGGTTTCAGGGGACGGCGACACCGCCTCCATCGGCATGGGCCAGTTCGCCCATGTCATCCGCCGCAACCTGAACATGGTCTACATCGTGATGAACAACGGCTGCTACGGCCTGACCAAGGGGCAGGACTCCGCCACTGCCGACAAAGGCTCGAAAAGCCGGAAAGGCGACCCGGTGGCGCTGGAATCCATCGATCTCTGCGAGATGGCCCTCGGCCTCGGCGCCGGCTTTGTGGCCCGCGGTTTCTCCGGGGACAAGAAACAACTGGTCCCGATGCTCAAAGCGGCCATCGCCCACAAGGGACTGGCGTTCGTCGACGTCATCTCACCCTGCGTCACGTTCAACAATGCGCCGACATCGACGAAGAGCTATTCCTGGGTCCGGGAGCACATGGAAACCACCAACACCTTCGACTTCATTCCGCTCCGTCAGGAAATCATCACCGATTACCCGCACGGCTCAAGTATTACGGTAACCCTGCATGACGGGTCGATCATCAGCCTCCGTAAACGGGAAGACAAGGAAATCATCACCAGCAGGCGGGAGGCGATCAACGCGCTCGAACAGGCCAAAAGCGAGTCTCAGATGCTGACCGGTATCCTGTTTCTCAATCCCGACAGCAAGGATTTTCACGATATCAACAACACGACAGAGACCCCGCTCAACCGGCTTGGCGAGAAAGAACTCTGTCCCGGCAACGACATGCTGCAGACCTTCAACGACAGTCTTCGCTGAACCCCTGCACCCGGAGCCGCCCGCTCCGGGCACGGCCCGTTCTTCCCTGTTGAATTATCGCCATGACACGGCTACCATAGGGGCACGTCGAGTACGGTGCGGGCGGAACCATGCCGGGCAGAGGCCACCGCGTCCACTCCGGCCGACAGAACCCCGCCGCCGATCCTCCGGGTTGATCGGTGCGAGATGGCATCCACCCGCACCGGAAAGGTGAATTGATGGCAGTGCACAAACGAAGCGACCTCGGTAAAGTCCTCGACGAGATCGCTCGCGGCGCCCCGGCCCAGACCTATCTCTGTTGCGGCGAACGATACCTCTGCCGGCAGGCAGCCGCCTCGATCGAGCAGGCCTTTTCCGAGCAGAATGGCAGCACCAGCCACGTCATCGACGGGGCGGCGGAAGACCCGGCCCGGATCCTTTCCCGCCTGCAGAGCCTGAGCCTGCTGCCGGGCTGGCAAATCTACCGGATCAGCGACAGCCGGCTCTTTCTCTCCCGTGCTGTCGGCCCGGAGCTCTGGGACAAGGCTCGCGCAGCCCACCAGGACGGCAAAACCGAGAGTGCCGCCCGCTATCTCGCGCAACTGCTTGCCCTGGCCGCATTGACCGGCGAACAACCCGGCATCTTCACGGCGCTCTCCGACCAGCAGTGGCAGGCCGCTTTCGGTTTTTCACGGCCGACCGACGACCCGGTCTGGGCGGATGAGATTATCGGCCGGCACCGCCCGCCGGCGCCGGCCGGAGGCGGCGATGCCGGCGAACGGCTGATCTCGGCCATCGAAAACGGTTTCCCCGGCCGCAATGTTTTGCTGTTGCTCGCGGAAACCGTGGACAAACGCAAGCGGCTCTATAACGCGATCAAGAAACACGGCCAGATAATCGATTGCAGTATCGCCGAAGGTGCTTCGCGGGCGGCCCAGGATCAGCAGAAAGGCGTCGTCAGGGAGCTGGCCACGGCCACGCTGAAAGAATTCGGCAAGACCATCGAACCACAGGTCCTGGAACAGCTCTTCGAGCGCGTCGGCTGTCATCCCGTCGCGGTGGTCAGAGAGATGGAGAAACTGGCGCTCTTTGCCGATGAGCGCCGGCAGATAACCGGAGCCGATCTGGATTTGCTGGTCGGCCGCACCAGAGAAGAGGCGGTCTTCGAATTGAGCGAGGCGGTGGCCGCCCGGAACACGTCGCAGGCACTGATTACCCTGCACCACCTGCTGCGCGACGGCATCCATGCCCTGGCCATCATAGCCACCCTGCGCAATTTTCTGCGCCGCCTGCTCATTTTCAGGTCCCTGCAACTGCTGCCGCAGCCGGCCTGGAGCCGCTCGATGAGCAGCTCCCAGTTTCAAAGCAGCTACCTGCCGGCATTGAAAGACACCGGCCGGTGGCCGGAGCAGCTCACCGGACATCCCTACGCGCTGTTCATGAGTTTCAGCAAGGCCGCCGACTGGCCGCTGCCGACCTTGAAGCACTGCCTGACCCGCCTGCTGGAAGCGGAGTTCAGGATCAAAGGGGCGCCGTTGCCGACGCACATCATCCTCGAGGAAATGCTCGTTTCGATGACGGCACCGGCCACGCCGCACGCACCACAGAGATGATCTGTTGAAAAGCATTTGATCGGGATTATTGTTAGTTGAGATAGAGCAAAACCGGAACCGGAAGAATCAAGAAGAGACGAAATACGAGATGGGAGACAAAAAAGGAGACCTGCACGGGTCGATACTGACCGAAGACAGCATTGAAACCAAGGAGCCGCCGTTCTTCAAGGTGCTCCTGCACAATGACGATTACACGACCATGGAGTTTGTGATCTCGATTCTGGAGAATATTTTCCAGAAATCGAAACAGGAAGCGACCCGGATCATGCTCAACGTTCATACCGAGGGAGTCGGCGTGGCCGGCGTCTATACCCGGGAGATCTGCGAGACCAAGATCGCCATCGTCCATGAACTGGCCAAGAAAAATGAATTTCCACTGCGCTGCAGCATGGAAAAAGATTAGCCGTACACCTCCACGACCAGCGAGTAGCACCTTATGCTAAGTAAAACGTTAGAAGCATCATTGATCAGGGCCATCAAGGAAGCCAAGCTGCACAACCATGAGTTCGTCACCGTCGAACACATGCTGTACGGACTTCTCTACGATGAACTCACCACCTATATCATTCGCGAGTGCGGCGGTTCCGTGGAAACGCTGAAAGAGCGACTCGAATCGTTCCTGTCCACGGAAATCCCGACAATCACCGCCACCACCGGCGGTGATCCGACCCAAACCATCGCTTTTAACCGCGTACTCCAACGGGCCGTGGCCCACGTCCAGAGCTGCGGCAAAAAAGAAGTCGATTCCGGCGATGTACTGGTGGCGATTTTCTCAGAAACCGAATCCCACGCCGTCTACTTCCTCAGCTCGGTCGGAGTCGGCCGGATGGCCGTGGTCAACCTGATCGCCCATGAACTGCCCGAGGGACTGCAGCAGGAACCGCTGCCCCACCCGCCGCCGGATCCCCGGCAGCAGCCGCAGCCCGGAAAAAACGACAAGGAAGACCGGGCCCTGGCCGATTTCACCATCAATTACGCCCGGCTCGCCGAGGAAGGAAAAATTGATCCGCTGATCGGCCGCTACGAGGAAATCAACCGAATGATGCAAGTCCTCTGTCGGCGCAAGAAAAACAACCCGCTCCTGGTCGGTGAGCCAGGTGTCGGCAAGACCGCGATGGCCGAAGGACTGGCATTGCGGATCCACGAGGACCAACTGAACCGGGCCCGCGGAGACAACGCGCTGGTGCCTCAGCTGTTACAGGATGTCGAGATCTATCAGTTGGACATGGGGACCTTGGTGGCCGGCACCAAATACCGCGGCGATTTCGAAAAGCGTCTCAAAGGTGTGGTGGCAGCCATCGAGAAGAAAGATAACGCCATATTGTTTATCGATGAGATGCATACCATCGTCGGTGCCGGCGCCACCAGCGGCGGCTCAATGGACGCCTCGAACCTGCTGAAACCGGCCCTGCAATCGGGCATCCTCCGCTGCATTGGCTCCACCACGTACGAGGAGTACAAGAACCAGATCGAAAAGGATCGAGCCCTGTCCCGCCGCTTTCAGAAAATCGATATCGAAGAGCCGTCGGTCGACGACTCGGTGAAAATCCTGCGGGGACTCCAGTCCCGTTATGAAGAGCACCACCGTATCCGCTATTCGAAAGCGGCCGTCCGGGCCATGGCCGAATTGTCCGACCGATATCTCAACGAGCGATTCCTGCCCGACAAGGCCATCGACGTGATGGACGAAGTCGGTTCTCTGTTCCGGCTCGAAGACCGTCAGAACTCCATCGTCAAGGTGCCCGACGTTGAGCGGGTCGTCTCCCGGATCGCCCGCATTCCGGCACGGACCCGAAAAGCCGCCGATATGGAATCTCTCCGGATGCTGGACGCGACCTTGAAAGGGGTGATTTTCGGCCAGGACCCGGCCATCGACGCGATCGTCAAGGCGGTCAAGCGCTCCCGGGCCGGTCTCGGCAATCCGGATTCGCCGACCGGCAGTTTCCTGTTCGCCGGCCCGACCGGCGTCGGCAAGACCGAAGTGGCCCGGCAGCTGGCCAAGGTCCTGGCGGTTCATTTCGAACGGTTCGATATGTCGGAATATATGGAGAAACACGCGGTCGCCCGGCTGATCGGCGCCCCTCCGGGCTATGTCGGTTTCGACCAGGGCGGACTGCTCACCGAGGCCATTCGCAAACATCCCTACTCGGTTCTGCTGCTCGACGAGATCGAAAAAGCGCACATGGACATCTTCTCCATTCTGCTGCAGGTCATGGACCATTCGACACTCACCGACAATTCGGGGCGCAAGGCCGATTTCCGCAACGTGATCATCATCATGACCACCAACGCCGGTGCCCGGGAACTGGCGGCCAACGCCATCGGTTTTGTCGGTGACAAAACAAAAAAGGGTAGCAACAAGGCGGTGGAAAAACTGTTTTCACCGGAGTTTCGCAACCGTCTCGACGGCATCGTCACCTTCAGCGCCCTGAACAGCGACGCGATGGAGCAGGTGGTGGCCAAGTTGATCGGTGAACTCGAAGCGCAGCTCTCGGAAAAACGGGTCAAGATCGAACTGACCTCCGTGGCCCGGGAATGGCTCGCAACCAAGGGCTACGACCCGGATTACGGCGCCCGTCCGCTCCACCGCCTGATCATGCGCGAAATCGGCGATGTGCTGGCCGAAAAGATCCTGTTTGGCGAACTGACCCACGGCGGCCTGGTAAAAATCGGTATTCGCAGCGATGCTTTGCATTTTACCTATAACCCCTGACGCAAACCGCAGATCACCCTTTTCCCGTGAGGCACCGATGAGCGATTGCTTGTTCTGCAAAATCATTGCCGGCGACATCCCCGCCGAAACCATCTATGAGGACGACGATATCCTGGCCTTCCGGGATATCTCCCCCCAGGCCCCGCAGCATTTCCTGATCATCCCGAAAAAGCACCTGATCGGACCGGCGGCAATTACAGCCGGAGAAGAGGAACTCTTCGGCAAAATGATGCGGGTGGGCGCCGAGCTTGCCGCGCAAAACGGTATCGGGGAGGGATTCCGGGTCGTGCTGAACAACGGCGAGCAAGCCGGGCAGACCGTCTTCCACCTGCACATGCATATCCTCGGCGGCCGCCCGATGACCTGGCCGCCGGGCTGAACCTCAAGCAACGGCAAATCTCGACCAACGGCACATCTCGACCAACGGCGGGACAGGTTTTAACCTGT
>CAZUJZ010000030.1:10556-20344 GCA_964620665.1 uncultured Desulfofustis sp. | reverse complement strand
GTCCGATCGAATCGGTCAACTCCCGCCAACGAACAAGCAACGGATGGTCGGCACCTTCATCGATCTGCTGGCGCAGCACCTGGTTTTCGTGATAATGAAGAAGTCCGATATGAAACGTCAAAGCGGCCAGGAAACGGCAGCCAAATTCACCGAGATCAACCGCGGTGCCCGTAGCCAGGCTGAGCGAGGTAGCGTCGTCGCGCAATTCGTCCGGAAATGATTCGTTGTTGACATTGATACCGAAACCGATCAGACAAAACTCCTCCCCGGATCTCTCGCCGAGAAAACTCTCGCAGAGAAACCCGCCGACTTTGCGGCCACCGATCAGAACGTCGTTGATCCAGCGGATAGTCGCTTCCGGGCAATACCCGCGCACCGCCTCACAGCAGGCGACCCCGACCGCCATGGGCAGCAGCCGGAAGGAGCGGGGCAGAAGGGTGTTGACAACGACCAGCGCTCCCCACAGGCCGCCCGGCGGAGCGTGCCACCTCCGGGCAAAACGTCCACGAGAATCGGTCAGCGATCCGGCGATAATGGTCGTTCCGGAAACCGCCGACCTGCCTGCTCGCTCCAGCACCGCGATTTGCTCGCGAGCCCGCTGCATGGCCCGTTCCAGACACTCGTGATAGTCAATGACACTACCGACAAAGGCCCCATAACGCATGATCTCATCGGCTGCCGGGCCCAAAGGCCCATTACGGCGCGACGGCAACTCGACATCCCGGCAATAGGAGCGAAGGCGGGCACCAGTAAGGCCGTTTGTTGAGATCATACTCTGCCGGCAGCACCAACGATCGGCCAAGTCGAGCGAAACAGGGGCTGGCAGATACTCCGGACCATCAGATATTGTCCCACTCAGCCTTGACCCGGGTAATCACTTTCTGGATGAGCGGCAGTTTGTCGGCACCGCATACGCCGATCAACGCTTCTCCCTGATCAACCGAGACTCCCGGCTCAAAGTAGACCGAGTGGATAACGCCTTCTTCACCGGCATAATGAACCGGCGTATCCCGTTTCATCAGTGACATGGTCAGAATCTCGTCACCGGGTTTGATGGTAACCGAACGCGCTCCCTTTTTATCGATTCGGGATTGGATGTCCAGCGCGAAAAAATATTTGGCTCTCTCCGGTGCCCTGAACAGATAGAGCACTTCTTTGAGAATATTTTCGATGATATCCTTTTTTTTCAGCGGATAACGGATAGTCATCAACGCCTCGCCGGCCTCGACGAAGCAGCCCTCGAGTTCCGCCCTGAGCTCCGAAACGATGCCGGAGATCGGAGAACAGAGCGGCTTGCGATTGTTTTCCCGGGTGATCTCAAACAGCATCGTGCCCGGGATATGCAGCCATTCTCCACTCGGCGCATCGACGGCCTGTCCCTTATCGACTCGATAGTTGATCACCCCGGTATGCGGCGCCCGCACCTGAATATAGTTGTACGGATCGGAGCGGTACTTGGCGAGTATTTCATCAAAATCAATTTCGTTTGACATAAGCTGTCCAGCGTTCTGTGCAAGATCTTCCTGAGCCCTGTGAATCGCGGAAGAACCTCGCTAATGGTGGGATTGGCGTGTATCATGAACAACGAGCGGCCGGGCTGGGCCATGCACATCGACAATCCGGCAGGTCACGGCCGCAGGGTCCACCAGATGTGAGACATAGCTTTGCTTTTCAAGCAGATAGCTCTCTTCGCTGCGGGCCGGCACCGTGTCGTAGATCTCCCAGCGGTCAACACCTCGCCTCTCTCCGAAGCGATCGAAAAGCTCACAGGCAATGACCGGGTCACGCACCTGGCGATCACCGTTGTTTGCCAGCGTGAAAACGGCATGCACCCGGTTGCCGACCTGATGCAGATCGAGGCGGTAATCGACGAGTTCAAGCTGCGCGCCGATCGTCTCGACGCGCGGTTCCGGCATGACGTTTTGCTCGAGCAACCCGGCGATATTCGGCGCCTCGGCGACACGTTTGATCCCGTAACCGATAAGGAGCAAGATCGCCAGACAGAGTACGACATTGGCCCCCTGTTTCAGGCGATTCTCCGACTGGCGTGAAGAGATATCGGGCGTTTCCATTACAGCCCCCTTGGCAGAAGATTTGACGATCGGGCAACCGTCGGCGTTTTATCGAAGCGCGTGCCTCATCGATCAAAGCTGGAACCGTGCCGTTGCCGCAATCCCGTCAGCGTAGCTATATACTTTCATATCTACCCGATGGCAACCCAATTTTCCAGCACTTCCGGGCTGCCGGGACCGCTTCGGCGGTGATTGCCGGCGCTACAATTTACCTGGGCATTTGGTGTCGATTCATTTACCCTGTGAACAGAATCATCAATGTCGTCAGTCATCGTCGATCCATCTGTGCGCGCTCCACCAACGCATCACGGAAAAGGCCATGTCAAAACTACTTCGCCGACTGGCCGCCGGCCTGGCTCTTGCTGCGGTCGCCGGCGCCCTGCTTTTTCTGCTGGCCCCCTTCGTGCTGGAAGCCTGGCTGCTGCCGTCTCTACTCAAAGATCTGCCGACTACCGAGCGCGTGCTGAGGATCAACCGGCTCACGCCGTTTTCAGCAAGCGGGGTCCTGCATCTGGGTGAGGCAGACAAGCCGGGCCTTGCCGTTCCCCGTCTGGTCCTGCGCTTTTCGCCGCTGGAACTGCTCAATAAACGAGTTCGCTCCATAACCATCGACCACGCGGCGCTGCATCTCGATCGCCGCGGAGATCGTATCGTCATCTCCGGACTCTCTCCGAAGCTCCCCCGGGGAGACCGAGGCGTCACCATCGCCCCGCTCGCCTTGCCGTTTATCGCCGATCGTCTGATTCTCAAACAGTGCAGCCTGGTCCTGCACGAAGCCGGACACGCGCCGCTGCGCCTGAGCATATCGGCCGATCTCACCGTTTCCTCGACGCGCGGCAGCAAGGGGAGCTACCGCCTCGAAACGGTGGCCGGGCGTTTTTCCCTTGCCGACCTGCTGCGGGCCAACGGCACCCTTGATCTCAGCGCCGTTGAAGACGGTTACCTCCTGTCGCTGAACCTGGCAAACGGTGAAGGCGAGATGCCCGCGCGCTCTATTCCGCGGTTGTTGCGAGGGGTACGGCTCGGCTCCTTGACCGCCGCTCTCTCCCTGTCGCTCGCCGACGATCTGCGATCACCGACCGATGTCGATCTGCAGGTCGCTTTCAGCGAGCCGGTCCTGACTCTCGGCTCCCTGAGCCTGACGGGGGCGGCGGAGTCCGGCATGGTTCGCCTGCAGGTGAACGGTCCGCCGTCCGCTCTGCGCTATGAACTCTCGCCGCTCCTGCTTTCCTCGCCCCATCTCGAACTGGAGGTCACACCGCGGGGCTCCCTGTCCGCCGGTCAAGACGGTCTTGTCTTTGCCGGCAACGTTGACATGCTGGCAACACAGGCCGCACAGCGTCTCCCTCTGGCCCTGTCCTGGCTGGGGAACCGGCAACCAAACGGCACCTGGCACCTGGAGATGGACGGCGAGACGGGCAGTCAGGCGCCCCTGGCGATCCCCGGCCTGGCAGCGGCAATCACCGTTCCGAGGATAGTCGTACATGCCGAACTGGACGGTCGCCCCCGGCAGATGTCGGCTCGCGCCGACCTGACCATGGAACAACTCGATCTGCTTCTCGATATCGGCCTCACAAAAATCACCGGAACCACAGCCCGACTGCAACTCGAGCATATCGACGACCGGACCAGCACAGAGCTCCAGGCCGCCGTGAAACAGGTACTGCTGCCCGATCTAGATGTGCAGCTCAGCGGCCTCGAGTTGTCGCTGCCGTTTTCCCTGTCCCCGTCGGGGACGACCGATGACCAGACGAGCGGAACCGGCTCTTTTACCGTCGCATCCGTCGGCAGGCAGGATACGCCGTTGGCCGCTTTTGCCGCGACGCTCCGTCAGCATCGTGATCGCCTTGGCGTGGACGGCACCCTGCGGGCCACATTTCCACCCCATCCCGAACTGCACGTATCCGGTTCGGTTCGGCCGGTCACCGGGGAGTTCGAAACAACCTGGCACCTCCCCCCGACGACCGTCGACTCCGCACTGCTGCCGGCCATCACCGAGCTCCCCGCACAGCTCGGCTTTACCGGCACGCTGTCGGCGGACGGCTCGCTGCACCGGCGCAACAGCCGGTTGGACGGCACACTGACAGTTGCGTTGCACGACGGGACCCTCAAACAAGACGAGCCCCACCTGAACGTTGCCGCCATCGACTGTTCGTTGACACTGCCGCGCCTGCCGGAACTCAGTTCCGCGCCAAGTCAGCACTGCACTGCCGCCCAGGTCGATATCGGCGCCCTGCATTTTGGCGCCGCCGACATCACCTATCGCCTGGAAGGCCCGCGCACCGTTTTTATCGAGAAGAGCCGGGTCAACTGGTGCCGGGGAACCCTGGAATCCGGCAGCATCCGGCTTTCGACAATCGACCCGGAAATCGATACCGTACTCTATTCGAGCCGCATCAATTTCGCCGACCTGCTCAACCAATTCGGTTTCGACCAGACCGAGGGCGACGGGGCGCTCAACGGCAAACTGCCGATCAAATGGTCGGGCAATCAACTCGTTATCGATGACGGTTTTCTGTTTTCGACCCCCGGAGCAGGTGGTATAGTACGTTTTACCAATACCGACCTGCTCCGTCAGGGAATCGGCGCCGGACAACAGGCCGGCTCCCTTGGCTACTCGCTGGAAGCCCTCGAGGATTTCGCCTACAACTGGTCGAGACTGGCGTTCAACAGTTCCGGGGACGAGTTGCTGATGACCATGGAACTCGACGGCCGGCCGCGCATGCCGCTGCCCTATGCGTTCAAAGACGGGATGCTGGTCGAAGCGGAGCAGGGCAACCTGGACTATCCAATCAGACTGGATATCAATCTGCGTCTGCCGCTGGCCGACCTGTTGCGGGTCGGCTATGATGTCAAATCGATCATGGGAAACAAATGAAATGAAGCGCCGCCACGCCTGCCTGCTACTGACTGGTGCGGCCCTGTCCGGACTGCTGCTGTCGTGCACCAGACACCAGGTCGAAGTCAAGCCCTTGGAAATCAAGCCGATCCACATCACCATCGACGTCAATGTCAAAGTTGACCGGGCCCTCGACGATTTCTTCAGTGATATCGACGAGGCCGCCGAGGACGTCAAGCAATAACCCCATCCCCCGGAGGTTCTCCATGCGCTGCCAACACAGCACCGCCATCGTTTTGATGTTTCTGATCACCCTGCTCTTCTGTGCCGCACCGGCCACATCCGCCTCGATCAAAGACCGGATGACAGCGCGTTTGCCGACGATCATCGCCCTGAAGGACCAGGGTGTGATCGGCGAAAACGCCCAGGGATACCTGGAATATCGCAGCAACAACAAACCTCAGCAGCAGGTCGTTCAGGCGGAAAATAACGATCGCCGACTCGTCTACGCCGAAATTGCCAAGAAACAAGGAGTTGACATCACCCTCGTCGGCCAGCGACGAGCCAAGCAGATCGCCGAAAAAGGCAGCCCGGGACACTGGTTCCGCAGCGCCGACGGTACCTGGTATCAAAAAAAATAGCCCCGCCATGCCGTCGTCTTCCGCACTGCCTTCCGATCGATTGTACCGCACCGATACCGTCCCCGAGGATTTCGCGTTCAGCGACCGGGTGGTCGAGGTCTTCGACGATATGCTCGATCGTTCCGTGCCCTTTTACCAGGAGGTGATCAAGGCCACCGCCCACCTGCTTCGCCGTCACCTGGATCCGGGAGATACCGTCTGTGATCTCGGCTGCGCCACCGGCACCTCGCTGCTGCAGATCGCCCGGCTCCTCGATGACCGGGACCTTCGCCTGGTCGGCATCGACAGTTCGCCGGCGATGTTGGAAAAGGCCCGGCTCAAGGCGGAGATGTACAGCCGGCAGCACAGCATCGACTTCTATCTGGAAGACATCAACCAGATAGAGCACCCGGGTACCGGGGCCTTTATCGTCAACTATACGCTGCAATTCATCCGACCGCTGCTGCGGCCGGCCCTGGTTGAGCGGCTGTTTGCCAACCTCCGCCCCGGCGGGCTGTTGATCGTCAGTGAAAAAACGATCCTGCCGACCGGCCGCTTGAACCGCAGCTTTATCGACATCTACCATGACCTGAAACGGGAACGCGGCTATTCCGAACTGGAAATCGCCCGCAAACGGGAAGCCCTGGAAAATATCCTGATCCCGTTTTCCGTCGAGGAGAATATCGCCCTGTTGGCCAACGCCGGCTTTCGGCCGGTCACCCCCTTTTTCCAATGGTTCAACTTTTCCTCCTTTATCGCCTGTAAACCGGCCTGACCGAAGACCGGCATGAATTATCTCGACAAATTACCCGCCACCGTCAGGCGTGCCGACATCGAGGCCGTTCTGCGGGACCGGCACCAGTGGGCAGGCCAGCCCAAAAAGGGGTTTCTCAGGTACCGCCGGCCCGCCGAATTCCTCGCCCGATTTCGCGCCGACAACACCGACGGCAGTCAGGACGTGGTGCGCATTGGCGACGCCGACGAGGTATCGCCACCAGTCCGCCAGCAAATCAGGGAGCGGCTCAAAGCCTTCATGCCCTGGCGGAAAGGTCCGTTTTCGGTCTTTGGCATCGATATTGATGCCGAATGGCGCAGTGAGCGCAAATGGCGCCGGGTTTTACCCGCCTTGCCCGATCTGACCGGCAAGGTCGTTGCCGATATCGGGTGCAACAACGGTTATTACCTGTTCCGTCTGAGCGCCTATCAGCCGCTGCTGGCGCTTGGATTCGAACCATCGGTCCAACACTATTTCTGTTTCCAGGCCCTCAACGGTATGGCCGGTTTTACCAACCTCGCCGTCGACCTGCTCGGCGTCGAGCAGATTGCCTTGTTTCCGGAAACCTTTGACCTCATCCTGCTGATGGGCGTCATCTATCATCGGCCTTCGCCGATCGAGACCCTGCGCGATCTTTTCGCTGCTCTGAAACCCGGCGGCCGCCTGATTGTCGAGTCCCAGGCCATTCCCGGCGACGATCCCGTTGCTCTGTTCCCGGAAAAAACCTATGCCAAGGTCCCCGGCACCTATTTCGTGCCAACCGGCACCTGCCTGGCCAATTGGCTGCATCGGGCCGGTTTCTCGGCGGTACAGCTGTTTGATGCCCACCCGATGAGTTCGGCCGAACAGCGGCGTACCGAGTGGATGGTATTTGAGTCGTTTGAGGACTTCATCAATCCAAACGATCCGTCAAAAACGGTGGAAGGCCACCCCGCCCCATGGCGAGTCTTCCTCAGCGCGGGAAAAAGATACCGGTGAAAATGAACAGAAAAAGCCCCCCACGGTTGCCTTTCTCGGCAGCTGTATTATAGAATCGAGACCGATGCACAATTGCTTTTGATAAACATCAACGAGGGTCACCCCATGAATCCGGAAAACTGCACGCTTTACAGCGGCGGCCTGAAAGGCGCCGAGACCGTCTTCGGCGAAACCGCTGAGAAGTTCAACGTCAATGAAGTCATCTACACCTTCGAGGGTCATAAACTGGCTCGGGATAAAAACACCCGGATCCTGACCGAAGAAGAGCTCGAACGGGGCGACATCAGTATGGAACTTGCTTCCCGCATGATGCACCGAACCTATTACGAGACCGAGAAGATCCGCAGAGTCCTGCAGACCATTTTTCATATGGTCAACAGCGGCTACCAGGTATTCGTCGTCGGCAGTATCCAGGATGACGGCTCGGTAAAAGGCGGCACAGGCTGGGCCGTACAACTCGCCAAGATCTTCAATCGCCCGCTGCATGTCTTCGATCAGCCGAAGGAAAAGTGGTACACGTGGCAAGACGGCTGGCAGGAAGACCAACCCCAGATCAAATACGACACCTTCGTCGGCTCCGGCACCAGGTACCTCAGCGATGCCGGCCGAGCCGCCATCGAGAAGCTGTTTGCCGACAGCTTCGCATAACCGGAACTCGCGTCTCCATTGACAGGCAGCGCTGTCGGCCGCACACCGACCGTTGCCTGTTGCCTCACCGCAGCTTGTCGACAGCAGGTTCAGCCCAGTTCGAGATGTTGCCTGAAAAACGATCGGAATTCGTCCTGGCGATGACTGACATAGAGAATTGTGCTGATCTGTCTCGTTGCGACCGTTTCAAGGAAATCGAGCAGCGTGGCGCGATTCCGGTCGTCCAGTCCCTGTGTCGGCTCATCGAGGACCAGTAATTTCGGCAGCTTGATCAGGGCACGGGCGATCAGGATGAGGCGTTGTTCCCCATAACCGAGACGCCGGAACGGAGTTTTTTCCCGATCGCTCAGCCCTATCTCGGCAAGCCATAAACGGGCCTGCCGCTGCTGTTGCACGGTCGGTTTGCTATAGAGACCAATCGAATCGAAAAAACCGGAAACAACCACCTGCAAGACGCTGCCGGGCAGGTAATGCTCCCGATGCAGGGCGGGACTGACGATACCCATGTCTTTTTTCAGCTGCCAGATCGACTCGCCGCTGCCGCGACGGATACCAAACAGATACAGCTCGTTGGTGTAGCAATCGGGATGATCGCCGGTAATCAAGGCCAGCAGGGTTGATTTGCCGGCCCCGTTCGGGCCGGTTATCAGGGTGTGCTGACCGGTTTGAACGGTGACATCGAGGCCGGAGAAAATGGGCCTCTCGCCATAGCCGGCATGGCCGCTGACCAGCCTGATCAGATTTTCCGGCTCTCCGGACGTATCATCGCCCGCGCCGGCGCCAAGTAATTGTACCCAGCTGCCGGCCGTCTCAGCCTCAGATATGGCCTGTTCAACGTCGCCGCGCTCCCCTTGTCGCACCATAACGCCCCCCTCAATCACCGCCAGATGGGTGCACCACGGCGGGATATCGGCCCGGCAGGTGAGCACGACTATGATGCCAAAGCCGTCCTGAAGCAACTCCGTCATGGTCCGATCGAAATCCTGGCAGGCTTTCCGATCCAGACCGTCGTAGGGGTTTTCCACCAGCAGGTAGCGGGCACCGCGACTGATCGCCGACAGCAGCAGCACCTTTCTGCTCTCTCCGGAACTGAGCTGGCGATAGCCCCGATCGAGTACATGCTCAAGTCGAAAGAGCCGAATCAACTCCTCAATCCGGGGACCATGCCGGAAAAACGCGCGGGCCGGTGTGCCGGGGTCGATCCGCTCGAGAAATTCGGAATCGTCCCGCCGCAGTTCTTCTTCAAACAACTCCTGCTGACCGCGGAAACTGACAACGGCCAGGTGGTCGGGCAGTTTCAGCGTCTCCGCCGTGAATCCTTCCTCGTTGCCGGCGAGCAAGGATACAAAACGATCAATCCCCGAACGGGTACCTCCGAGAACACCCCAGGCCTGTCCCACCATGGCCTGAAAACGCTCCACGGTCAGTTCATCCAGCACGACCCGGCGCAATTCGATGCCGCCGTTCCGGCCATCTGCCGTTTCTCTGTGGGGGGATAAATGCTTGATCATGGCCAGTTGCTCTACCATAATGACTCGCCGAAAACAACTCCGGTCAACAACGTGCCGCTCATTTTTCCAACCCCGCCCTGCGGTGGTGGATTTTCGGTGCCAAGACCCCAGATCCGCACTCACGGCTGTCAACGCCCTAACGTCACCCCCTGATTCTGGTTGACGAAAAGCGCTTTTCAGGGTTATATTTTATCGTTTTATCTTGACGAAACGAAGACCGGCTCACCCATGCTGCCATCAACGAGAAAGGCCTCGATCCGCCGGATCGATCGAACCGGCGACAACCGTTTCCCCTCAGCAGCAGCCGCAACACTGATGCGGTCCCCGACCGCCCGTACAGAAGGA
>CAZUJZ010000030.1:0-10456 GCA_964620665.1 uncultured Desulfofustis sp. | reverse complement strand
CCCCTCAGCAGCAGCCGCAACACTGATGCGGTCCCCGACCGCCCGTACAGAAGGACGTCCTTATGAAAGCAGTGATCGCCCTGGAAGACGGCACCGTCTTTGAGGGGCTCTCCTTTACCGGCCGAGGCGAAACGGTCGGTGAAGTCGTCTTCAATACCTCGATGAGCGGCTACCAGGAAGTACTGACCGACCCCTCCTATACGGGTCAGATGGTAGTAATGACGTATCCGCTGATCGGTAATTACGGCGTCAACCCCGATGATATGGAATCGGCTGCGGTTCACCCGAAAGCCTTCCTGGTTAAGGAATACAATGCAATCCCTTGCAATTATCGGGCACGCCAGAATCTGGCCGATTTCCTCACGGCCTATGGGGTACTCGGCGTCGAGGGGTTTGATACCCGGGCGCTGGTTCGCCATATCCGCACCGTCGGCGCCATGAAGGCCATCGTCTCCACCGAGGATACCGATCCCGACTCGTTGGTCGACAAGGCGAAAAACTGGCCGGGCCTGATCGGCCGGGACATGGTCAAGCGGGTAAGCTGCCAGGACCCGTACGGCTGGTCGGCGGACCACACTCCGATCCCCGGCACATCCTTCGAGACCGCTGCAGGGCCGCCGGAGGCCCTGAAGGTTGTCGCTTTTGATTTCGGCATCAAATACAACCAGCTGCGGATCCTGACCGACAAAGGATGCCGGGTCCAGGTCGTGCCGGCAACCACCGATGCAGCGACTGTCCTGGCCATGCAGCCGGACGGGATCTTCCTGTCCAACGGTCCCGGCGACCCGGCCGGCGTCGAAGGAGTGGTCACCACCATTCGGGAACTGCTCGGCCGTCTACCGATCTTCGGCATCTGTCTCGGTCACCAGATGCTCGGTCTGGCTTACGGCGGTTCGACATACAAACTCAAATTCGGTCACCGCGGCGGCAACCAGCCGGTCAAAGACCTGCATACCGGCAAGGTGGAAATCACCTCCCAGAACCACGGATTCTGCGTCGACATGAGCACGCTCGATCCGGATCAGGTGGAACTGACCCATAGCAACCTCAACGACGGCAGCTGCGAAGGTATGCGCCACAAACGATACCCGGCGTTCTCGGTGCAATACCACCCGGAACACGCACCCGGTCCGCACGATGCGATGTATCTGTTCGATCGCTTTATCGAACTGATCCATCAGCAACACCGGCCGCACTGAAAACCTGCCCTGAAGAAGATCGGCAGACACCACGCACCCTTTTCTGAGCGCAACAGATCTTATGCCCAAACGAGACGACATTAAAAAGATACTCATCATCGGCTCCGGCCCGATCATCATCAGCCAGGCCTGTGAATTCGACTATTCCGGTACGCAGGCGGTAAAAGCCCTGAAAGAAGAAGGCTACCAGGTGGTGCTGATCAACTCGAACCCGGCCACCATCATGACCGACCCCGGTCTGGCCGACGCCACCTATATCGAGCCGATCACCCCGGAGATGGTCGCCCGGGTCATCGAAATCGAACGCCCCGACGCACTGCTGCCGACACTTGGCGGTCAGACGGCGCTGAACACCGCCATCAGGGTTGCCGAGATGGGCGTCCTCGAAAAATTTGGCGTGGAGATGCTCGCCGCCGATATCGCCGTTATCAAGAAAGCCGAAGGGCGCGAAGAATTCCGCGCGGCAATGCGGGCCATCGGCCTCAAGGTTCCGGAATCAATCATCGTTCACACTCTGGACGAAGCGCTGCTGGCCGGCGAGGACATCGGCTTCCCGCTGATCGTCAGACCGAGTTTCACCCTTGGCGGCACCGGCGGCGGCGTCGCCTACAACCGTCAGGAGCTGGAAGCCCTGTGCAAACACGGTCTGGACCTGTCGATGACCAGCGAGTTGATGCTCGAACGCAGCCTGCTCGGCTGGAAAGAATTCGAACTTGAAGTGATGCGCGATAAAAACGACAATGTCGTCATCATCTGCTCCATCGAGAACATGGATGCGATGGGCGTCCACACCGGCGACTCGATCACCGTCGCGCCGGTCCAGACCCTGACCGATCGTGAATACCAGGACATGCGCGATGCGGCGATTGCCATCATCCGCGAGATCGGCGTCGAAACCGGCGGCTCGAACGTGCAGTTCGCCGTCAATCCAGTGGACGGCGAACTGATGGTAATCGAGATGAACCCGCGGGTCTCCCGGAGTTCGGCGCTTGCTTCCAAAGCGACCGGTTTTCCGATTGCCAAGATCGCCGCCAAACTGGCAGTCGGCTACACGCTCGACGAAATTCGCAACGATATCACCAGGGAAACCTACGCATCCTTCGAACCGACCATCGATTATTGCGTGGTCAAGATCCCCCGCTGGACCTTTGAAAAATTCCCCGACGCCGTCGATTGCCTGAGCACCTCGATGAAATCGGTCGGCGAGACGATGGCCATCGGCCGAACCTTCAAGGAAGCCTTCCAGAAAGGCATGCGCTCCCTGGAAACCGGACGCTTCGGTTTCGGCGGTGACGGCAAGGAGGTCATGAGTCATCTCGACGACGAAGATCTTCAGAGCGGCCTGCTGGTGGCCAACTCGAAACGGGTGGCCTTTATCTACGAGGCACTCAAACGGAACATGACGGTCAACAAGATCTCCGAGTTGACCGGCATCGACCCCTGGTTTCTGCACAACCTCAGACAGATCGTGACAACCGAGGAAGAGATCAGCGCCCGGGAATTTCGCGGACTCGACCGCGATTTCCTGCGCCACTGCAAACAGCAGGGCTTCTCGGACCGGCAGCTGGCCTTTCTGACCAGGACCTCGGAAGACGACATCCGCGAGCTGCGTCACCAACTCGACGTCGTGCCGGTCTACAAGCTGGTCGATACCTGCGGGGCGGAATTCGAATCGTATACCCCGTACTATTATTCCACGTACGAGCAGGAAAACGAGGCCCGGCGAACCGATCGCAGGAAAATCATGATCCTGGGCGGCGGGCCGAACCGCATCGGCCAGGGTATCGAATTCGACTATTGCTGCGTGCATGCCTCGTTTGCATTAAAAGAAATCGGCATCGAATCGATCATGGTCAACTCCAACCCGGAAACCGTATCCACCGATTACGACACCTCCGATAAACTCTATTTCGAACCATTGACCCGCGAGGATGTCCTGAACATCATCGATCTGGAACGGCCCGATGGTGTTATCGTGCAATTCGGCGGCCAAACCCCGCTCAATCTGGCGGTGCCGCTGGCGACCGCCGGCGTGCCGATCGTCGGTACGCCACCGGACGCCATCGACCGGGCCGAGGATCGGGAACGCTTCCAGCAGCTGCTCCGCAAGTTGGACCTGAAGCAACCGAAAAACGACACGGTCCTGACCGTCGACGAGGCCTTGCGGGCGGCAGCCGAGATCGGTTACCCGGTCGTCGTTCGTCCTTCATACGTGCTCGGCGGCCGAGCCATGCGCATCGTCTACAACGAAGACGGCATTTGCGATTTTATGCAGACCATCGGCGATACCGCCCAGGATCACCCGATCCTGATCGATCAATTTCTGCAGGATGCCATCGAAGTGGATGTGGATGCGATCAGCGACGGACAGACAACGATTATCGGCGGCATCATGGAACATATCGAAGAGGCCGGTATCCACTCGGGTGATTCCGCGTGCGTCCTTCCCCCGCACACCCTCTCGGCGGCGATCATCGACGAGATCACCACCGCCAGCAAGGCGATGGCCGCAGAACTTGGCGTTATCGGACTGATGAATGTGCAGTTCGCCGTCAAAGACGACGCCCTCTATGTCCTCGAAGTCAACCCCCGCGCCTCGCGGACCGTACCGTTCGTCAGTAAGGCCACCGGCGTGCCGCTGGCAAAACTGGCCACCAAGGTGATGCTCGGCATGACGCTGGCAGATCTTGGCCTGAGAAGCGAGGTCCAGATCGATCACTGGGCCGTCAAGGAAGCTGTCTTTCCCTTCGATCGATTCGACGGAGTCGATTCACTGCTCGGCCCGGAGATGAAATCAACCGGTGAAGTGATGGGCATCGACGACGACCTCGGCATGGCGCTCGGCAAAGCCCAACTGGCAGCCGGCTCCAGCTTACCGACCCAGGGCAATGTCTTTATCTCGGTGCGGGACGGCGACAAGATCGCCATCGTCCCCATCGCCCGGACCCTCGTCGAACTCGGGTTTACCATCTACGCCACGAGCGGCACCGCATTATTTCTGCAGGAGAGCGGTATCGATTGCCGACAGATCAACAAGATCTCCCAGGGACGCCCCCACATCCTGGACAAGATCCAGGACCATGACATCGCCTGGATCGTCAACACCTCACTGGGCCGGCGAACCACCGAGGACAGCTACCGGATCAGGCGCGCCGCCATCGATCTGCACATCCCTTACACGACGACGATCAGCGGCGCCGCCGCGTTTATCCGGGCGCTCAAAGACATGAGAGACAAAGCGGTCGGGGTAAAAGCTGTACAAAAATTTGCCTGATGACTAGATTAGGTAACGGAAGGCACTCGACTTTGCCGAAAGATGATTTAATGTAATGGCGATTGTCACGGCGGCACCTGGGTGCCGCTCCGAATAAACGAGAACATGAGCGGTACGATGGAGATCGGCTGATCGTACCTGGAGGGATTTTTGAATACGTTCTATAAAAACCTGAGCATGTGGCTGGTAATCGGCCTGACCATGATCCTGCTCTTCAACCTGTTTAACAAACCGCAGGGCAATGTTTCCTCACTCACTTACAGCGAGTTCATGACCAGGATCGAAAACAAATCGATCAACCGGGTCAGGATCGATGGCGACACCATCTCCGGCACCTTGCAGGACGGCAAACCGTTTCGCACCGTCTTCCCGACCAACGACGACGAGCTCATTCCGTTGTTGCGCGATGCCGGCGTCGATATTTCCGTGAAGGAATCGCAGCAGGACAACTGGTTCATGACCATCTTCGTCTCCTGGTTCCCGATGCTGCTGCTGATCGGCGTCTGGATCTTCTTCATGCGCCAGATGCAGGGCGGCGGCAAGGGCGGCGCCCTGTCGTTTGGCAAGACCCGGGCCCGGTTGATGGAACAGGGTACCAACAAGGTAACCTTTGCCGATGTCGCCGGCATCGACGAAGCGAAAGAGGAACTTGAAGAGATCATCGACTTTCTCAAAGACCCGCACAAATTTACCGCGCTCGGCGGCCGAATCCCAAAAGGCGTGCTGCTGGCCGGCCCTCCGGGTACCGGCAAGACCCTGCTCGCCCGGGCAATTGCCGGCGAGGCCGACGTGCCGTTCTTTTCCATATCCGGTTCCGATTTTGTCGAGATGTTCGTCGGCGTCGGCGCCTCGCGGGTCCGTGACCTGTTCATCCAAGGGAAGAAGCATGCCCCCTGCATTATCTTCATCGATGAGATCGATGCCGTCGGCCGCCATCGCGGCGCCGGACTCGGCGGCGGTCACGACGAGCGGGAACAGACCTTGAACCAGTTGCTCGTTGAAATGGACGGTTTCGAGTCGAACGAAGGGGTCATTATCGTGGCCGCAACCAACCGGCCCGACGTTCTTGATCCGGCCCTGCTCCGACCCGGTCGTTTCGATCGGCAGGTGGTCGTGCCGATCCCCGATGTCGGCGGACGCCAAAAAATTCTTGAAATATATGGCAAAAAGACCAAAATGGCGGCCAATATCGATTACGATATCCTGGCCCGGGGCACCCCCGGTTTCTCCGGCGCCGACCTGGAAAACCTGATCAATGAAGCAGCGCTGATGGCCGCCCGCGAAGGTGCCAAGGAGATCACGCTGGTCCTTTTGGAGAAAGCCAAGGACAAGATCATGATGGGAGCCGAACGCCGCTCGATGATCATCACCGAGAAGGAAAAGGAGGTTACCGCCTACCACGAGGCGGGACACGCCCTCGTCGCCTATCTGTTGCCCAATACCGACCCGATCCACAAGGTGACCATCATCCCCCGCGGCCGGGCGCTCGGTCTGACCATGCAATTACCGATGGTCGAAAAATATACCCATTCCAAGGCATTTCTGAAAAACTCGATCTGCATCCTGTTTGGCGGCCGAATCGCCGAAAAAATCATCTTCGATGAAATCACCACCGGTGCCGGTAATGATCTCGAACGCGCCACCCAACTGGCCCGTAAGATGGTCTGCGAATGGGGCATGAGTGAAGAATTGGGCCCGCTGACCTATGGCAAGAAAGAAGAACAGATCTTTCTCGGCAGGGAGATCGCCCAGCACCGTGATTTCAGTGAAGAAACTGCAAAGCAGATCGATAGTGCCGTAAAAGAGATCATCCTGGAGGCAATCGAAAAGGTGACTTCTCTGCTGGAAAGCCACCGGGATGTCCTGGAGCGGATGGCCAGTGAGTTGCTGGAAAAGGAAACCATCGTCCTCGAAGATATCAAGCGGATTCTCGCCGAACTGCGGCCTGACGACCACCACCCGAACGGCGAGCCGCAGGAAGATACCGCGGCCGCAAAAAAATCTGCCGGACCGGCAGCGACAGAGCCGCCCATTCCGGAACCGGCAACAGAAGAGACCGGTGGTCCGCCATCGGAAGAGCAGACAGGAGACAACCGGGAGCCGGGACTGTCGACATGACCGGCAGCCCCATCAGAGTCATGGGGATCGTCAATGTAACCCCCGACTCATTTTCCGACGGCGGCTCTCTGTCGACCCTGCAGGCCGCCGTCGATCACACCCGATTCCTGATCGCATCGGGCGCCGATATCATCGATATCGGCGGCGAATCGACACGACCGTTTGCCGATCCGATCAGCCTCAATGAAGAACTGGAACGGACCATCCCGCTGATCAACGCGATCCGTACATTCTCCGACATACCGATATCCATCGATACCCGCAAGGCGGAAGTAGCGCGCCAGGCACTGGCTGCCGGTGCATCATTGATCAACGATGTCAGCGCGCTGTACGGTGACCCGGAAATGGTCGCACTAGCTGCCGGCAGCAGCGCCGAGCTCATCATCATGCATATGCAGGGAACACCCGATACCATGCAGGTTGATCCCCGCTACGGGGACGTTGTCGGTGAGATCTGCGATTTTTTCGCCGAGCGGCTGACAACGCTGGCGGCCGCCGGCATCGATCCGGCCAGGATCATCGTCGATCCGGGCATCGGCTTCGGCAAACGCCTGCAGCACAACCTCTCGCTGATCAAGCATATCGACCGGTTTGCCGAATTGGGCAGACCGGTGTTGCTCGGCCATTCACGCAAACGGTTTCTCGGAGATCTCACCGGCTGCACACCTCAGGATCGCGATCTGGCGACAGCCGTTATTTCGGCCTTGTGCCTGGACAAGGTTTCCCTGTTGCGAGTCCACGATGTCGCCGCGACCAGGCAGGCTCTGCAGGTCGCCCAGGCAATCAGTCGGGCCGATTGACACGACACCGCCTTCTTGATGCTCTTCTGACGTTTCCCCGTAAAACCCGCCTGTCCGGTGCACTTCTCGCCGCAGGACTATGGTGTCAGTGATCGCGTATCGTGATCGTAAACCCCCGCAGATCGAGAAAACGAAAACGGTACGGGCTTTCCATTGTACCGATGGTGATGACATCCCCATCCTTCAGGATGGTTCTGCCGCCCTGATCGTCGCCCCCCACCGGCTCGCCGTTGACCTTGGTACCGCAGGCGCTCCCGCGATCGACCAGGTAAAACGCATCGCCGTCGATCTCGATGCGCAGATGCTCCCGGGAAATATTGAGCAGGTGCCCTCGATCGACCAAATAAAGATCGTTATTCGGTTCCCGATCATCCAGTTTAGGCCGCTCAATCCGTTCGACACGACCATTGACCTTCTTAACCCGGGACTCACGGCCGATCCGAAACGGCATTCGCCTGATACAGACCATGCCGTCAAACAATTGCTGTTGCGGCACTGCTTCCGCGGCATCTTGTGTTTCCGTCTGCAGAACGGCTATCGGCAGAAAGGTGGTAAGTAATTGTTTTTTATCTATCATTTTATCATCATTGCCGGCTCTTGGGTAGCCGATCAAAAAGGAATGGGACTCATGTTGGCGATGCGTCCATGATAGCTGGAACGTCGGCGAAAAATCAAACGATTTTTCCCTTGAGCACACCGAACCAGACTCGTTTTGGAGTGATTGTCAATGGCCCTGAAGGAACCCCGCAACATCGGTCGGTGATATGCGTTGCTCCGGCCGCAGAGAAAAAAGCACGGGAAAAAAAGAGTGGCATTAAAAAAAGAAGCGGGGCCTGAGCATGATGCTTGACGGGACAGGTGGAGAGAGGGAGTGAAAGAAGAGAAGAAATGCCCCGTTTCCACATCATGCAAAGACCCTGCTCATAGTCAGATAATAATCATTCTTTCGACGATTGCCGCATATCCAACAACGATTATCCCCCGTTTTGCTCTCCCGTTAAAAAAGGACGAATAGACAGGACATATCTGCTTACCGCTGGACCAATACCGCTTTCTTGAGTCGTGAGCGTTGGCTCATTCCTTCGATGACAAAAACAAACAACGCGCTCCAGACCAACAAAAACCCAACCATTCGGCTCCCGGGGAACTCTTCGTGATACACAAAGACCCCAAGCAGCAGGTTCAAAGTCGGTGCCGTATATTGCAGGATACCAAGCAATGAAAGCTTGATATTATGTGCGGCATAGGCAAACAACAACAACGGAATAGTCGTGATGACACCGGTCCCGATGAGCAGCAGCGAGAGCGACCAGCCACCGGTGATAAAGGCACCCCGCCCGTCCGAACCGGCAAACAGAACCATCGCGGTAGCCGGCAGGAAAAACACCAGCGTTTCCAGAAACAACCCCTTCAACGGCGCTATCCGAATCATTTTGTGCAACAGGCCGTAAACGGCAAAGGTCATCGCCAGCAACAACGCGATCCAGGGAAAGCGCCCATAGACCACGGTCAGGTAGACAACCCCGAGAACGGCCAGCAGCAACGCCGCCACCTGGCCGAAACGGAGTCGCTCGCCGAGAATGAGCACGGCGAAGGTAACGGTGACCAACGGATTGATATAGTAACCAAGACTCGCCTCGACAATATAGCCGCTGTTGACCGCCCAGATATAAGTCAGCCAATTGACACCGAGCAACAGGCCGCTGCCGATTGAAACCAGAACCATCTTCCGATCGGCAAACAAGGAACGAAACCGATCCCTACCACCGAAAACAGCGAGCAGGCAGGCCGTCAGCACCAGCGACCAGAGCATCCGATGGGCAAGGATCTGGTAGGAAGGAACTGATTCGAGCGCCTTCCAATAGACCGGCAGCAGGCCCCAGATCAGATAGGCGCCGCTTGCGGCAATCATCCCACGTCCCTGCTGAAGCTGCTTGCCAGCTGTTATGTCGTCGCTCGTTAGCCCCGGTTGCCCGGCGCCACGGACGTGATCTGCATCAGCCATCTTTAGGACAGGGCCGACTGGCCGACCAGCAATCCGCTGCTCAGCCAGTACCAGACAATATAACCGCCGGCCAGGATCAGCAGGATCGACGAAATAACGTGCACGTAGGGGACCATCCGCCGTAGATAACCAACGACGATGCCGCCCTGGACAAAGGCCATGGCCAGGGTCAGCAGCAGGAAAACGCTGGCGGTGCCGAGAATATACCAGAGAAACTGCACCATCCCGGTAACAAAATCACCGGCCGTCAGTGCGCTGCCGACGACAACCAGGAAGATAGGCAGGGTACACCCCAGCGAGGTGGCGCCAAAGGCCAAACCAAACAGAAAAAACCCGCGGATACTGATGGTTCGAGGGTCTCCGAGACGACTCGACAGGCGGACCATGATATCCAGAGAAACATGTTTGCCGAGCAACATCCAGAAACCGAGCACCAGCAAGGCTGCACCGATAATCACCGATACCCAGGGCAACACGCCGAGCAGCAGAGAACCGCCGGCCGAGACTATGGTGCCGATCACTCCGAAGAGCAGACCGTACCCGGCCGTAACGACCAGAGCGACGCCGACGGCGCGACCGAGCCGGACAGGCCAGGAGCGCTGCGCAAAGTGCTGATCGCCGGCACCAAGATAAAGAGAAAGATAGACCGGCAGCATTGCAAAACCGCAGGGGTTGACCGCCGATACCATGCCGGCACCAAAAGCATAACCCACTTGCAGCCAACCGGCCAATTGTGCCAGCAGGCCGCTGGCAAAAACCTGAAGGTCCATCGTGTCCTCTCCGCAGATAAGAAACCGGCCGGCTCCGAGTCGACCGGGGCACGCCCGGCCCGGGCAATCAAAAGGCAAACGCGCTAAACATAAGGCAGATACAAAAGAATAGCAATGGTACCTCGCCAGTACATCAACCCCGCCGACGCACGCCCTTTCAGATCACTGCTCAGCATTCATCAACAAGGGAAATCGTATCTCATTTTAAACAATATTTTACCTGATGGCCGGCAGTCACAACGAACGATGAAAATCGGTATCGTGGTGGGAAGGGCTGGCCGGTCCTGCCT
>CAZUJZ010000029.1:0-20666 GCA_964620665.1 uncultured Desulfofustis sp. | reverse complement strand
AGGGAGGATCAACTAGCCCATCCGACCACGATGCCGATTTTCATGCTTCGTTGTGACCATCAGTCATGGCGGTTATATGAAAATCAGCTCCCCTCAGGCTGGTCGGTTCTGCCGACCTCGATAACGCTTTTCATCGCTTGTTGTATCTTCCCGTCGTGGGATACATAAAAAATCGTATTTGCGGGCGAGACCAGCGCAATCGGATTATACTGGTATCCATGTTTCGCTTGCCCAAACCACGCCTCCTGATACCGCTGACCGTCGCGGTGGCCCTGCTGATGACCGCCGGGGCAGTGAGCTATCTGCTCAATCTGGATCAGGAGATCCGCAACCGCTTCGACAACAAACGCTGGTCACTGCCGGCCATCGTCTACGCCCGCCCACTCGAGCTCTATCCGGGTCTGCAGCTGTCGCCGCAAATGCTCGAAACGGAGTTGCTCCTCGGAGGCTATCGCCGTGAGGACAGACCGGAAGGCGCGGGCAGTTTCACCCGCACCGATGCCACCATCCAGCTGACCAGCCGCACCTTCCATTTCCCGGACGGTGAGGAACCATCACGCCGGCTGACCATCACCTTTGCCGGCGATCAAATCGCCGCGCTGAGCGATGCCGCCACCTCCGAGCCACTGTTATCGGTTCGCCTCGACCCGATGCGGATCGGCAGCTTTCATCCGCTGATCCACGAGGACCGGATCATCGTCACCCGCGAATCGCTGCCCGATCTGCTGGTCGAGACACTGTTGCTCGTCGAAGATCGCTCCTTTTACGACCATCTGGGAATCTCGCCGCCGGCAATCGCCCGGGCACTGATGGCCAACGTCACGGCCGGCGAAATCGTCCAGGGCGGCAGCACCTTGACCCAGCAGCTGGTAAAAAACCTCTTCCTGGACCGCGAGCGCTCCCTGCTCCGCAAGGCCCGCGAAGCACTCATGGCGATGCTTCTGGAACGCCGTTATGCCAAAGACGAAATCCTGGCCGCCTATGCCAACGAGATTTTCCTCGGCCAGGACCGCAACCGGGCCATTCACGGTTTTGCCCTGGCGAGTACCTATTACTTCAAACGAACACTCGACGACCTGCGGCCCGACCAGATCGCCACGCTGGTCGGCATGATCAAGGGCCCGTCCTACTATGACCCGCACCGGCATGCCGATCGCTGCCGACAGCGGCGGGACCTGGTGCTGACGGCCATGGCCGACAACGGCCTGATCGACCCGGCTGAACTGGACCGCTCTCTGGCGCGCCCGTTGGCTGAGGTTGACCTGCAGAAAAGCGGGCTGAACCGATTCCCCGCCTTTCTCGATCTGGTTCGCCAACAACTCGCCGAGGACTACCGGGAAGAAGACCTGGCCAGTGACGGCCTGCAGATCCTGACCACCTTCGATCCACATATTCAATTGCAAGTGGAAGAAAACCTGCAGCGCACCATTGGTGAGCTCGAAACAGAACAAGACGACGAGATTGAAGGAGCCGTGGTCGTCACCAGCCGGGAAACCGGCGAAGTACTGGCCCTGGCCGGTGGGAAGGTTCCGGCCCGGCACGGGTTCAACCGCGCCCTGCAGGCCCGGCGCCCGATCGGCTCGCTGATCAAGCCGGCCGTGTATCTGGCCGCTCTGAATCACGGCTACACGCTGGCCAGCCCGCTCCTCGATGCAGCGATCACCGTAAACCCCGGATCCGCCGACCAGTGGCAACCGAAAAATTACGACCGGCTGGAACACGGCCAGGTTCCACTCGTCACCGGCCTGGCCAACTCCTACAACCTGGCCACGGTGCGCCTCGGTCTCGATCTCGGTCTGGAAAGTGTCATCGAAACCATCCGCGCACTCGGCTACCACCAGCCGCTGCAGCCGCTGCCCTCTTTGCTCCTCGGCGCCGTGGAGATGAGCCCGCTGGATGTCTGCGCACTCTATCAGACCATCGCCGCCGGCGGCTTTTCCACCATGTTGCGGGCCATCGATAGCGTTATGGCACCCGACCACCAACTGCGTACCCGTTACGGTGTCTCGGTAGAACAGCGCATCTCTCCGGACGTCTCTTTTCTGCTGACCCATGCATTACAGCGGGTCGTCAGCGAGGGCACCGGAACCGCCCTGCTGCGCTCACCCCGCCTGCGCGATCACGGCATCGCCGGCAAGACCGGCACCACCGACGGGCTGCGCGACAGCTGGTTCGCCGGTTTCACCGGTGATCACCTGGCCGTGGTCTGGCTCGGTAATGACGACAACACCCCGACCGGGATCACCGGATCGGCCGGCGCGATGCGCGTCTGGCAACATATCATGGAGTCGATACCGACCGCCCCGCTGGAGTTGGTCACACCACCCTCCGTTCAATGGCTGCGCATCAACCGCCAGACGCTGCACCAGGCCCCGTGGTTCGACAACGACACCATAACACTGCCCTTTATCGCCGGCAGCGGCCCGATACCGGAACAGACTCGAACGCCGGTCGGCGAAACCATCGACCGGACAATCAAAGGACTCTTCGATTCGCTCAACGATCTCCTGCGCTGACCAGGCGCTTTGTGCTCAACCAATGGATACCGTCATGCCCTCGCTCCCGACAACCGCCCGGCTCCTTCTCGTTTCGGTCCTGCTGCTGCCGCTGATGGCCTGCGCTCCATACTATCCCGAACGACCGCCGGTTGAACCACCGAGGCCGCCCGAAGTGCGCACGATTCCCGCACCGCCACCGCCACCAACGCCGGCCCCTGTCCCGACTCCGACTCCGGCTCCGACTCCGGTACCGCCGGTCGCCGGCCCGGCCGCCCCGCTCTATGCAGAGGCGGAAACGGCCCTGCAGGCCGGCAACTATCAGGGAGCGGAAATCCTGCTGCAACGGGCCCTGCGCATCGAACCGCGTAACCCTCATTACTGGTATGCCCTGGCCCGCACCGCAGCCCAGCAGGGCAACCACCAAAAGACCGTCCAATTATGTCTCAAAGCCGCCAGCCTCGCCGCCGCCGACAGCCAACTCACGCATCGTATCCGCTCCCTGAAGGAGCGCGCAGATCGAGCGCTGCAGTGACAACGTGTAGCCGAGTCATCAAGGACGAACGAATTCTGTCGTCGGCAAGATATTTCTCTGTTCTTCGTTTTGGACATGCCTTCTGAAACGTGTCCGGCAGACATGATCATATCCTGGGCACGCAACCTGATGGGTCATTCCCTTCTTAAACAATAGCAACCGTTGATTAACGAGTATCTCGGTTTTGTGCAAAGCGCATAGCATATTTCAATTTAATTTAGTATAAATATTCAAGGGAATGATGATACATCTATTCCCACAATGTGGCAAACAGATGCAATAATGGAGGAGCCATGAGAAACTTAACACTGAATTATGAGACGCTTATCAAAGTCACCCGTTCCATGTCTCGATCAAAGGACCCGGATAAGATCATCCAGATGACCGTTGAGAGCATCCAGTCTACGCTTGGCTTGAAGGGCTGCGCGCTGTTTCTTATGAATCCCAAAACAAACGAGTTGGAGGTGGCGGCTTCAGCAGGCCTGAGCGAAGAGTATTTGAACAAGGGCACTGTGAGCGCCCTGCGATCTATTGCAGACTCTCTGAAAGACGGGCCGGTTGCGGTCTATGATGTCAACGATGATCCGAGAATTCAATATCCGGAAGCAGCCCAAAAAGAAGGGATCGCCTCAATCCTGTCTGTCCCCATCATGATCGGCGACGAGGCCATCGGTGCTGTTCGGGTATATACGGCTGAAAAATGGGATTTCACCTTGGATGACGTGAATTTCATCCAGAGCCTGGCCCAGATCGCCGGCGTGCTTATCGAAATGAGCCGGTTGTACAAGGGTCAGAATGAATACATCGATGTGTTGACCACCATTCGTGAGTCACCGGCTTTATAGGAAGCAGGGCGCCAATTGAGATGTCTCTGCGTATCTTGAGCACGTCAACGGCAGCAGGTCATCCCATGCGAAATATCGCCAGCAAAGAAGCAACTCCCGTGCCTGAACGGGCACCCCCTCGATTTTATCCGGAACGGATCGTGCGTGACTTGCAGGAATATCCATGACATGAACGGACCATACCGGACAAACAGGCAACAGAAAAGCCCGCAAACCATTGCCGGCTGCGGGCTTTTTGTGCTTCTATGGACTGTTACGGACTGTCAACTGGTGCCGAAGGCGAGACTCGAACTCGCACGACCGTGGGCCACTACCCCCTCAAGATAGCGTGTCTACCAATTCCACCACTTCGGCATCGGTGATCTTCTTATTGGACCGGCGTCTCCCCCTGCTGCTGAGGCTGATCAGCCTGCGGTTCGGCAGCGGCCGGAGCCTGCTCCGAATCTTCGGGGACGGCCAGTCGTGCTTCCTGCTCGCTGGCGGCTTCGGCTGCCGGTCTTTCCTGGACTGCACCGCTCATCACCGAGCCGGTGCTGTTCTGTGAAGAAATGTAGGCCAGGGCTACCGACGTAACCATGAAAATGACCGCCGACAGGGTGGTTATCTTGTTCAGCAGCGGCAGCGGACCTTCGGTTCCGAACAGCGACTGGCTCGAACCGCCGAAGGTGGCGCCGATGTCAGCGCCTTTGCCGTGTTGCAACAGCACGATGCCGATCAAAAACAGGCAGACGACGACGTGGACGATAATCAGCAAGGTTTCCATCTGGTTAACTACTCGTAAAATGAATAATCCGCCCGAACGTTTCAACGTCCAAGGCGGCTCCACCGACCAGGGCGCCGTCGATATCGGGCTGCGCCATCAGTTCATCAATAGTGGTCGGTTTGACCGAGCCACCATACAATATTCTTGTTTGCGCGGCAATATCTTTTTCGAACAGATCGGCCAGCACGGTGCGGATGAAGGCGTGTGCTTCCTGGGCCTGATCGCTGGTGGCCGTCTTGCCGGTGCCGATCGCCCAGACCGGCTCATAGGCGATGACCACCCGGTCCATCCGGGCCGGATCGATGTCCGCCAGCCCTTTTCTGATCTGCTCTTCAAGGACGGCAAAGGTCTGCGACTGTTCGCGCTGGTACAACGTTTCCCCGATGCAGAGAATGGCCATCAGGCCGAAGTCCAGGGCTCCCCTCAGGCGCCGGTTGATCAACTCATCGGTTTCCCCGAAAATCTGCCGCCGTTCCGAGTGACCGACCAAAGTCGCCATCGCTCCCGCATCGCGCAGCATCACCGGAGAGATCTCCCCGGTGAAGGCACCCTTACCTTCCCAGCAGACATTCTGCCCGGCCAGGAGGATCGGCGCCTCCCCGATGGTATGCGACACCTCGCTGAGCACCGTGAACGGCGGCGCCAGCAGTACCTCCCGATCGCTCAGCCCGCGGCAGGCGGCGGCGATACCGGCGGCCAGGTTGCAGGCATCGATCAAGACACCGTTCATCTTCCAGTTTCCGGCTATCAACGGTTTTCTCGTCATATCAGTCTCCTCAGCTATCTTCACTCAGCACGGCGATTCCGGGAAGCTGCTTGCCTTCCATCATCTCCAGGAAGGCGCCGCCGCCGGTCGACATATAACCGATGTCACCAGCCACCCCGGCCTTTTTGATCGCCGAATTGGAATCACCCCCGCCGATGATCGACAAGGCCGATGAAGCGGCGACTGCCCGGGCCAGGGCCATGGTTCCTCGAGCGAACGGATCCATCTCAAAGGCCCCCATCGGTCCGTTCCAGATGATGGTCCCGGCGTCGGCGAGAGCCTCGAGAAAATAGGTGACGGTGGCCGGACCGATATCAAGGGCCAGCCAGTTGTCCGGGATATCGAGACAGGTAACGTTTTTCACCGCCGCATCGGCGGCGAACCGGTCGGCCGCGACGACATCGACCGGCAGGTAGAGATTAACACCGGCCTTCTCAGCCTGCTGCAGAAAATCTCTGGCCGCATCGAGCAGCTCATCTTCGACCAGCGAGGCGCCAACCCCGATGCCTCGGCTTTTGAGAAAGGTATTGGCCATCGCCCCGCCGATGATCATCCGGTCGACCCGTGGCAGGATATTTTCCAGAACACCGAGTTTTGACGACACCTTGGCACCGCCGATAATGGCGATCAAGGGCCGGATCGGATCATCCATGGCCCGGCCAAAATAATCCACTTCCCGGCTCAGCAAAAAGCCGGCCCCCTTCTCGTCGACCCGCTGCGCAACGCCGACCACCGAGGCATGGGCTCGATGGGACACCGCAAAGGCATCGTTGACATACACATCGGCCAGTGCCGCCAGTTGCTCGCTGAAGCCGGGCTCGTTTTTCGTCTCCTGCTCATGGAAACGCAGGTTCTCCAGCATCAACACTTCGCCGGACGCCAGCTTTTCCACCAGGTCGGCGACCTCATCACCGATACAATCCGGGGCCATGGCAACCGGGCAGTCAAGCAACCGCTGCAGGTGGGCGCCAATCGGCGCCATGCTCAGATCATCGACCCGTTTTCCTTTCGGTCGGCCGCGATGGGAACAGACGATCAAGCGACCCTGCTGTTCCCGAATATACTCCAGGGTCGGCAGGGCCTCACGCATGCGGCTATCATCGGTGATCTCATCGCCGTCCATCGGCACGTTGAAGTCGACCCTGACGAGCACGCGTTTTCCCTGCAGTGTCAGTTCTCGAATGGTTTTCATATCGTATTCCTCCCCTATCCAATGACTTTGCGCATCAACAATGCATCGTCCTCAGGATCACGATAATACCGCAGCCGGCGGCTGGCCAGCTGAAATCCGGCGTGGCGATAAAAGGCGACAGCAGCGTTGTTGGCCGCCCGGACTTCCAGCAGCAGCACCGCCGCGCCGCAATCATTCATGCGGCGCTCCAGCTCTGCCAGTAGGAGAGCGCCGACTCCCTGCCGGCGATGCGATCCGGCTACGGTTATTTTCAGCACCTCGGCCTCCGCTCCGCAGAACCGGCCGCAACACCAGCCGATGACCGTTTCCCGGTCGATCGCCACCAGTCCGTGCTGATTGGCGGCCGCCAATTCCGCTCCGATCTGCTGTTCCGACCACGGCGACAGGACCTGCCGCTCGAGCAGCGCAATCGCGGCCAGATGCCCGGCGGCCAGTGTACTCAGCTCAATCCTGTCAGACAATCGAGTCGGCTACCTTCATAATCAGATCACCGAGCATATTGGTGTAGCTGCCCAGTTCGTTGTCATACCAGCCATAGATCACCGCTTGAGTGACCGGCACTTCGAGCGGTGCTTCAGTGCCGTCGGCGGCCCAGGCCTGGGCCTTGGCCAGGTTGACGAAGATGGAAGCGGTCCGGGTATGGGTTTCGGTGCCCTCGATGATCGCCGCCGCCCGCGGCACCCCGATAATGTCCGAGGAGACGTTTTGCTGCTCACTGTATTCCAGGTACGGATTATGGGCCGCGTAATCCCGGTAAAGACCGTTGATGAAATCGCGCTGGGTGGGCTTGCCCACTTCGTCCTGAATATTGATCACCAAAATGATCAGCGAACCTGTCGAGGTCGGGATGCGCACCGATTCGGCGATAAAACCGATATTTTTCATCTCCGGGATGACCAGGGAAAGCGCCTTGGCGGCACCGGTGGTGGTCAGAATAATATTGTTCAGGATGGAGCGGTTTTTCCGCAGATCGGATGCACCGGCGCCCGGCAGCCGATCGAGCACCTGCTGGCTCCCGGTGGCCGCATGGACGGTTACCATCGAGGCGCTCATCAGGCTTTCCGCACCGATTTTCTCGATCAGCGGCTTGACCATGTAGGACAGACAGGTCGTCGTGCAGGACGCCGCCGAAATAACGTTGTGGCCGGCGGCCTGATAATCGTCATCGTTGATGCCCATGACCATGGTAATCGCATCTCCGGGCATGTCGAGACCCTTTGCCTTGATCTTGAACGGCGCCGACAGGATCACCTTTGCCGCT
This sequence comes from uncultured Desulfofustis sp., assembly GCA_964620665.1. GTDB lineage: Bacteria > Desulfobacterota > Desulfobulbia > Desulfobulbales > Desulfocapsaceae > Desulfofustis. The sequence goes on along the minus strand of CAZUJZ010000029.1, from coordinate 12,809 downwards.
CCCGCTTCCAGATGCCCACGCAGCGCCCCTTTTGCCTCTCCGGCGTCCGCGGTCGGGTCCTTGAATACACCGGTGGTGTCGACGACGAGTTTGACTCCGTTTTCCCGCCAGGGGATGTCCTGCGGATTACGGTCCCGCCTCAGTATCCGCACCGGCACCCCGTCGATGCGCATCTGACCGGTTTCCTCGTTGAGTTCCTCGATCACCCGACCGGTCCGATGGCCATGGAGATAGGCCCCGAGCCGTCCGTAGGTCGAATCCCGTTCGATGGCCGCCGCCAGGTCATCGAGGTTGCTGCCGACATCGCGGCCGATATTGACAACGATTTCCGAAAAATGTTTCCGGGAGACATGCGTCCATAACGATAGCTTTCCGATGCGGCCAAGACCATTTATTCCTAATTTCATGGGAACGCTCCTCCTTTGCTGGTATAAAAAAGGACGGCATCATCTCCGGCCACTGCCGCTTGTCGATCGGTTGCAACCGACGAAAGCCGCGGAGACGATGGCAAGAAAAGTGAAACCGAAAAGCCGCCGTTTCAGCGGTAATCAAACGGGCGACTTACCTCATTAATAGCATCAGTGATGATAAAATTCCAGTCAGAATCATGTATTTCCCGGTACCGCTGAAACCGGCGACCCTGATTCGCCGCTATAAACGTTTTCTTGCCGATATCCGGCTTCCCGACAACACGGAGCTCACCGTTCACTGCCCGAACTCCGGCTCGATGAAATCCTGCTGCGCTCCCGGCAGCCCGGTCTACTATTCAACCTCGGACAACCCGGCACGAAAATACCCGCAGACCCTCGAGATGGTCCACAGCGGCAGCACCTGGGTGGGCATCAACACCGCGCGCACCAACGGTATTGTCGCCGAAGGGCTGGAAAACGGTTTAATCGGAGAGCTGGCGCCGATCGACTCGCTGGTCCGCGAGGTCAAGACGTCGCCCGACTGCCGCCTCGACCTGCTGGCGGAAAGCGGCGGCAGGCAGGCTTTTATCGAGGTGAAAAACTGCACCTATGTGAACAACGGCTGCGCCCTGTTCCCCGACGCGGTCACCGCCCGTGGCACCAAGCACCTGCTGGAACTGGCGCGACTGGTGCAGGAGGGTCGACGCGGCATCATTGTCTGGCTGGTCCAGCGCCTGGACGCAGATCGCTTCGCCCCGGCGGCGTCGATCGATCCACGCTACGCCGAAACCTTGGCCGCCGTCAGTCGTCAGGGTGTTGAAATGCTTGCCTATCAAGCCGCCGTTACGCCCGAATCGATCGACATCGTCCGTTCCCTGCCGATCATCCTGAACAATGAACCAGAGCAATACAACCACAATGGAAAACAAACAGATAGCTCCCCGGGCCGTCATCCTGCTCAGCGGCGGGCTTGACTCGACCACGGTGCTGGCCATCGCCTCGGCACACGGTTATGACTGCTATTGTCTGAGCTTTCGTTACGGGCAGAAGCAAGCCATCGAGCTGCAGCGCGCGGCCCGGATAGCCGAGCACTTCACGGCCAAGCGACACCTGATTCTGCAGCTCGACCTTGGGCTGATCGGCGGCTCGGCGCTGACCGACGACATCGCCGTGCCCAAAGACCGCGACGTGGAGACCGACACCGAGATCCCGATCACCTACGTGCCGGCCCGCAACACGATCATGCTTGCCCATGCGCTCGCCTGGGCGGAAGTGATCGGGGCGGCCGAGATCTTTATCGGCGTCAACGCCGTCGATTACTCCGGCTATCCCGACTGCCGCCCGGAGTTTCTCGAGGCCTTTACGGTCATGGCCAATCTCGGTACCAAGGCGGGCAGCACCGGTACCGCTCATTTCCGGATACGCGCCCCGCTGATAGCCATGAGCAAGGCCGAGATCATCAGGACCGGCTTGTCGTTGGGGGTTGATTACGCAATGACGCACAGTTGCTACGATCCCGAGGCAGACGTCGCCTGCGGCAGATGTGACGCCTGCCTGCTGCGACTGCGGGGCTTTGCCGAAGTCGGTATCTCCGACCCGGCCCCGTACAAAGGGCACCGCTGAGATCAGAGAGGTATCAGTTCGGTATGGCTGATCCGGCCGCCGCAGATGGTCAGGACCGCTTTGCCGGTCAGCTCCTGGCCCAGAAACGGGCTGTTCCTGCTCTTACTGACGATCGTCTCTTCGGCAAAGATAAAACGTTTGCGCGGATCGATAACGGTCACATCGGCAGGCCCGCCGACTGCCAGCGACCCGCCGGCGACACCGAGAATCCGAGCGGGATTGACCGAGAGCAACTCAACCAGTCGGCCCGCCGACAGCGATCCGTCGCGGACCAGAGACAGCGCCAGCGGCAGCGCCGTTTCCAGGCCGATAATGCCGTTTGCCGCCAGGTCGAACTCGATATCCTTTTCCAGCACGGAGTGCGGGGCGTGATCGGTGGCGATGGCATCAAACGTCCCGTCGCCGAGCGCCTCGACAATGACCCGGCGATCGATCTCACTGCGCAGCGGCGGGTTCATCTTGGCGTTGGTGTTGTATCCGCGCACCGCCTCGTCGGTCAGGGAAAAATAGTGGGGAGCCGTCTCCGCGCTCACGCCGATACCCCGATCCTTGGCGCGCCGGATCAGATCAACGCTGGCCGCGGTGCTGATGTGAGCCAGGTGCATCCTGGTTCCGGTCAACTCCGCCAAGGCGATCTCGCGATAGACCATGATCGCTTCGGCGGCGGCGGGGATGCCGCGCAACCCGAGCCGGGTTGAAACAAAGCCCTCGTGCATGGACCCGTTGCGGCTCAACGCGTCATCCTCCGGATGGGAAATAACCGGCAGACCGTGACTGCCGGCATATTCCAGCGCCCGTCGCATCAACTGGCTGTTCATCACCGGCCGACCGTCGTCGGAAACGGCCACGATACCGGACTCTTTCATCTCACCATATTCGGCCAACTCGCCGCCCATGCTGCCTTTGCTGACGGCGCCGACCGGATAAACCCGGGCCGTCCCCTGTTCGGCGGCACGAAGGATAAAGGTGGTGACGGAACCACAATCATTGACCGGCTTGGTATTGGGCATACAGGCAACGCCGGTGAACCCGCCCGCGGCCGCGGCCCGGGTACCGGAAACAATGGTTTCCTTATATTCTTCACCGGGTTCCCGGAGATGGACGTGCATGTCGATCAAGCCCGGCACCACCCAGCACCCGTCGGCGTCGAAGCGTCGTGCCCCATCGGCCGGCACCGACCCGGGCGCGACGATCCGATCGCCGCTGATCCACAGCTCGCCGCTGGTATCGACCCCGCCGAGCGGATCGATGATCCTGCCGTTATCCACGATGATCACCGTCGACATCTCATCCCTCCACGTTATCCTGGCTCTCCTTGATACCGCCAAGCACCAGGTAGAGCAACGCCATCCGCACCGCAACGCCGTTGGTCACCTGGTCGAGTATGACCGACCAGGGGCCGTCGGCCACATCGGGGCTCATCTCCACCCCTCGATTGATAGGGCCGGGGTGCATGATCAGCACATCCTTGCGGGCATGCTCCAGCAGTTCGCGGTTGATCCCGTAACGAATCGCGTATTCCCGCAGAGACGGGATCAACGGATCCTGTTGCCGCTCCTTCTGGATGCGCAGGGCCATGACCACATCGGCATCGGTGACCGCCTCCTTGACCGTCGCTACGACCTCGACGTCTGCAGAGGCGATGCCGTAGGGAATGAAGGTCGCCGGGCCGGCCAGACAGACCCGTGCCCCGAGACGGGTAAAACCGATGATATCGGAACCGGCCACCCGGCTGTGCGAGATATCGCCGACGATGGCGATCTTCAGCCCGTCGAGGCGACCTTTGTGTTCCAGGATGGTCATGATATCGAGCAGGCCCTGGCTCGGATGCTCATGGGTGCCGTCGCCGGCATTGATCACCGGGCAATCGATGTGCCGGGCCAGCAGGTGTGGAGCTCCGGAACTCGAATGCCGGAGCACGATGATATCGGGGTTCATCGCCTCGATATTGCGCGCCGTATCGATGATTGTTTCGCCTTTGCTGGCGGAGCTGGTCGAAGACGCGATGTTGAAGGTGTCGGCACTCATCCGTTTGGCGGCAATTTCAAAGGAGAGCCGGGTCCTGGTGGACGGTTCGAGGAAAAGGTTGACCACGGTTTTTCCCCGCAGGGTAGGCACCTTTTTGATCGAACGATTGGAGATTTCCTTGAAGGAGTGCGCCGTCGCGATAATATATTCGATATCTTCGCGCGACATCTGTTCAAGTCCGAAGATATGCTTGTGCCTGAACACATGAGTCTGCTGCCCGGTCATCATGTCCTCACTGCGTTATGGTTCCGTGACCGCCGCTCCCATCGCCGGCACCTCGGCCGATCGCTGCAGGCAATCGGGCCACACCGTAAACGGATGTTCCGGAACCGGGTGCGACACGTCAACGAATGATATCGCCGAGACGATCCCACCTGATCGAGGAAAAGCGATCCATGGACAGGAGCGGCTCGTCGATATCCCACGACCAATAGATGATCATTGCCTTGCCGAGGATATCGGCATCGTCGACAAACCCCCAGAAACGACTATCCGAACTATTGTCCCGATTATCGCCCATCACGAAATATTTGTCGGGCGGCACGACGATCGGCCCGAGGTTATCCTTGGGACTGATACTTTCCGGCAGGACCTCAGCGGAGGTAAAGTGAGCATGCGGATCGTCGACTCTACGATCGTTGATCAACAATGTCTTGTCTCTGATCTCAAGTTTATCACCGGGAAGGCCGACCACCCGTTTAATATAGTCGGTCGATCGGTCTCTGGGAAAGCGAAAAACGATGATATCACCGCGTTTCGGTTCCTTGATCGGCACCAGCAGCGTGCCGGCAAACGGCAAACGAATGCCGTAGATAAATTTATTAACCAGCAGGTGATCACCGATTTGCAGCGTCGGCAACATCGAACCCGATGGAATTTTAAATGCTTGAACGACAAAGGTTCTGATAAAAAGGGCCAGCAGAATAGCGATACCAATCGCTTCTGCATATTCCCTGACGACCGACTTCTTCTTCTGCTCCGTGCTCACCTGCTGTCCCTCGCTTTAGGTATCGACCATGACTGACCTGAGACGCTGAATCGTCCCGGCAAAGCTACTTGAAAACGTATCTTTATACAAGAACGATCACCCGATGACCATGGATATCAAACGCTTTTTCTTTATCGGCAAGGAGTTACGTCATATACTACATGATGAGTACGAGCTACTTACACCAACCATATATAGTAGTAATCCAGTTTCGAAATGGTTATTAGGTTCAATAACTGCCTGTTTAAAATAGAAAAAGGTTTGCATTTTTTCCTTCCTTTTTCTTGACAAACCTCACGTTTTATGTCCTTAATGTAATTTAAGTTGGAAAGTCTGTAATTTATTGGCTATTCCTTGACTCCAAACATACGAATAGAGCATCCTGCCTGCAGACATGAAACTGCCGTTTATCTCTTCTGAAGAACTCGTGGTCGGTGTCGATATCGGCTCACATGCTGTCAAGGTGTGCCAGCTCAAGCGGTCCGACAAAGCCTACACCGTCGTCTGTCTCGGCACCGCCATCCTGCCCGAAGGCGCAGTCGACGACGGGACGTTGAACGAACCGGATGTCGTCGGTGCCGTCGTCGCTGATTTGTTCAAGAATCTCAAGATCAAAAAGAAAAAAGTGGGCTTTTCCATCTCCGGATATTCGGTGATCGTCAAAAAGGTCAACCTGGCGGTGATGAGCGACGATCAGATGGAAGAGCACATCATGAGCGAAGCGGAGCAATATATTCCGTTCGACATCAAAGACGTCTACCTCGACTTCCAGGATCTGAAGACCGGCACCAGCGAAAACGAGCGCACCGATGTGATGCTGGTTGCAGCCAAGAAAGAGATCGTCGACGATTACCTCGACATGCTCGAGAGCATCGGTCTGCAGGCAACCGTCGTCGATGTTGACGGTTTTGCGCTGGAGAACACCTACGAATACAATACCCCGAAAACCGGTAACGTCGCCCTTGTCGATATCGGCGCCGCCAAGATGAATATCAATATCATCTCCAGCGGCGTTTCGGTTGTTGCCCGTGATATCGTGGTCGGCAGTCGACAGCTGACCGAACAGATCATGAACCAGTTCGATCTCGATTTCGACGAAGCAGAGGCCATTAAACTGGGGCGCCTGCCGGCCGAAGACCGGCAGGAAGAACTCGAGCAGATTTTCACCACGGTTTGCACCCAGTGGGTTCTGGAGATCAAGAAAGCGATCGACCTCTACCACTCGAATTATCCGGACGCCCCGCTTGAGCGCCTCATCCTGAGCGGCGGCGGCGCCAAAGTTGCCGGCTTGACCGATTACCTGCACCGGGAGACCGGTCTGCCCGTCGAGCTGTTCAATCCCTTTGCCCACATGCTTTCCAATGACAAGAAGATCGATCCTGAATACCTGAAGAGCGTCGGCCCGGAAATGGCCATCGCTTCGGGAATCGCCATCAGGCCATCGGTCGTATAAGGAGCTTCCCGAGCCCAGGTGAGCCATGCTGAAAATCAACCTTCTCCCCATCAGGCAGCTGAAAAAGCGGGCCAAGGCACGCAACCAGATCCTCGCCGCTCTCGTCGTTTTTTGCGGAGTACTGGTCCTGCTGGCCTTTGTCGGCATGCTGCAGGCAGCACGAATTTCTTCACTCAACGAGGAAATCCAGGCCCGGAAAAATGAAAAGGATTCTTACGGCAAAATGGTCGAGGAACTCGCCGATTTGGAAGCTAAACGTGTCGAGTTGAAAGAGAAAATCGGCATCATCAACCAGTTGAAGACCGATTCCTACCTGACTGTCCATGTTCTTGACGAGGTCGCCAACCTGATTGACAACAACAGAATGTGGCTCACCTCACTAAGCCAGAATCAAGGGCAGCTCTCCCTCTCCGGATATGCCCTCGACAACGAAACGATTGCCCAGTTCATGGACGAATTGAAGTTTGAGTCCCCTTATGTCAACAATGTCAGTTTAAGCAACAGCTCCCTGGCAACGGTGAGCGGCAAGGATTTGAAGTCTTTTACTCTGGTCTGCAGTGTCAGTTCAGCGGCAGCAGCAGCGGAAACGACCGCAGAGAAAGATAAGCAGCAGTAACAAATTCAGGAATATCTTCATCCCATGAGAAAGAATGATTCAAAATTCACCGCGTTCCTGGACAAGAAATATATCCCGCTTGACAACAGAGTAAAGCTCGGGATTGCCGCACTGTTGGTCATTTTGCCCATGGCAGTGTTCTACTTTGTGGTCTTTCAACCGAAGCAGGAGAGGATCAGCGGTCTCGAAAAAACGAGTGCTGCTCTTGCAGAGGATATCAGAAAGCTCCAGCAGAGAGAGCGTAATATGCCGCAAATCGTCGCAGAGGTAGAAAAAATAGAAGAAGAATTCGACAGAGCCGCCCAAATGTTGCCGAAAGAACAGGAAATACCTTCACTGCTCAAGGACATTTCCGCGCTCGGTCAGAATGCCGGCCTTGATTTTCTCTCTTTTGTACCGAAACCCGAAAACCCCAGAGACTATTACAACGAGATTCCGGTTGATATCACTATTCGTGGCCCTTATCATTCGGTCGGGTATTTCTTTGATCAAATCAGCAAGCTTGATCGCATCGTCAGTGTCTCCAATATCAAAATGGGATCGCCTCAAAAAGTTACCGGCGAAATGCTCCTCGACTCGAATTGCCAGCTGATGACCTATCGCTTTACCAATGTCAAAATTTCCGACGACAAGAAAAAATAATGATGCATGTGCGACAACCCATCTTCATAACTTCAGCTCATACGCGATGACTATGATTTTTCGTAACCACCTCATTTCTGCTGTCCTGATCATGGTAGGAGTCATGTTGTTCTTGTCCGGCAATGAAAGCGGAGCGGCAGACAACGCAACACCGGGACAAGATGATCAGGCCCAGGCGACATCGGATGATGCCATTGTGGCAATCAAAGAACGTGTGGAAAATTTCAGCTACCGCATCGAAGGCCGACCGGATCCCTTTCTTCCTTTTATCACCGAACGTTCCACTCGGAATGAAGATCCAAATGAAATCGTTGAAGAAGACAGAATTCTTACCGGCATGCAGCTCTTCGAACCGTCACAGCTGACACTCGTAGCCCTGATGGGCACGGAAAATGATAAATTTGCGATGGTGCAGGATTTCACCGGCAAAGGTTACATCATCAAAGAAGGGACAAAGATCGGCAGACGGGGTGTGGTTTCCGAGATCGCGCCGGGCAGGGTTATCATCGAAGAAACAGCCAGGACCCGAAGCGGGGAAATCCTGACCAACAAAATTGCCATGGTATTAAAGAAAGAGGGAGAAGAATAGACAATGTATACACGGCTTATCAAGACCACACTGGCCATCATCTCCGTTATCTGCCTCTCTCATTCCCTCGCTCTGACGGTTTTGGCAGCCGACCAGGCGCAAACCGGCAGTACCTACCAGGTTGAAGCGATCAAGACAGAGATAGGCTCCGACAATCTGTCTCTGCTACTGATCGGTGACAGCGCCCCGGCCTATACGGTTTCCGAGCGTTTCGATCCATACCGGTTGGTTGTCGATATCGCTGAAGCGGAGTTCAACAGTGAAATCAACCTCGATCAGCTCCTACCGGAAAACGATATCGCCAAACTCCATCTCTCGATTCTCAAAGACCAGGAGCCGGCCATTGCCCGTCTTGAGTTTGCCCTGGGTGAAAACAGTACCTACGATGTCCAGCGGGTTCTCAACAACCTGCGGATTCAGATTACCGCACCAGTTGCAGCCGACGAGCCTGCCGCTCCACCAGCAGCCGCCCAGGACGATCCGGTAGACGATTCTTTATTCGAAACTCCGACGGCTGATATCGCGATGGTCGAACCCGAGTCACGGCAGCGAACCGAAGCTGAAGAAATGGAGGACACCTTCTCATTTTCGGGCTACAGAAGCGAGCGGATCAGCGTCGATTTTTACAAAATCGACATCCATAACGTCTTCCGTCTGTTCCGGGAAATTTCCGACATGAATATCATCGTTGACGAAGCTGTCAGCGGCTCAATCACCATCGCGCTGAACGATGTTCCCTGGGAATTTGCTCTCGATGTCGTACTGAACCTTGCCGATCTGAAAAAAGAAGAGCGATTCAACACTATTGTTATCTACCCGGCGAACAAAGAATTCGTCTGGCCGGAACGAGCCGTGGACAACCTCAGCTTCGAAGCGGATACCGCCATGGTGCAACAGGAAGCGCTGATCATCCAGGAATCGGCGACTCAACCGGTTGAAGTCATGCAGGCCAAAGAACTGCTGATCAAAGCACGTGAGTTTGAGAAGAAAGATGATTACGAGCAAGCGGTAGGTCAGTACGAAAAGGCATTCGAACTGTGGCCGGACAACGCCAAAATCGCCGTCAAGCTGGCCAATCTCTACCTCGGCCGACTCGGCATGAATGCAAAGGCCCTGCACTTCGCCCGGCAGGCACTCAAGAAGGAGCCGGACAATACCCGGGCGGCCCTCTATGCCGCAATCAGTTCGGCGAATATGGACCGCCTCCCGGAAGCTGTCGATTATTTCAGCCAGAGCATCAGCGACGATCCGCCGATGGAAGAGGCCCTGCTCAGCTACGCCGCGTTCAGTGAGAACAACAATCAGGAAGAAGTCGCGCTCAAGCTCCTCGACACCTACCGTCAGCACTACGGCGACAATCTGCACACCATGGTCAGCAAGGCACGCATTCTCGATAAAATGGGGGCATACGAAAAGGCGACCGCGCAGTACAAGGCCTTGCTCTCGGCAGGATTTCAGATGCGGCCGGATTTGAAAGAATATGTGGAGCGTCGGGTAGCTGAAGCGGCACGCTAACTCATTATCCAGACCAACACGATCATCAGAACACTAACTGTTATATTGTTACCATTGCCGACGAGGTTCTTAATCATGAAGGCGACCAAAGGTTTTTTTGTTTCCCTGGCGATCATGCTTCTTCTGCTCTCTGCCTGCAGTTCTCGCCAAGACGCTGTAACCGAGACTGATGTCAAGGCAGACCCAGCGCCCGCCGAACAGGCGACACCCCAGCCGACTGACCCGGCACTGACCGGACCGGGCAACCTGCCCGTGATGTACCAGACCCCTGCCTATATCGTCGGCACCGACGACGATGAGGGGCTGGATATCGGTCGGGATGATTCGGCGATCAAAGTCGGGGCGACGATCAAATCGACACGAGGTCCGCAGCCCCTGTGGGATATCCTCAAGCGACTGGCCGCCCTGAAGAAAATGAATGTCTCCTGGGCCAGCGATGTCGACCAGCAGGTACGCGTCGATGTCGATATCAACGCCAATGACGATTTTTATGAAGCGATCGACAATCTGCTTCGCCAGGTCGATTATTTCCATGAAATGGAAGGCAACACCATCGTTGTTAAATACAAGGAGACCAGGCAATTCAGAGTCGCCATGCCGTTTGTCAAATCGAATTACAAGACCGGGGTCGGGGGCAATCTGCTCGGTAGCGACGAACTCTCGACCAATGTCGACGGTACCATTGAACTGAAAGCCGACGGCAACACCTTCGATATCTGGGAAAACATCCAGGCCAACATGGAGAAGATCATTGCCCTGTGGAGTACCACGGCAGTGACCGAAGGTTCAGACGAACCGGAGGAAGATGCAGAAGAAGCGGCAGCAGAGACCGATCAACCGCAGCTGGCCACACGGCAAGTTTCGAGAGGCGGTGTCACCTACCTGATCGACAAACCGATCGGCATCGTCACGGTCACCGCCCCGCGCCCCCTGCTCAACGAACTTGAGAATTATTTCACCAGCCTGACCACCGAGCTCTACAAGCAGATCGCCATCGAGGCCAAGATCATCGAAGTCCAACTGACCGAGAACTCATCGATCGGTATCAACTGGAATCAGGTACTGCAAAACTTCAACGTCACCGGCACAGTCACCTTCGGCGATCCTGACCGAGGCGGGCAAATCTGGCCATATGTCAGCTCCAACAATACCTCCTTTGACGACGGGTTCGAGCACGGCAACATTTACGATCCAACCCGCTTCGTCTCAAAACTTGCCCTGGATGCGGCCGGTTTCAACGTTTTCCTCAACGCCCTGGAAACACAGGGCGATACTCAGGTGCTTTCCAATCCGAAAATCAGCGTTTTAAACGGTCAGCCGGCCCTGCTTACCGTCGGCCGCAACGTCACCTATATCGAAAGTATCGACGCCGACCTGGACACGGAGACTGGTGTCATCACCTATTCGACAGAAACCGCCCGCATCCTCTCCGGTCTCGGCCTCGTCCTGACCGCCACTATCCTGGATGACCGCGAAGTGGTCATGAACCTCGTCCCGATCACTTCGGAGTTGGAAGAACCTATTGAATACAAAGAATTCGGCAACCTGGGGACCCAGGTCGGACTGCCTATCGTCAATGTGCGGGAAATGAGCACCACCGTCCGGGTCAAGGACAACGAGATGCTGGTTATCGGCGGTCTGATCAGCGACAACAAAAAAACAGACGGGAATTTCTTTCCCCTCCTGGGCAAGATCCCGGTCATTCGCTATCTGTTCGGTTATGAGGAAAAAGTTAACGAAAAGCGTGAACTGATTATTCTGCTCAAACCGCGGATCATCTAGTTTACGGAACACCCATTTTTGTCATCATTACTTCATCTTTAGGCAGGGAGATCATCATGAACAGGCTGAAATATCTGATCGTCGGATTTTTAGCGTTGCTGTTGGCCGGCTGCGGCCAAACCGTCGTCGAAACACTCAACGTACCCGAGGGAGCAGGCCCGAACGCCCCCGGCCAAGGGCGGACGGCGATCATTCTGCCGTTTGCCGACTACTCCTTTGCGGACAACCTCGCAGCTGCGCATCGCCGTCACCTGCAGATTTCCGAATCCCTGACCGACCGAATGGTGGCCAGCGGGTTCAGGCTGCCGATTCAGGAAGATGTCTTCAAGTACATGGTCGACCATGATCTGATCAGCCTCGTTGCCTATGAGGAAAGCCATTCCACATCGCTGAGCAACGAACTCAGCGGCGACTGGTCGTCCGTCATGAAGGAGAAGATTCGCGGCTATATCAAACAGCAGCAGGTGGACCGCGACAACAAGGCCGTTTCATCCCCGGGAACACATGGTCTGTCCGAGGCGACCATCCGCAAGATCGGCCGGCAGTTCAATGCCGACTACGTCATTCGCGGCCGTATTCTCGAATACAAGACCCGTCAGGAAGCAACGTGGGAGCCGTGGAAAAAAGGAATCCTGCCCTTCGTCATCGGCAGCACCAACCGGGTTGCTTACGGTTTTGCCGGCTCGAGCGAATATGATCGCTGGGATCAGATGAGTGCCGGGGCGACCTGGGGCGGAATTATCGGCTACAATACCGAGTGGCCGTTTGATCCCGATGGTGGATCGACCTATTTCGGTGCCAGCAATTCGACGACCAACTCCATCTTCTGGGCAATCACCGGCGCTGTTCTGGGTGATCAGGCGTTCAACAGCGGCAGGGTCGACCAAGCCGTCGTTCAAATGCGAATCTGGGTCCAGGAAGCAGCTTCCGGCAACATCATCTGGACCAACCGCGTTCGAGTTCAGGTTTCACCGGAATCCTTTTTTGCCGACAATCAGTATGACGCGCTGTTTGACAGTGCCATCGAAAAAGCGGTCGCCAGTCTGGTCGACAATTTCGTGACTTACGGCCTCTAACCGCCACCGTCTCCTGCCCTGCCTGAAACGACAAGGCCGCCTGGCTCGCATGTTGCGAGCCAGGCGGCCTTGTTTCTTTCTACCGTC
>CAZUJZ010000028.1:0-20835 GCA_964620665.1 uncultured Desulfofustis sp. | reverse complement strand
TGTCGACGGGGTTGAGGCTGACGGGGTTGAGGCTGACGGGGTTGAGGCTGACGGGGTTGAGGCGGTTCGGCAGGCTCGTCCGGCGGTGGCGCGGATGCAGCAGCGGGCGGTGCCGGCGGTGCTGTATCATGCGGCGATTGCCTGGTGACTCTGATATGGGCTTTTTTTCGAATCAGACCAAAAATGCCTTTCGAGCCGGTCTCGATGACTTCGATGGCGAGATGTTCCTGGGCGATGCCGAGGGTTTCGCAGGCGTTTTTGATTGCAGAAGGAATGTCTTGTCCGTAGAAATCTTTTATATCCGGTGACATCGGTAATTCCTGGAAAATGTTATCAGGCTCCGGTTACAGAGATGCTTGCTGCCGGTCGTCATGATCCGGAAGCGACGGCCGGTTTTCGCTGTCGATTGATCAAATATTGCTGCAGGATCGACAACAGGTTGTTGACGAACCAGTAGAGCACCAGACCGGAGGCGAAATTGACGAACATGACGGTGAAAATAAGCGGCAGAAACATCATGATCTTGGCCTGGGTCGGATCGGCGGTCGTCGGGGTCATTTTTTGCTGCAGGAACATCGAGGCACCCATCAGCAGAGTCAGTACCGGCAGACCGCCGAGATAAGGCAGGTCGAAGCCGAGGTAGAGGCGGTCCGGTGCGGACAGGTCGGTGATCCAGAGCATGAACGGGGCGTGCCGCAATTCGATGGATTGCAGGAGGACCTTGTAGAGGGCGAAAAAGACCGGGATCTGCAGAACCATCGGCAGACAGCCGCCGAGCGGATTGACTTTGTACGTCTTGTAGAGATTCATCATCTCCTGGTTCATCTTGGTCGGATCGCCCTTATATTTCTCCTTGATCTTGACCATCTTGGGCTGCAGTTTCTGCATGTTTTTCATCGACTTCAGTCCTTTCTGGGTAATGGGCCAGAACAGGGCTTTGAGGATCACCGTCACCAGGATGATGGCCACGCCATAATTGCTGAAGACCGCATAAAACCAGTTCAGCAGGTAGAGCATCGGTTTGGCGATAATGTCAAACCAGCCGAAGTTGACGATCTTGGCCAGGTTGGCGCCGATCTCTTTGAGCAGAGACAGTTTTTTCGGGCCGTAGAACAGCTGGTGGCTATACGTTTTTTCCGTGTTCGGGGCGAGCGTGTCAAGTGCGCTCTGGACGTCGATGCTGACCAGCTCGTCGGCGGCATCAAGAGTAATGGTGGAGACCGGTTTGGTCGTCGGGATGATACCGCACATGAAGTAGGTGCCTTCGTACGCGACCCAGTCGATATCGCTGGCAATGTTCTTTGGGCCGTCCTCGAATTCCTTGAGCTTGATTTCGTGCAGTCCGGTGGCGTCGTGGTAGGCCGGCCCGCGGAACAGCCAGTTGCTGGCCTTGGTCAGTTTGACGAACGGTAGGTTGCGTTGCTGCAGTCCCGCCATGCCCTGCAAGACCTGGTCGCTTCTGTTGACCACGGTGGCCGAATGATCGATCAGGTAATCGTTTTTGCTGAAGGTGTAGCGACGGATCACCTCGAGTCCGGAAGGACTTTGAGCCCGCAATTCAACCGTGGCCGTACCGGTGCCCGGAGCGAACACGACGTTATCCCGGGTCGCCGTATAGAGGGTGTCTTGCGGGAAGGCGCTGCCCCAGGAAAACGTCAATGGCAGCCCTTGCTCCGCAGAGGTTTTTATCAAATCGACGCCGGGGGCGTTCTTGTCATTTTCCTGGCGGTAGTTTTTCAGCACGAAGCTGGTGATAGCGCCGCCCCGCTCGCTGATGGTGGCGACGAACAGCTCCGTATCCACGGTGATCTCTTTGGCCGGACGCATCGACTGGCCGGGATCGGGCGCTACGATCGGGTCGGGTGGTGTGGTGGCGGCTGCCTGCTCGACCGGCTGACTGATCTCTGCGGCCGGTTGGCGGCTATCCGGTTGGGTCCGCCCGGTCTCGGGAGCGCCCTGTCCGTTTGTCTGTTGCCCCTGTTGCTGCTGGACCGGGGGAACGAAAAAATACTGGTAACCGAGGAGGATGATAAACGAGATACTGATAGCCAGAAAGGCTCTGCGCATGTCCATGGTCGTTCTCTTTGGATCGTTGTCTAGTGATCCCGGGAGGGTAGCGGTCCGCCGAACGCTTCGGTCGAACGTCTAGGCCACCGGATCGTAGCCGCCGCGGGAAAAAGGATGACAGCGCATGATGCGCCACACTCCTTTCGCGAGCCCGCGCAGGGCGCCATAATGTCTGATTGCTTCGATCGTGTAAGCAGAGCAGGAGGGGTAAAAACGACACGCAGGAGGGAATATCGGGGACAACAGATATTGATAGCCACGGATAGAAATGATGAACAATTGGGCAATTATCCTGGGTCTGCCGACAGAATTCATAGTCTAGACCGATCTGGAAGAGAGCAGGCGGACCACAGCCTGATCAATGTGGCTTGGGGAATTAAGCGAAAAATGGGGTCGTACGGTGATCACGATATCGGCATGCCGGGGGTAGATATCCCGACTCAGTCGAAACGACTCTTTGCATATTCGTTTAATTCTATTCCTGACAACCGCTCCTTTCAACTTTCTGCTGACACTGATGCCGATGCGGCTGTAGTCACGTCCGTTGGCCAGAAAAACCAGACCAAAATCATCGCAATAGAGCCGCTTTCCCTGCCTGTAGACTGCGTCGAATTCCCGGTTCTTCCGTAACAGGCAATATTTCGGAAGACCAAAGCGTTGCAACGATATCAGGCGGAGAGTTGTTTGCGCCCTTTTGCTCGACGGGCGTTGATGATCGCACGACCGGCTTTGGTGCTCATCCGCTCTCTGAAACCATGGCGCCGTTTTCGTTTGATATTGCTCGGCTGAAATGTTCTCTTGCTCATTATCTGAACCTCTTGTTCATCTCGTTAGTCGGGGGGTCGCATCCCTCACCGATACAACCGGCCGGCGCTCCGCACGAGCGGCGTGTTGGCGGTGCCAGTGAGGGTAAAGTACAAAATCACAAAACAGTCATATTAAACACAGATATAAAATGCTGTCAAATAGTTTCCGGTTTACTGCAGTCATTCCACAACTCCCGTCAACACCGTACAGCAGGCATCGGTTAATCGCCGGTGGCTGCAAAACCAACGGTGATCATGATGCCCGGTTGGCTAAGATGCCATGGGTGACGCGGGCGGCGCTGCAATGTTGATTCCGGGGCACGGCGTTGACCAGACGCTCGACCAGGCTCTCACCCGGATCCTTGCCCGAACACCTGCTGTCGCGCGGGAAACGGTGCCGCTCGATCAGGCCGAAGGGCGTGTTCCTGCCGTGCCGATCAGGGCGAGGCATGCCGAACCGGGCTACGATCAAGCCACCCGAGATGGTTATGCCCTCGGTCCGACCGCGTCGGTTGAGGCAAAAAAAGCGACATTTCGCGTTCAGGGAGAGATTCCGGCCGGCCGAACCGATCGGCTGGAGGTCTCCGTTGATACGGCTTGGCGCATCATGACCGGTGCCTTGGTGCCTGCCGGCACGGTTCGGGTCGTTCCTCAGGAGGACTGCCGGTTGCTCGGCGATGATGTCCACGTGCCGGCCGGACCGTTGACGCGAGAACAGTGCTTCATTCAGCGGGCCGGGAGTAGAATAGCTGAAGGACAAACGGTTGCGGCGGCCGGGGAGGCGATTGCCCCCCAGCATCTGGTTTGGCTGGCGGTAACCGGCAACGACCGGATTTTCGTCCGGCGGCGACCGGTGGTCGGCTCTCTGTGCAGCGGCAGTGAACTCGTTTCGATCGATGCACCGCTGGCGCCGGGACAGAAGGTTTCGGCCAATCGTTATCTGTTGCACTCCCTGATCAGCAACCACGGCGCGATACCCCGTGATTTTGGCATCGTTCCCGACGATACCGACCGGATTGGCCGTCTCCTGCTGCAGATCGCCGGAGGCGGCGCCGACCTCATAGTCAGCACCGGTGGAGTCGGCCCGGGCGCATACGATGTCTTTGCCCGGGCGCTCGATGAGATCGGCGGTGAAATGCTGTGCCGGCGACTGGCGATGCGTCCGGGGCATTCCATCCTGGTCGGCAGCATCGGCCGGAGCTTGTATATCGGTCTGCCCGGCCCGCCGTCTGCGGTATCGTTGGTGTTTGGTGAACTGGTCGTGCCGGTTCTGCGCAAGATGAAAGGACTGGCAGTGGTTCGTCATGAAGATGTTCGTGCCTGCCTCGAGCATGATCTGTCGGTTCGAAATACCGAGATGTTGTCTTTGCAGGAAGGAAAGCTGCAGTACCGTGACGGCGGTGTGTTTGTCCGCCAGCCGGCACCGCTGGAAGCGGCCGATTGTACCCTGTTGCTCGAGCCCGGATCCGGCCCGTTTCGTCAGGGGGAGACGGTTACCGTTCACCGGTGGTGTCGTCGATGAACGGTAACCGCACGGTTACTGCTCGGTGTCGGGGGGCGGCGGGGCATCGGTTGCCGGCAAATCCCGGCAACGCTGATACTCTTTCGCCGCCTGCTGCAACGCCTTGATGGCCAGCGTAGCGCAATGGCGGTCTTCCCGGGGGAAGCGGCCAATGGCCTCAAGCACGTCGGCGGCCGTCAGCGCAAACAACTCCGACGGGGTTTTGCCGATGGCAAGTTCGGCGGTGAACGAGCCGCACAACGCGCTTGACGCGCAGCCGTCGGTTCGATAGGCCGCCTGTTCCACCCGGTTGTCGCGAAAGGTGAGAGAGATACCGATGGAATCTCCGCAACTGCCCTGCAGGAACGAAGAGCCGTCGGGCTTGGCTATCGGCTCATGGTATCGCGGATTACGCCATCGATCAAAGCCTTTGTCTCCGTAGGCTCCCCTGGCGTCGGCAAAGGAATTCTGCTGCAATTGCTGAACCAGGGCCTCAAACTCGTCGTCGGATAATGCCATAGATCTTCTCGTTGGTCCTCGGCGTTTGCTTACCAATGTGCATCGGCGTTGGCGCTGGTTGTATAGGTTACCGAGCCGCTTTTGAAGTGCTCGACCGCATCGGCGATCGTTCCCGTTGTGTCACTGACCACCTTGATATTGGCAGCCTGCAGGGTGGCGAAAGCTTTTGGGCCGCAATAGCCGGTCATGACGACCTCGGCCCCCTTGTCGTGCACCATGGAGGCTGCTTGAATGCCGGCCCCCTTGAAGGCCCCGGCGTTGCCGCTGTTGTCGAGTGGTTCGAAATCCATGGTTTCGGTATCGACAATCAGGATGTAAGCCGCCCTGCCGAAGCGGGGATCGACTTGGCTATCCAGCTCTTTTCCCTGTGATGTAACAGCTATCTTCATTGCGTAGTCCTCCGCTCAAATATTATCAGACGCGGCCGCCGCCACCGCCGCAGACCTGATCATCGGAGATCATCGGCAGTTTGCCGGCCAACAGGTCTTCAACGACCGGTCGGATATCGATTCGTTCCGCATCGTGATAGACATCTATGCCGACCTGCCGGAAGCCCATCAAGGGACGCATGCCGATACCACCGACGATCAGCGCGTTGACCTGATGTTCGGCGAGCAGGTTGACCGGAACCATGCACCCGCCCTGGACATGTTCACGGTTCTGGATGGTGGTCACTTCGACGATTTTTCCATCCTGTGCGTCGACACAGGTGAAGACATCGCAGTGCCCGAAATGACCGGCTCGCTGACCGTCAAGTCCTCCTGCTCCCAGTGAGGGGACCGCAATTCGTAATTTAGCCATAGTTTTTCTCCTTAGGTGTTGATAATCGGCAGAATAAAATCCGCCTGTTTTTTCTGAAGTGCGTCGGATTGATTGATGGTCTGCCAGATCGAGCTGATAAGTGCCAGCAGGTCGGGGCCGGCCTGTTGATATTCGGTCAGGGTGATGCCTTCGACCATCGCTCTGGTGAATGCCGGATTGAACGGAATGCGGCCGACGATCTGCAGGCCGGCCTGGCCGGCTTTCGTTTCAATGGTGGCGGTCATGTCCGGGTTGAGGTCGGACTTGTTGATACAGATCAGCACCGGGATCCGGAAGTGGCGTGCCAGGTCGACCACCCGTTGCATGTCGTGGAGACCCGAGACCGACGGTTCAACAATGACCAGTACCGCAGTGGCACCGGTGATCGACGCAATGACCGGACAGCCTATTCCGGGAGGGCCGTCGGTGATGATCAAATCATGGCCGTTCTGCTCGGCGATGTCTCGTGCCTGTTTGCGGATCAGACTGACCAGCTTGCCGGAGTTTTCTTCGGCGATACCGAGACGGGCGTGGACCATCGGACCGAAACGGGTGTCGGATATATACCACTCGCCGCATTTCTGCGGCGGAAAGTCGATGGCCTGTTCCGGGCAGAAGGTGACGCAGAGGCCGCACCCTTCGCAATCGATCGGGTTGATGATAAAATCATCGGAGATTGCCGAGAAACGGCAGTGTTCAAGACAAATGCCGCACTCGGTGCAATCCGCCGGCCGGATACTGGCAATGGCTCCGCCGATAAAATCGGTTTGCTGTTTAATAGTCGGGGCCAGCAGCAGGTGCAGGTCGGCGGCGTCGACATCGGCGTCGCACAACACGTGATTGCTCGACAGGGCGGCAAATGCCGCGGTCAGGCTGGTTTTTCCGGTACCGCCCTTGCCGCTGATGATGACGAGTTCTTTCATTGGACACTCCGTCTGGTTTCGATAATGTCGACAATTGCGTCGTAGAGGCGCGCAAAGACCGGTCGCCAGGAAGGGATTTTCTCGACAAGCAGCTGGCCGCGTGAATACACTTCGGCAATGCGTCGATCGAAGGGGATTTCCAGCAGGATCGGCAACTTTTCTTGCTCGGCGTAGTCCCAGAGTTTCCGGTCGCCGATATCGGCACGATTGACCACCAGTCCGCACGGAATATCGAGAACCTTTACCGCTTCGACGGCGAGCTTCAGGTCGTGCAGGCCAAATGGCGTCGGTTCGGTTACCATCAGAACGAAGTCGGTTCCTTTCATCGCGTTGATGGCCGGGCAGGAGGTGCCGGGAGGTGCGTCGATGATGACCAGATCATCGGGCTTGGCATAGCTGCGAACGTGCCGAATCAGAGGGGGACTCATTGCTTCGCCGATACGCAGGCAGCCCTGGACGAAAAAGATGCCATTGCGGTGGCCGATATCGATGACTCCCAACTCTCTGTTGCCTTCCCCGACCGCATCCTCCGGGCAGATATCGCGACACCCTTCGCAACTGTGGCACAATTCCGGAAACACCAGGACTTTTTCGCCGAGCACCGCAAGCGCATTGAAACGGCAGATTTCCGCACATGTGCCGCAACCGGTGCAGCGGTCCGCATCGATTTTCGGCACGAAGGTGAAGACCGGGGTGCTCTGTTCAAATTCAGGACTGAGGAAGAGGTGAGCATTCGGTTCTTCGACATCGCAGTCGAAGAGCTTGACTTCACACTCGAGACTGACTGCCAGATTGGTGGCAACGGTTGTCTTGCCGGTTCCGCCTTTACCGCTGGCTACGCTGATAATCATGACAGCCTCCGATCCGTGTCTGCTGCTGTCAGCAGTCCGTAGATCTTGTCGAGCAGGGTGATCATCTCTGCCGCCGTTTCTGCTCCCGGCCGGGGTGGCACGCGCATGAACACACCGAGCCCTTCCGTTGCCTCGTGAAACTCATCGGGAGGAAGTGTCGAAACGAGTGCGCAATTGATCAGGGGATAAGAGCCGACAACCTCTCGGACGAACTGCAGCCCGCTGGTTTCCGCCAGCGCTTCATCGACAACCAGCACGTCGACGGCGCCGGCCTGAATGGCAGTGAGGGCCTGCTGCGGTGTCGAGGCACTGCTGACAGTAATTGCTTGATGGTTATGCAGCGCCTCGGACAGATTCTGCATTTGTGCAGGATCGCCGGCCGCCAGCAGGATTCTCAATGGTTTTGTAGTCACTGCAAACCTCACGATAATGCTGGTTATATCCCGGTCAAAATCACCGGGACGACTCCGTGTGTGCTTATCTGTCTTCGCTGCGTTTAAGCCCGGCGCTTCGACCATCTGGGCCGGCGGGCTGCCGGCAGCAAACCGGCCGGCAGCCGGGCATTTTGAACTCATCGCTCAGGGTCCCGGCGGCGCAGGCTTCAAGCAGCTTGGCGGCATTCCCGGATACAAAGGAAATGAGGGTGATGCCGGCTGCTTCGATGATCCTGGCCGGTTGTTCGGAGATCGCTCCGCAGATCAGCGTGTCGATCCCCTTGTCCACCAGCATGCGTGCCAAACGGGTGGGAATTTGTCCGGCGATGAACTCCCGCTGTTCCCACGTCACCGCTCGGTCTTTGATTTCGGCCAGCACGATGGTCTGCGCCGAGTCAAACACCGGCGATACCCGATTTCCCCAAACGGTCATGGCAATCTTCATACGGTTCGTCTCCCGATCAGCGTTGCATACCACTTTGAACAAAGCAAACGGCGAGCCACATTTCTTGCATATGTTCTTTATTTGACAAATACATGTCATATTGGACTGTTGTCTAATAGAAATGAGGCCGTTTGGGAGGATTGCGCAACGCAGAGGGTCGCGCTTGTGCGCCTCTTGGCGTAGCAATAGTCGCGATTGCGCGACTATTGTCGGCGACGGTGAGACGAACGACCGTCCTGGTGGGGCAGATCGATGCCGAGTTTGCTGATTTTCCGAAACAGGGTACTCTTGTGCATGCCTAACTGGGCAGCCGCGGCGGTACGGTTATTATCGTTGTCGCGCAGGGCTCTGATAATGGCATCACGTTCCGATGATGCGACAACGGCGTCGAGCCCCACCGGTTCGGCCGGCTGGGTGGCGCGCAGGCTGAGAAAGGCGGGCAGGTGCTTGGCGGTGATCACTCCCTCCGGACAGAGGACGAAGGCATGTTCGATGATGTTTTCCAGTTCCCTGATATTGCCCGGATAGTCGTGGGCGAGCAAGAGGTGCATGGCTTGGTCGTCCACGCCACTGATCAGTTTGTTTTTGCGGCGATTCAGTTTGGCGATGAAGCGCTCGACGAGCAGCGGCACATCTTCCATCCGCTCGCGCAGCGGAGGGAGTCTGAGCGCGATGATGTTGATACGATAGAAAAGATCGCGGCGGAACTGGTTGTCTTCGACAAGCTGGTGCAGATCGCGGTTGGTGGCGGCAATAAGACGGATATTGGTCTTGACCGGAACGGTACTGCCGAGTGGCTGGAAGGCCCGTTCTTCGAGGACCCGTAAAAGTTTGACCTGGAAGGCACCACTGGTGTCGCCGATTTCGTCGAGCAGGATGGTGCCCTGCTCTGCGGCGCTGAACAATCCTTGACGGTCGTGCCGGGCGTCGGTAAAGGCTCCGGCCTTGTAGCCGAACAACTCTGACTCGAGCAAATTATCGGGTAACGCTCCGCAATTCAGGGCAAGAAACGGCTGGTCTTTGCGCCGCGACAGGTTATGAATGGCCCGAGCCAGCAACTCTTTCCCGGTACCGGTTTCTCCTTCGATCAGCACCGTACTGTCGCTTTGGGCGATTTGGTCGAGAATGCCGAACAGATCCTGCATGACGCTCGAGCGGCTGACCATGTCACTGAACAGAAAAGAGCTTTTCAAGTCGCTGCGGAGTTCCTCGACGAGGCTGACATCACGGAAAACTTCTACTCCACCGAGAATATCGCCGTGTTCGTCCTTGAGCAGCGATGTGCTGACGGTGATCGGTATCTGTTTCTTGTCGCCGGTGATAATCGAAGTAGACGAGCTGACAAAGGACTTTCCGACCTCCATGGTACGCCTCAGGGCGCAATTCCCTTCGCACATATTGGACCGGAAGACTTCCCAGCAATACCGGCCGAGTGCTTCTTCGCGCGGTATGCCGGTAATCTCTTCGGCGGCTCGATTGAATGAAGTGATTCGCCAGTGAAGATCGACGGTAAAGACACCGTCGGAGATAGACTCCAGAATAATGTCGGTGCACTCGATGGGAGCAGGGTCTTTTTTCTTGTTCATATGCACACTATAAACGCTTTTTCTGCACCTGCCTCGAATTTTTGCATGATGCGCAACGGGAGGGTATCCGAATGAGAGGTCTCCGGGTCTGCAAGGAGTGTGTTGACGAGAGTATGCCTGGTGGGGAGCGAAGTTTTTGTTGGCTTGGACCGGTCAAGGCGGAGATGCCCTCTCGCTCGGGTGATCCTTGCTGCTGTCGCGTGGAGCAGTGCCTTGGCTCAAGATGCAGGTGTATGCCATGTGCCGATCCGCGCCCGTCGCTGTCGGGCGGGGCGCCTGTCGGGTGGGACGCGGGCGAATGGAACCTTTGAGCAGAAGGGGGGCGGACCGAAGAGAAAATGGAGCCCCCCTGTTCCGGCATGCCCCGTCTTGTTTCTGCCGGCGGGCTATTTTTCCTGCAGTGTCAGGGAAATTTTCTTTTTGCTGAAAGAAACGGTGAACGTGTCTCCCGGTCCAAAACCACTGCCTTCGAGATTTTTTGCCGACAGGGTCAGGGTATTTCTTTTGCCGATTTTGACGACTGGATTTTTGACCGTCTTTGTCCGCCGGGTACTTTTTACCCGATAATACTTTTTGTCGGTGTCCATCAATTTCAGCATGAGATTGTTGAAAGTGGGATGATTTTTGATATTCATCTCGGCCATGATTTCAGCCTTTGACTTTCCCGAATTAACAAGTGTTCGCAGTGTATCAAGATCGTATTGCGTTTGTCGGGCCATAATGTCTCCTGGGGTATTGGTTACAAGGATGAAGCTCCCTTGAAAAATGGAGTTTTCGTCCAGCTTCACATTCGTTTTGATCGTGAACGAAAATTCGAATTGTTCCACGCAGCCGTAACAATCACCTTAAAGCGCGGTGAATTGTTTCAATAACAGGAGCAACTATACTCATTGATTATCACGGAGGCAATAAGAAAAATGAGCACTATTCCAAACAATAATGTGGAGGAAAATTGTCGCAGGAAAGATAAAAAACGAGCACGAAAATCTCGCCGGTGTATCGAAAACGCAGGAAGACAAGGTAAAAAAGGGAGCTTGAAAGATTCTGAATTTCGTTCAAGATCGAGGCGCGCAAGAAAATTTTGCCGCAGGCATAGATGACATTCCGGGGATAAAATTTGATTGCGCAACGATGAGGTTGGGCGGAATGACAATTTTTCAAAGTTCCCCAAAAAAATAAAACAATACGTAAGAGGAAAGTGAAAAAACGACTGACGATCATCAGCCCAATCCGGCATTGGCCAGCTCTTCTTTGGTCTCTTGGGAACGAACTATTTCTGCTCAAATGCTTCGCTGACCGAGTACAATTTAGCCTCGGAATATCAGTTTGCAAGACAGATTATCCGTGCGGCACTCTGTACGTGTCAGCCGAGATCCTGAAGTTCCTAGACAGCCGATAGTTTTTGACAAGCACCAATCACTCGATTGGCTGAGGTGAAGGAATAACGTGGTCAAGAAATATAAATCAATTCTCGGGAGAACGAACTGAGCGATCGGCATCCGCCGTCGGTAATCACAACATCATCTTCAATTCGTACCCCATTTTGATTGCGCAGATAAATGCCCGGCTCAACGGTGAAGGTCATGCCGGGTTGCAATAGTTGCTGGTTGTCGGCATGGATGTAAGGGGGTTCGTGGCATTCCAGGCCAATGCCATGGCCGGTGCGATGGGTGAAATGATCGCCATAACCGGCTTTTTCGATGACCGTCCTGGCCGCTTCATCGATCATGGCACAGGGGAATTCGGGACGACCGGCAGTTCGGCCGGCACGATTGGCTCGTCGGACGATGGCGTGAATCTCCTGCTCCTGTCGATCGACCTGCCCGACACCAAAGGTGCGGGTGAGGTCGGCAGCGTAACCGTGCCAACGGGCTCCCCAGTCGACAACCAGCAGGTCGCCGGGGGTCAGCCGGCGTTCTCCCGGCAGGGCATGGGGATTTGCCCCATTCGGGCCGGAGGCGACGATGGGAGCAAAGGGCAGATTGGTTTGCGAGCCATGGCGCAGGAGTTGCATGACCAGTTCTGAGGCGAACTCATATTCACTGGTGCCGATCCTGACCTGGAGCAGGGTCGCCTGCAAGGCGCGTTCGGCAATCGCCACCGCCTTTTCCAGCAACGTCAGCTCCTCGGCATCCTTGATGCTGCGCAAGGCGGAAAGGACACCAGAGCCGTCGATGAAAGCCGACTCCGGCAAAACGGTGCGCAGGAGTTGGTATTCGAGCAAACGGAGCTGTCCCGGTTCGATCCCGATTCGCGTCTCGAGAAGGTGCAGTGACGTGATGGCCTGCTTGAACACCTGCGGCTGTCGATCCGGGATGTCCGAATAAAAACAGGTATCGATCGGGTAATCGAGATGATCGAGTTTGGCGGCTTCCAACTCCGGCAGGATGAGCAGCGGTGTGCCGCCGATCCGGTGGAGCAGAACCACCGGCCGCTCCATCAGGTGAAAATCCAGACCGGTCAAATAAGTCAGACTTGCTCCGGCATTGAGCGCCACAGCTTCGATTCTCCAGGTGTGCATCTTTTCTTCGAGGCGCTGCAGTTTGGCAGGGATCATCGTCGTGTTCTCCTGGTTGGTCGACCGGTGGCCCGCCAGTCGCCGTAGAGGTTCAGACGTGGACTATACTTCACTCTGCAGCGAAACAAAAGCCACGAACTCGTCTACGAATAGTAGTGGAAGCCACGGGAAAATCGCGGTACAACTGTAACCGTCCTTCAGCCAAGCAGGAAGATCGATAAGACTCTGAAGATGATCAGAAAAATTCAATCATATCTTGGACTCAAGCTGTTTGTGCTGTTGACGGTGGTGATCGTGGTCTCGGTTGTTTCCCTGACCTATACCGCCCTGCAGATCATCAACGCCTATGGCCAGGAGGTATCGGCGATCAACGAAAAACAGATCAGGGCCCAGATGATGTCGTCTCTGTCCGGGTTCACGCAGGAGCGGGCGACCAGGTATCAGGCCTTTTTCGATCGCGTTGCGTCCTGCGCCGGACTCGTGGCCAGCCAGGCATCGCTGGTTTATACCAATCTTGCCGACTATGCCGGCCGGCCGCTGTTCGATATCAGGTTTTCGCGCCGGCCGGAAAACGGGCACTGGGTCAATGACGTAGATGACCCCGTCGTCTCCGTGTTCTGGGGCGCTCCGGACTTGCAGGCTGACAATGTCCGAGAACTGCGGGCCCTGACCCATATGGCGCCGTTGCTGGAGCGCGTCCTTGCCGAAAATCCGGAAGTGCTCGCCAGTCACATTATCACCGTCACCGGTATCGGCCAGTATTGTACGGAAGAAACCAGAAGTCGCGAGGCGGCGCGGTCGTTGCCGCCTGCTGCGCAATTCGATTTGCGCGACGGGGAACCCGTGACCATCTTCAGCGGTTCCGGGCGGACCGATCGCCGGGTTCGCTGGACGGGGATCTATCAAGATGATGTTGTCGATGGCTTGATGCTGACGGCGAGCGCACCGATTCATGACGCGACGGGTGAATTTCGCGGTATTACCGGCATCGACGTGCCGCTGCGCACCGTGGTCGAAGAGATTCTTGCCGCCGGTGAGGGTGGTCATATCGATCCTATCCTGTTTTCTTTTTTGATCGACCGAGGCGGCGGGGTGATCGCGCTAGCCGAAGACTATTATCCGTTTTTCGGTCTGCGTGTAGACCGCGAGCGGTTTCGCAATTCCGCCGATCGACTGAATCTTTCACTCTACGATTCGACCGACTCTCGCATCCGGGATCTGGCCAAGGCCATGCGGGATCGCGAACAGGGGCTGTATGAGCTGCGCGACGGTGATCAGCGCTATTATCTGGCGGCGAGCAGAATGTCCGGTCTCGGGTGGGTATACGGTGTGGTCGTCAGGGAGGATGACATCCTGGCGGCCGTCGAAAAAAGCCAGCTGGCGCTTGCCGAAACGATCAGACGGATCGAACTGAGGGGCACGATCTTGTCCCTGGTGGTGATCCTGATCTCCGTTGCCGTCATCTTTCTGGCCGTGCGCCATCTGGTCACCCCGCTGCGGACACTGGCCACGGCCACCCGCCGGGTCACCGAAGGCGATCTGACGGTACGCTGCCCGGTGATGACGACCGATGAGGCCGGCGTTCTGGCCGCATCGTTTAACGCGATGGTGGAACAGTTGCAGATCGCCCAGCAGTCTCAGGCTCGTTATGCTGAAGAGTTGGAGCGGATGGTCGCCAATCGCACCCGGGAGTTGCTCGACAAGCGCAGCGAGTTGGAGGAAACCGTTGAACTGCTGAGAAAGGAAGCGGAACGACGGCAGATCGTTGACGAGGCGCTGCGCCTGAGCCGGCAGCAGTATTACGACACGATGGAGGCCTCGAAGGCGGGGATCTTCATCGTCAGTGACGGGCTGTTCACCCATGTCAATTCATCGTTTGCCCAACTCTTTCGCACCGAGCGCGAGCATCTGATCGGCACCGATCCGCTGCTGGTGGTGCAGGCACAGGACCGGGCGATTGCCGTTAAACACCTGCAGCAATTGGCCGACGATGCCGACATGCTGCCGTCAAACGTCAGATGCGTGCGCTCTGACGGGTCGATATTCCACAGTGAAATCTGGGCGAAAAGAGCCTCCTGGCGGGGCAAGCAGGTTCTCGTCGGGACGATCATCGACGTCAGCGACCTGAGACAGCATGAAGAGCGTTTGCGCCTGCAGGACCATCAATTACAGAAATCATTGGAAGAAAAGGAAATCCTGCTCAGAGAGATCTATCACCGTACCAAGAACAATATGCTGGTGATCATTTCCATGCTCAACCTGCAGACCATGGAAGTGGAGGATGAACAGGTCAGAGCGGTCTTCCGGGAAATGGAGGACCGGATTCGGGCAATGGCCCTGGTCCATGAAAAGCTTTACCAGTCGCAAAACTTGTCCGAGATCGATATGGGGTCCTATGTCAGGGAGATCAGCCAGGCCTTGGTCACCAACATGGTCAGTGACGATCGTATCGAGCTGCGAGTCGATATCGAATCGATGGTGCTCAATATCGATTATGCGGTACCGCTCGGACTGGTCGTCAATGAAATTGTCACCAATTCCCTGAAGCACGCCTTTCCCGATGAGCGCTCCGGGGTTGTTGCCATTCATTTGCGGCAGGATCCGAGCGGGGTCTCTACACTGATCATTGAAGATAATGGGATCGGACTGGACGATGGGATCGATGTGATGCTCAGCGGCTCGTTCGGCCTGCAGATCATCGCCTCTCTGGTGATGGTCCAGCTGGCCGGGACGATCAGCGTTGACCGGACCCGTGGCACCCGCTATGAAATCACGTTCTCCGAACCACGCAGGAATACGCGGATATGAAGCAACAGCCGATAAAAGTAATGGTTGTCGAGGATGAAGTACTGATCGGCCTGATGATCGTCAGGAAACTGCAGGCCCAGGGCTATCGGGTGGACGGTGTGGTTACCACCGGTGAAGAGGCCGTGCGCCGTGCCGGCCGCGAATCGTTTGACGTGATCCTGATGGATGTTACGCTGGCCGGCGAACTCAGCGGTATTGAAGCGGCGCAGCAGATCAAGAGGCGATACAACATTCCGATCATCGTCTACAGTGGTTATGACGACAGAAAGTTTTATGACCAGGTGCGGCAGCTTGAACCGGTCGCGGTGTTGAAGAAACTGGGTCCGATCAATGACATTGCGACCGCCATTGACAAGGCGGTCGCTTCTTCGGTGTTGTCCGGCAGTCGCGATGTATAGCCGTAGGTCCCATGGTGGGTCCGGATGGCCGGCCGGGGGAGAAAAGGAGAGAACATGGGTTCGGAAGAATTGGTATTTCTGCAGCGGGCGGCAGAGCGGCATGACTTCGTCGCCTGGGCCGATTTGCTCAAGGTTCTGGCCCATCCGTCCCGGTTGATGCTCATCGAGGCGTTGTCGGGTGGGGAGCGGTGCGTTCAGGACCTGACCGACGTGGTCGGGCATGATATGTCAACGGTTTCCAAACACCTCAATGTGTTGCGGGAGAGCGGCATCGTGGCCGATGACAAACGCGGCAAGCAGGTATACTATCGTCTCCGGATTCCGTATGTGCTCCACGTCTTTTATCTGCTCGAGGCGGTTCGTGGTGCCGATCGGCACCACGACGGCCAGTCGCCGGCGACGCTTCGCCCGCTCAAAGGGGCAGGACGGTGATAACGATCACCGTCCTGGGGCTGGAGGATACCCTCTGTCGTGACGTGTTGCATCGGGTTGCCGCTGTCGTTGTCGAAAGCGGGGTCTCTGCTGTCGTAGAAACACACACCGATTTCGAGCAGATGATTGCCCGTGGGGCCTACGTTCCTCCCGCCGTTCTCGTTGATGGCGTGCTCATGTCGGTCGGCCGGGTGCCGGGGCGAACAGAACTGCGCGATTGGCTGTCAGCCGGTTCGGTACGGCAAAAACAGCGCGATATTTCAGGTCCGGACGGACAAAAAAAGACTTGAAAGAGCGGCCCAACAATGACAATATTATACGACGTTGTCTGACAACCACATAACTCCGAGCCGAAAGGTCTACGTTCGACGCGTTGTCGGATATGATCTGAGGCCGCAAGGGTTGGGCGGGAAACTGCCTTGCCTTCCGAACTTGAAAAGGAGTGAGTATGCGTATTGATCACCTCACCAACGGTGGCATCGCCTCGACGACTGCCGCACCCCCCTTGATTGACAACCATGGTCGGTTGATCACCTACCTGCGACTGGCCATTACCGATCGTTGCAATCTGCGCTGTCGCTACTGCATGCCGGAGCAGGGGGTGGCGCCGATTGCCCACGATCAGACCCTGAGCTATGAAGAGCTTGAACGATTGGTGGCGATCGGTCTGTCCATGGGCATCACCAAGGTTCGGGTGACCGGCGGAGAGCCCTTTGTCCGGCGGGGCTGCATCGATTTTTTGGAACGGCTGAAACGGCGGCATGCGGGGATACGGGTCCACGTGACGACCAACGGCGTCGAAACGGCGGCCTACCTGCCACGGCTGCGAGAGATCGGTATCGACGGTATCAACCTGAGCCTTGACACCCTCGATCGTGCCCGCTTTTTGGCGATAACACGCCGCGACCGACTTGACCAGGTACTGGCTACGTTCCGCGGCGCCCTGGCCCATGGCATCAAACTCAAGATCAACAGTGTCGTTGACGAGGATACCAGTGATGCGGAGATCGTCGCTTTAGGCGATCTTGCCCGCAGCAACCGATTGGACTTGAGATTTATCGAAAAGATGCCGTTTTCCGGCAGTGCTTTCCGGCCGGCCGGATCGGCCCTGAACGACCGCCTGCAGCGGCTGTTTCCCGGACTCTCGGAAATCCGGCAGGCGGAGATCGCCACCGCGCGGCGCTTCAGCCTGCCCGGCTTTGCCGGCAGCATCGGTATTATCGAGGGGCATTCCCGGCAGTTCTGCGCAACCTGCAATAAGATACGCATCACCCCGCCCGGGAGGTTGAAGACCTGCCTTTATGACGACGGTGTGCTGGATCTCCGGGAACGGCTTCGCTCCGGTGCCTCGGATGGCGCCATTGCCGCGGCTATCAGGAGCTGTGTCGGTCACCGTTGTGCCAACGGTCACGAAACCGAAAAAAACCAGGGAAGCCACGACGAACCGTCCATGGCGACCATCGGCGGTTAGGGGGTGGGGTGATGATTTCCGTTCAGGAGGCATTGCGGATCCTGCAGGACAACATTCCGCCACCAGGTCGGGACGTGGTATCGCTTGAGGCTGCCTACGGCTGTTATTTATATGAGGACCAGATCGCCCCCGAGCCGTCGCCGCGCTTTACCAGTTCTGCGATGGACGGCTTTGCAGTTCGCTGGGGTGATTGTGCCGGCGCGACCCGGGAGCGTCCCGTTGTCCTGGAGCTGATCGGCGAGAGCCAGGCCGGGGTACCGTTTGCAGGCCGGTTGCGGGCCGGATCGGCGGCCAGGATCAGTACCGGTGCGGTGTTGCCGGACGGCGCCGATACCGTTGTTCGTCAGGAGGATACCAGAGAAGCGGGCGATTGTGTCGAGATTCTGACTGTTCATACTCCGGGGCAGGATGTGCGTCGCCAGGGTGAAGAGTTTCATGCCGGCGACCTGTTGCTCGCCAGAGGAACCCGTCTTGAAGCCCGCGAATTGGCGCTGCTTGCCGCATTTGGCATCTGCCTGGTGCCGGTCCACGTCCAGCCGCGGGTGTCGCTGCTCGTCACCGGCACCGAACTGGCCCGTCCCGATGATCAGCAGATCAAGCCCCATCAGATCAGGGATTCCAATTCCATCATGCTGGCCAGTGCCGTCAGGGACGCCGGGGCAATCCTGCGTTCAGTCGTGCGGGTCAGCGACAGCCTTGAGGTAACCACCACCGCGATTGACCAGGCGGTTGCCGCCGAAGATGCCGTCATTCTCTGTTCCGGCGGGGTGTCCGTTGGTCAGCACGATCACGTCAAAGAGGGCGCCCTGGCCGCTGGGTTTACCGAGTTGTTCTGGAAGATCAGTCAAAAGCCGGGCAAACCGCTGTTTGTGTGTCGCCGAGGCGATACCCTGCTCTTTGGGCTGCCGGGTAACCCGGTGTCGGCTTTTATGTGTTTCAGCAACTATGTGCGGCCGGTGCTGGCCACGTTGCAGGGGACGTCGTCGGTGAGCCGGACGCTGACCGCGCGTTCTCCACAACGAGTGGTCAACACCGGCAAACGAACCAATTTCATCCGCGTCACCGTCGAGGAACATCCCAATGAACTGGCGGTTATCCGGGAAATGGCACGGCAGGGCTCGCATATGCTCAGTTCGATTGTCCATGCCGACGGCTATATTGTTCTGGAGCCGGGAGAGGTGCTTGAAGCGGACGGTCTGATCGAGGTTTTTCTGTTTTAAGGAGATCATCATGGCCCGGGTAGAAGCACTGTGTATCAGCGAGCGGAAAGGTGCGGTCAAGACGGCGGTTCAACGGGCGGTCTTCACGCAGGGCTGGGGGATGGAAGACGATGCCCACGCCGGCACCTGGCATCGCCAGGTGTCTTTGCTGGCCGGCGAGAGTATTGATCGGGTCAAAGAGCTGCTGCCGGATCTGGCGCACGGCGCCTTTGCCGAAAACATCATCACCCGCGGCCTCGATCTGGCGACCCTGCCGATCGGGGGCAGACTGCGTATCGGCGAGTCGGTGGAAGTGGAAATCACCCAGATCGGCAAGGAGTGCCACAACAGCGGCTGCGCCATCAAAAAGGCGACCGGTGACTGTATTATGCCGCGAGAAGGGATTTTTGCCAAGGTGCTGGTCGGCGGCACCGTCGTTACCGGGGACGAGATTGTCAGACTCTAACCATGTCCCGTTGCCGGCACGGGGCGGCCGGTCGATCAGAAGGGCAGGTAGCCTTTGATCACCCCGTCGACCCGGCGATCCAAGTGGGCTTCGTCCAGCGTGGTCAATTCGGAAAACAGGCTCGGAGCCATGGTCACAAAGGCGGAGACGAGTACCGGATCGAAGCGCAAGCCGGACTCTTGTTCGATGGAACGCAGCGCGGTTGCCAGGTCCAGCGGATCGCGGGCCGGTCCGGGGACAGTCAGCGTATCAAAATGCTCGGCAATGGCCAGAATCCTGGCGCCGATCGGAATTGCCTGGCCGGACAAGCCGGCCGGATAGCCGGTGCCGTCATAGTGCTCGTGGCAGCTACGCACGATCGGTTCCGCTTCCCGGAACCAGTGATATCGCTTGATCTCTTTGAGCAGCTGTTTGTGCGCTGCCACCAACTGTTTGCTGCCTCTGCGCCCCGGTTCTTCCCGCTTGCCTATTGCCCCGTCAGGCAGCCCCTGTCGGTCCAGTCCGTACAGAAAAGCTGCCTGGATCAGGCCGCGGATCGTGGTTCGCGGCAATCCCTGCTGTTTGGCCATGGTCGTTGCATATACCGCCAGCCGGTGTTGATGGTAGGCGCTGGTGGTGGCATCTGCTATGGCCAGCGTCTTGGCCAGTTTTTTCAGCAGGAGCCCGGCGGCCCGGTTTGCTTCGCCGCTGCTGGCGATCAATTGGCGCTGCAGCAGGAGCATGGCCGGATAGAACAGGAGGCCGCAGATCAACAGAGCAGCGCACATCAAAGCGGCGGTCAAGCCGAACCAGCGCAGGGTCGCGGTGGTATCGTCAAGGGATAATCGGTAGATGCCGTCGAGATAACCGATGACCCGGCGGCTTCGGGTATCGCGCAGCGCAATGAGGACGTGCTGGTAAAATCGTTTGTCGGAAAAATGCAGTCGGCCGGCAGCGGCGCCGGCAGCGGCCGATAACGGACCTGTTGCCGCGAACGCTGCGGCCCGGGCGGCGCCGTCTTCTCGTTCGGCGCTGAATATTGTTCGCCGGTCGGCCGTGGTCACTGTGACCTGAATGAATGAGCTCTGCTCCATGGCATCGCGCAGAAGGCGCTCGGTCATGTCGGGCGACAGCGCCTCAGGGGGTTTGTCGATCAGGGCGATGACGCCGGCGAACAGGCCGCTTTGGCGTTCGGCATCGCGCAGCATGCCGTCGGCTAAACGGTGATATTCGAGATAAAGCAGGGCCGCGATGGTGAGCAGTATGGCCAGCAGACAGGTTGCGGTGATTCTGCGCAACAGGCGGGCATGAATTTCTTTTTTAAAGAGCGGTGCTTTCATCGTAACCCAAAAAGGAGTGCCGGGATATCTGCAACCCTGTGCCGGCGTTACGACGGATCATGTCGTTGCGGGGGCTGCAGCCGCGTTGCGATCGATGCACTCTACCATCGGCGATGGCAAATGACAAACGTTGAGATGGTGCAGGCGTGTTGTCCGGAGAGCATGGGGTGCGTCGCGCACGCAACGGACAACGCCGCGCTCTGCGCAGGCACGCGACGATGTTCGAGGGAAAAAAAAGGGCGGGCTCCTACAGATCCTTGTGCAGATCGGCGGGCTCGTAATACTCTTTCG
>CAZUJZ010000027.1:0-21138 GCA_964620665.1 uncultured Desulfofustis sp. | reverse complement strand
CCTGTGACTCCAGACAACTGAGCGGGTTCCGGTCCGGAGGTGTAGCGGCGTCTACTCTGCCGTCGATACCGGTGTGACTCCCCATTTCAGGGTAGATACAATGGGATGGAGACGATCTGAGGTCCGCCATATCGGCAAGACCGGCCAGATGTGCACCGTTGCCGATGGCTCGATCAATAATCTGTTGTTCGAGCATTCGCTGTCCTCCACGGGAATTATCTTTGCCAGAGGGAGCTGATGCACCAAGCGTAGCTTTTCGGCGTGGATCAGATCATGCCTTGCGGCGAGTCGGTGGCGCCATGAATTCCGGGCCGATCGGATCCTTGATCGTCTCGGTCAAAATCTGCTGCACGCGTTGCAAGGCAGCCTGATCAAGGTTCCAGCCGAAAACATCGGCCAGGGGGTCCATCTGCTCTGGTCTCCGTCCGCCCCAGAGCGCGATTTCCACACCTTGGTCCAAGACCCAGCGAACAGCCAGCGGCAGGAGGTCCTTGTCTTTTTCGGCGGCAAGCGCCTTGAACTTATCTACGGCGGCAAGGTACTGATCAAAGCGCGGTTGCTGAAATTTCGGATCTTTCTTGCGCAGATCGTCACCCTGAAATTCACGCTGACGATGCATCGAGCCGCTTAAAAGACCGCGACACAGGGCTCCATAGGTCATCAACGCGATCTTGTTGGCCTGGCAGTACGGTTTGATCTCATCATCAATCTCTTGTTCGAAGATATTGTACGGTGGCTGGCATAGATGAAGCGGTGATTCGGTTCGAAAAGCATCCATTTGTTCCGGCGAAAAATTTGAAACACCGATGGCGCCGATTTTTCCCTGCATGAGCAGCTTGTTCATTGCCTCCGCTGTCTCCTCAAAGGGAACCAGCGGGTCAGGCCAATGCACAAAGTAAATGTCTATCCGATCGACCCCGAGTCGACGAAGCGAGTCGTCGATTTCTTTATTGATACGATCAGGAGTTGCATTGCGCCAAACCCGTCCTTGTTCGTTCCACTCGAGGCCGACTTTAGTAGAAATCAGAATCGTGTCCCGTTGGTCGTATTGAGCCAGCGCTTTACCGACAATTTCCTCAGAGCGACCGAAACCGTATACGGGCGCTGTATCAACAAGATTCACCCCCTTGTCGAGAGCGGCATGAATGGTCCGGATTGACTCTTTTTCATCAGATCCGCCCCACATCCATCCTCCGATGGCCCATGTTCCCAGAGCCACCCGACTCACTTTAAGATTTGTATGCGGGATAGTGGTGTATTCCATATGATCCTCCCGGGTAGTCATTATTGATCATGCCGACGCACACAACTCCTTGTTCCATGTTCCATGGAACAAGCTCCGCTGATTGTTTCAGTTGTCTGCATCGTTACGATTATTTCAGATTAAACACCTAGTACCAGATCCGAGCATTGTCAACTTTCAGATAGGGCTTCTTAGAAAAAGGTTTCCAGTGGCTCTCTGTGCCAACGATATGCTCGAAAAAGCGTTCCTGTTCGCTTCGATTTTGAATTTCAATTCGAAGTTTTCAGAGCAGCAATCAGAGTCGTCGAGGACACGCTATATTCCGTTGACGAGGGAAAAGGGGTCAGGTAGCATGATGCATGCCTCGTCAGTCACGCATAGATTTCCCCGGAGCGCTGCATCATATAATTGGCCGAGGTATTGAACGTCGCACCATTTTTGCTGACGATCAAGACCACTACAATTTTATTGAGCGCCTGGGTACAATTCTCACGCAAAGTGATACGAGATGTTTTGCCTGGGCGTTGCTGCCCAATCATTTTCATTTGCTGCTCCGTACCGGGAACAAACCGATTTCCTCTGTAATGAGCCGGCTGCTGACCGGACATGCTACGTATTTTAATCGCCGTCACGGTCGCTGCGGGCATTTGTTTCAGAATCGTTACAGATCTATTCTCTGTCAGGAAGATCCCTACTTGCTGGAGTTGGTCCGCTATATTCATTTGAATCCATTACGGGCACATCGTGTCAAAAGTCTGAAGCAATTGGCTCGTTATCCCTTTTCAGGCCATGGCGTTCTTATGGGAAAGCATGAACTCTTGTGGCAGGAAACGGGAATGGTCCTGACATATTTTGGCACTAAGAAAAAACAGGCCCGAAACGCATATCACTCCTTTGTTGCCGAAGGAATCGATGAAGAGCGACGGGAAGACTTGACCAGTGATGGGTTGATTCGCGATTTGCGGGGGTGGATGGCAATAGAGCGCGGTCAAGATGTTGCCGTCAATTCCAGAAGCGGTGAACGCATCCTGGGTGATAGTGACTTTATTGCCAAAGCCCTTGACAGGGACACAGAGGTCTTGAATCGCCGTTATGCGCTACAGGCCGGCGGAGTCGATGTCGATGTTATTGCCGAACGTATCGCTCACATACTGAACATGGATGTGCAGGAGGTCTGGCAACCGGGAAAATACAGACGGCTGGTTATCGCCCGTAGCTTATTGTGTTTTTGGGCGGTGCGGGAGTTGGGCGAGAGCATGACTGCAATGGCCAGGCGTTTGGGAATCTCAACCGTAGCCGTCAGTAAATCGGTGGAACGTGGGGAGCGCATTGCCAATGAAATGGGTTATTCGATACTTGAAAATTAAAAAGTTAAGAGCGTCCCTTCTTGTTTTTCTTGTTGTTGCTGCGGGAGCGCGGGCCGATGAAATCGAAGTTGACAGCAGGATTGTTGCAGCGACGGTCTATCCGAATCGGGCAACGGTGACCAGGGAGGCCGTTGTTGACCTGCCGGCCGGATCGAGTGTCATTGTGTTCCACGGATTGCCTGCACATCTGCTGACCGATTCTTTGCGGATTGAGGGACAAGCTGCCGGCACGGTCACGTTCGGGGCGCTGATGCATCGATTGGAGTCCCAGGCAGAACTCGTCGCGCCCAAGGAACAGGAGCTGGTTGCCCGGATCGAGCGTCTCAAAGATCAACGCAGGGAGATTGAGGCGGAGCGTCAGGGACTGTCCGCGCAACGACAATTTCTCGAGCATCTTGGCGATCAGGCCGGAAACCGGATAAGCGAGGAAATAGCCGAACTTCGGCTCGCTCCCGAGGAGTGGAGCCAGGCCGCGCTGGCCATCGGCAGTTCCATGCAGACTCTCCTCAAGGCTGATCTTGCTCATCAAATCGCTATTCGGGACCTTGACCGAACGGTAAAGTCACTGGAGACGGAACTATCGCAACTGCATACCGGTCGACGCAATACCTACGCGGTGCAGGTACCGCTGGCAGCGGACCAACCAACCCGTTTGACGGTTCATCTTCGATATCAGCTTCCCGGTGTTTCTTGGCGGCCGCTGTATGATGCCAGACTCGATACCAAAACCGGGGAGTTGTCTCTCATTCAGTACGGCGCCGTGCGACAGAATTCAGGTGAAGATTGGCACGCGATTCGGTTGGTATTATCGACCGCACAGCCGCATCGTGGTGCAAGCATGCCTGACTTAAAACCGCTCTGGGTTGATCTGTACGAACCCGGCAGGCGTGAGCGGGCGGAGAAGAGAGAGATAACCCGGTTGGCAGCGCCCCAAAAGAGCCTGAAAATGGCGGCCGATGCGCTCTCCGGAGCAGGAAGCGCCAATCTGGAAGAGGCCGAGTTCGCCGGTTCGGAAATGCAAACCGACGGATTTGTAACCGAATATGCTATCCCCGGACAGGTCAGTGTCGTCTCCGATGGTACCGAGAGCACATTGATGTGCGGCAGTTTTTCAACCGACAATCGACTGCAGATCCAGATCAAACCACAGGTCAGCAACGAGGCTTTTGTCGTCAGTCACGCAACGTTGGCAGGGGAGGCCATACTGTTGCCGGGTCAGGCCAGTCTCTTTCGTGACGGCGCTTATGTCGGCCAACTCGAATTGCCTTTGCTACGGCCCGGTCAGGTCCAGGATATCGGCTTTGGTGTTGATGACCGGATAGCCGTAACGCGCAATGTCCTGAAAGACTTGCGTAGTGATCCGACTCTGCTGTCACGCGACAATCAACGGGAACGGCGGGTTGCAACCGTGATCATGAATCAAGGCACTGCTGCGGTCGATATTATGGTTCTGGAAACAATGCCGGTACCCCGACATGATGATATCGAAGTCAAGATTCTGGAAGATCAGACAACGAAAGGTTATGAGCAAGATGTCGATGATGTCAAGGGGCTTTTGCGTTGGCAGATACCGCTGGCAGCAGGTGAGCAGACGCGCCTGGCCCTTGGCTGGCAGGTGAGCTGGCCGAAGGACCGGGAGATTTCAGGTTTATAAGAATCACCCTGTTATAGTCAGTGTGCCGCAACGCACGGAGATGGAGAACTATTCTATTTAAGGCAAGCCGATGGTCTCTGTTGCCGGGAACGTGCGGAGAGACCTGCGTGAGTGCATGGTCAACGGCGAAAAACAAAGTTAATAAGTTAAGAGCGTCCCCTCCAGATGGCGATGCCCTGGGCATTGAGTTCGATGTCGCCGGCCAGGAGCTGGTCAAACGTGTCCGGTGTCACCGGTTTTCCGTCATATTCCCGGCAATAGTCCAGATACGCGGTCATGAGCAGA
This sequence comes from uncultured Desulfofustis sp., assembly GCA_964620665.1. GTDB lineage: Bacteria > Desulfobacterota > Desulfobulbia > Desulfobulbales > Desulfocapsaceae > Desulfofustis. Next base: position 16,589 of record CAZUJZ010000027.1, on the reverse strand, counting down.
TCACGCAGTGGCGCTTTCAGGTGTGACGGTTCGGGCTGATGTGGTTGCCGACCCAGGGAGGCGTGATGGCGAATCAGCTCGATCAGTCGGGCGACAGAGCGCGAATCGGCCACCACCGGTCCGAAATGGGTCAGGTAGAAGGTGGCCGGTCGAAGTGACATCAACCGTTTGATGGAATGCTCCAGCACCTCGGGATCAAAAGCCGCCGGACTGGTGGTCGGGATGAGAAACGGTGGTTTTCCCGGCAGCTGCAGTTCCGGCAGGGCCAGCCCGAGGGTGTCTCCGGTAAAGATCCCGTTGCCGGTCTTGTCCCAGATACTCAGGTGGTGGCGGGCATGACCGGGGGTGTCGAAGAAATGCAGCGTGCGACAGTGAAACGGTAAGACATATCCGTCTTCGACGGCAACGACCCGGTCTTTATCGATGGGGGTTATGGTTCCATAGAGCTTGTCGAACAGTTCCGCTCCGTAGATATCGATCGAGGCGGTGATCAGTTTCTCCGGGTCGATCATGTGCGAAGCGCCCCGCGGATGAACCAGCAGGGTGGCTCGAGGACACCGGCGCATCAACTCCCCGGCGCCGCCGGCATGGTCAAGGTGGATATGGGTCAGGATGATGTAACGAACATCGGCCGGCGTCAGGTGTTCTTCAGCCAGTGCGTCGAGCAGATAATCGATCGCCCGGGCCGGGCCGGTATCGATGAACAGCGCCTCGCCCTGTTCGATCAGCAGATGACTGGCGGCCAGGTTCCGACGGATATAATGGGTGTCGATCACCTTGATGGTGGCCGGCCGGTGTTGATCAGAGGTGTTTGCCATAAGAAGCCTCGCAGCAAGAAGCATGATTTTTCCGCAATCATAACACGTGCGTGATGGATAGCAAGCTGCCGGACCCCGAATTCCCCGAACGGTTCCCGATTCCGGCAGGGATGTTTGAAATGATTTGTTTCAGACCAAGAAATAGGATAGGCTAAAGATATACAGCTTACACAGCTTACACAGCTTACAGCAGAACGATTTTCAGGGCCGGAACGGGTGTCTTTACGTGCTGGCCTGTGTGTGCCGGTGGCCCCGCTGCGGGAGAGCCGGTGCGGCGGAATTTCGTGGCAAACGCTGAATTCCGCTTCGTCTGCACCTCCTCCTGTTGCGTCCTCCGTTATCACCGCGGTCGGCATCATGACCCTCCGTTCCTGTTGATCCCTCCGGATCGCGTGCCCTGTTGACAAGAGTGCGGGAATGCTCCGTGCACTGCGTACCTCTTCCCGGCTGCAGCTCCCGCTGATGAGACAACCTGTCACGAAGACGAGGCGCTTATGAAAACGATATTTCGTCAGGTGGCCGAGAGTTATCTGGGCAGAATGTTGCAGCAGGCCGATATTGTCATCAACGGCGAACGTCCGTGGGATGTCAAGGTGCGCGATCCGCGTTTCTTCGAGACAGTATTTGCCGGGGGATCCCTGGGCCTCGGCGAATCCTACATGCGTGGTTGGTGGGAGTGCCAGGCCTTGAACCAGTTTTTTTTCCGGCTGCTGCAGCAGGGGCTTGATCGCAGCTATTGCCGGAAGATTCCGGAAATGTTCACGAAGGCTAGGGCCTTGCTGCTCAACCGGCAAAGCAGGCGACGGGCCTTTCAAATCGGTGAGCGCCACTATGATGCGGGCAACGATCTGTTCGAACTGATGCTCGACGATCACATGACCTACAGCTGCGGTTACTGGCGCGATGCGGAAACGCTCGATCAGGCGCAGGAGGCGAAGCTCGACCTGATCTGTCGCAAACTCAACCTGCAGCCCGGCATGCGATTGCTCGATATCGGCTGTGGCTGGGGGAGTCTGGCCCTTTATGCGGCACGTCATTATGGTGTCGAAGTGGTCGGATTGACCGTGTCGGAGGAGCAGGTGCAGTTTGCCAGCCGCCGTTGCGAGGGATTGCCGGTGGACATCCGGTTCCAGGATTACCGCGATCTTGACGAAGACTTTGATGCCATCGCTTCGGTGGGTATGTTCGAGCATGTCGGTTATAAGAATTATCGGACCTTCATGGATGTTGCCGAACGATCACTGCGGCCGGGCGGACTGTTTCTGCTGCACACCATCGGCTCGAACAAGACGGTCCATACCTGCGACCCTTGGTTCGACAAATATATCTTCCCCAACGGCATGTTGCCTTCGATCAGACAGATCGGCAGGGCTATCGAATCCAGGTTTATCATGGAAGACTGGCAGAACCTCGGGGTCGATTATGAAAAGACGGTCCTTTCCTGGTATAACAATTTTGAAAACAATTGGGAGCGGCTTGCGCAAAAGTACGACGAGCATTTTTACCGGATGTGGCGCTATTACCTGCTCTCCATTGCCGGCGGTTTCCGGGCCCGGTACATCCAGGTCTGGCAGATCGTGCTCGCCCCGCAGGACAATGCCGCGGGTTATCAAAGTGTCCGCTGCCCCCATTGCCTCGGGTAGGTAGCGAAGCCGGGAGCGGGATCGTTCCCGGCTTCGCTTGAAACACCGTCTTCTCGCTTTTCACTATCGTTCGGACAGCTGTCGGTCGGTTCAGTATCTCCGTCGCCGGGGTTGTTTCCGGCCCCCCTGGGCAGCGCTGAACAGAGCTCGGTTGCAAAAGGGTTCCGTGGTCGTCGATCGGGTCGGCCGAAGGTGATTTCTGCGGACATTTTTCCTGATTAATGCTAGTCTTGCCGCAGGTTACGAGAGGGTATCGCAGGCCTGAACCGGTGGCGTTTGCCTTCCGGCTTTTCTTCTTTCTTCCCGCTATGTTCAAAGCAAGAGGACGATCAATGGAGTCACACATACAGCATCTGTTTCGTCTGATCGACGAGGCAACCGAATATTGTTTCAATATCGAATCCTCCCGCTCGTTGACCGCGGGTGAGCTCGATTGCCTGCGGCTGATCATCGCCGATGGATTTCAGGCTGAGACCGTCAGCGATACTTCGCAACTGCAGGGAGAGCGGGTGGTGGAGGTCGGTCCGCGGCTCAATTTTGCAACGGCCTGGTCGTCAAATATGGTCTCCATCTGTCAGGTGACCGGACTTGACCTGGTCAGCCGGCTGGAACGTTCACGCCGCTACCTCGTGCCGGAGCAGATAGATCTGGAGGTCTTTGTCGCTGCGCATCATGACCGTATGACCGAATGCCGCTATCTCGAACCGCTCAGCAGTTTCGAAACCGGAATCGAGCCGGAGCCGGTCTACGAAGTGGATCTGAAAAGCAAGGGGCCGGACGGCCTGCTCGGCATTCCCGGTATTTCCATGGATGAATGGGACCGCAATCTTTACCACGACTACTTTGTCAATAAACAAGGGCGTAACCCGACCATTGTGGAAATCATGGATCTCAACAACGCCAACTCCGAACATTCTCGGCACGGGTTCTTCCGGGGGCGTCAGGTGATCGACGGGCAGGAGCAGCACGGGACCCTGATGGAATTGGTGGCCGATACGCTGAAGGCCCATCCTGAAGGATCGGTTATTGCCTTCAAGGACAATTCGAGCGCGCTCCAGGGCTACGACATTGAAACGCTCATCCCGGCAGCGCCCGGGGAGCCTTCACCACTGGTCAAGGCGAAGAGCTGCTATCACCCGTTACTGACCGCTGAAACACATAATTTCCCGACCGGAGTAGCCCCGTTTCCCGGTGCCGAAACCGGCACCGGTGGTCGTATCCGTGACGTGCAGGGAACCGGCCGCGGTGCTTTCGTCGTTGCCGGTACCGCCGCATATTGCGTGGGCAATCTGCATATCCCCGGCTATTCCCTGCCCTGGGAGCAGGAAAGAAATCAACCCGGCAACCTGGCTACGCCATTGGCCATCGAGATCGAGGCGAGCAACGGCGCTTCCGATTACGGCAACAAGTTCGGTGAGCCGGTTATTCAAGGATTTACCCGGTCTTTTGACCTGCGTCTGGCAAATGGCGAGCGGTGGGCCTTTCTCAAGCCGATCATGTTCACCGGTGGTATTGGCCAGATCGATGCCCGCCTGACCGACAAGAAACGGCCGGAGCAGGGCATGCTCATCGTGCAGATCGGTGGCCCGGCCTACCGGGTCGGCTTTGGCGGCGGCGCCGCATCGAGCATGCTGCAGGGCGAAAACGTTTCGGAACTCGATTTCGACGCGGTACAGCGCGGCGATGCCGAAATGGAGCAGAAGATGAACCGGGTGATCCGCGCCTGCAACGAGATGGGTGGCAAGAGCCTGATCGAGGTAATTCACGACCAGGGAGCCGGCGGCCCGGCCAACGTATTAAAAGAGCTGGTGGAGCAGTCCGGTGGTCGCATCGAGATCCGCAACATCCGGGTCGGTGACCCGACCATGTCGGTTTTGGAAATCTATGTGGCCGAATATCAGGAACGGGCCGGATTGTTGATCAGGCCGGAGACCATCAAGCAGTTCCAGGCGATCTGTGCGCGGGAGAAAGTCGGTTGCGAGGTCCTCGGCGAGGTGACCGGCGATCTTCGTTTCGTGGTCCATGATGCGCTCAACGACACGACGCCGGTGGATATTCAGCTCGACGCGTTGCTCGGCAGCATCCCGCAAAAGACTTTTGTCGATCATCGGCTGACCCCTGATCTCACGCCGCTTGTCCTGCCAGGTGATCTCCGTGTCCGTGATGCCCTGTTCAACGTGCTGCGGCTGCTGTCGGTCGGGTCTAAACGGTTTCTGGTCAACAAGGTCGATCGGGCGGTGACCGGTCTGGTGGCCCAGCAGCAATGCTGCGGCCCGTTGCAGCTCACCGTTGCCGATGCGGCGGTGGTGGCCCAGAGTCACTTTGGGGTGACCGGTATCGCCACGGCCATCGGTGAACAGTCGATCAAGATGCTCGTCGATCCGGCTGCCGGCGCGCGTTTGGCGGTCGGAGAGGCACTGACCAACCTGGCGGCGGTGGTTATCGAGGATCTCGAACAGGTCAAGTGTTCGGCAAACTGGATGTGGGCCCCGAAACTGAGCGGGGAAGGAGCAGCGCTGAGGGCAGCAGTACAGGCCATGCGAGATGTGATGGTCAAACTTGGCGTGGCCGTTGACGGCGGCAAGGACAGTTTGTCCATGGCTACCATGGTCGACGGAGAAATGGTCAAATCGCCGCGTGAACTGGTGATTTCTCTCTACGCGGCAGTACCCGATATTCGCCGGAAGATCACCCCCGATCTGAAACAGCCCGGTTCGCCGTTGCTGTTCATCGACCTGTCCGGCGGTCGCTACCGTCTCGGTGGGTCGGCACTGGCCCAGGTGCATGGGCAGATCGGCGACCAGGCCGCCGACCTTGATGACCCGGATCTGCTGCGCCGCGCTTTTTTGACCATTCAGGAGCTGATTACCCGGCGGTTGGTCAGTGCCGGTCACGATCGCTCCGATGGCGGTCTGATTGCCACCGTGCTGGAGATGGCCTTCAGCGGCAACTGCGGTCTGGATCTGGAATTAAACGGGTCGGCCGAGGCTATTGCCGCGTTGTTTGCCGAAGAACTCGGCTACGTGGTCGAATGCACCGACGATCACGTCGACCAGATCACCACCCTGCTCGGCTTGGTCGACGTGCCGGTGTACCCCATCGGTCGCAGTACGGCAAAGCCTCGGGTCACCGTCAGCTATAACGGTGAACAGGTGCTGAACGAAGCGATGGAAGAGGTGCGGCAATGGTGGGAGGAGACCAGTTACCAGCTCGAGAGACTGCAGACCACTCCGGCCTGCGCGGATCAGGAAAAAGACGCCATCTATAGCCGCACGGGACCGCGCTATCACCTCAGTTTCACGCCGGAACCTGCACCGCCCGAACTGCTCGCCCGAAAAGACAAGCCGCGAGTGGCGATTCTGCGTGATGAGGGGTCGAATTCCGATCGAGAGATGAGTTCCGCCTTCTACCTCGCCGGATTCGAGCCCTGGGATGTCTGCATGACCGATTTGCTGGCCGGCCGGATCAGTCTCGATGGTTTTAACGGTCTGGCCGCGGTGGGCGGTTTCTCCTATGCCGACGTGCCGGAGTCGGCCAAGGGGTGGGCGGCCACCATTTTATTCAACGACCGGCTCAAGCAGCAATTCGATGCCTTCTACGAGCGCCCGGATACCTTTACCTTCGGCGTTTGTAACGGCTGCCAGCTGTTCGGCCTGATCGGCTGGGTTCCCTGGCTCGGTATTGAACCGGAGCGCCAGCCACGTTTCGTGCGTAATCTCTCCGGCCGCTTCGAGTCGCGCTGGACAACGGTTCGGGTCAACAACAGTCCGGCCCTGATGCTCAAAGGTATGGCAGATCTCGTATTCGGCATCCATGTCGACCACGGCGATGGTCGACTGATCTTTCCCGATCCGGATCTGCAGGCAACACTCGTCGAGCAGAATCTCACCCCGCTCGCCTACGTCGATGACGACGGCCGGCCGACGGAGCGCTATCCGTTCAACCCGAACGGCTCACCGGCAGGACTGGCCGGGCTCTGTTCACCGGATGGCCGTCACCTGGCCATCATGCCGCATCCGGAGCGGGTTTTTCTCCCCTGGCAGGCGCATTGGCTGCCCGGCGAGATGCGCTCCCTGCCGGTCAGCCCGTGGCTGCAGATGTTCCGCAACGCGTATGAGTGGTGCACGAGTTAGCAAGTGAGCAGAAGGCGGCGGGATGTGCCCGTGGGGGGTAAAATCTTAGGGCAGTCCGAGAAAGGTTGTTACCTGCTGTTGCCAGGCGGTCGTCTCGTCAAAACGAGGGAAAGGAGGCGTGGTGTCGGACGGGTGCGCCTGGCGGGTGAGGGCAAGAAGCCCTGAGATCGTTGCCGCCGAAAAGGACGTTCCGTCGAGGAAATTGTGCTTGTTGCCTGGTACCGTGGTGAAAATGTTGCTGGCCGGAGCGATGGCATCGGCCTGTTCGGCCACGATCCGGTTGGGGAGCGGGTTGTTTGCTTCGTCAAGGCCGGCCACTGCGACAACGTCGGGGTGAGTGGCCGGAAAAGAGGCGGCAAGAGCACGCGGATCGTTGCCGACCGGAGCAACCAGGCGCAGACCGGCCCGACTCGCGGTGCTGATCAGGGCGCTTACCAGGTCATCCGGCTGCGACGCGCCGAGACTGAGATTGACGATGTCCGCCTCTTCGGCTATTGCAGTATCGAGAGCTTTGGCGATGGTCGTTGAGTGGCAGGTACCTATCGCGCTGTTGACAGAGCGTTGCTCACAGGCCCGCAGTGCGATCAGTTCCGCTTCCGGAGCGATACCGATGATGCCGAAATCATTCCGGGCGCCGGCAATGATGCCGGCGACGGCGGTGCCATGGATCTCTCCCCGATAGGGCGAGGTTGTAATCATATTGTGCGAACTGCCGATCCGGCCCGCAAAGTCCTGGTGTTCGAGATCGATCCCGGTATCGACAATCGCCACTCGCACCGATTTTCCGCCGGGCAGATCCTGTATCGGCGTGAGATCGACGAGTCGGTGAATCGATTGCATCGAGCGGAGAGGGTCCTGCTCATTCATCGTCTGGTAGATGAAATTGGGCTGGGCCAGCCTCAATCCGTCTTCCTGCCGCAACTGCTCGACCAGCTCCGCCACGTCTCCATCGGTCGAGCAGGTCACCATGATCCGCTTGATCGAGGCGAGATTGGTCTGTTCCGTGATGAGTAATTGGTATCTGGCGGTTATCGTGGAGATCAGATCGCGTCCGCCGGCGCTGTCGTCGACGAGGAAAATAACGTGTCCCGGGACAAAGACGGCTGCGGGGGCAAGCGTGAACGACAGCTCCCGGCTTTCCGCCGCCAACTCGCCGGCTCCGTTGAATCCTCTGACCTGCCAGCGATACGTGGTCGCCGGAGCAAACTTGAGATCGATGATCCGGTCGAGCAGGTGGTACTCCCCGTTTTTCGTGTATGCCGAGAAAAACGGCTCCGTTTCTCCTTCCTGGTAAAAGTCTAGTTGGTAGGTCTCGATTCGGCCATTGTCGTGCCAGCTGAACAGAGCGCCGCTCTTGCTCAAAACCGCCCCGTCCTCCGGTGATGTCACGGTGATGGGCACAACGATTGCCGCTTTTTTGGCCTCGACGTGATAGATGGCCTCCGGAAATTCGATGCGTTGGGCTGCGGTTGCCGGTTCGGTGATAATGAATTGCAGCCGGTGTGCTCCTTCCGAATAGGTGGGCAGGGGCGGGGCCGTCGGTGTTTTCAGGGTCAGCACTTTGCCGTAAAAAAGATTCTGCTGCACGCGCTGAATGATCCGCTCATCGGCCTTCCAGTATCCTTGGAACGTGCCGGAGCCGTTGTAATGGATCTCGACGACACCGGTCAGGTCGCGTTCGTTGCGCTCGACCAGGATCATCGGCCGGTTGTTCTGCTCGAAGAAGACGCGCATCCTGGTAATGCGCAGCTCGCCGGCGGCGGCGGTCCGCAGATTGACCCGGGTTTCGCCGATGCCGGACCGGAGATTTTGCGCCGAGAAGGTCCTGCGGTACATGATCTTGTTGGTGCCGGCGTTCTGGGCTGCCTGGAGAACGTTTTGCGGTACCGAAACGCTCTCTGAGGCGGATGGACGGGCCGTGTTGAGGTTCACGCTCAGCGGGGTATTATTCGTTCCGAGTAATCGGCCGGCCAGGACAAACTCGCCACGGGCCGAACGAATGGTCTCCGGGATCGGCACCGTCGGGTGGACGACGGTGAACGTGACCCGCTGCGGCGAACTTCCGCCCACGGTGAGATTGAGCTGCTCGGGAGCCGTTTCGATAAGCAGCCGGCCCGGGTCGACGGTGATGGCCAGTTGTTGGGTTGCCGAGATACCTTGCGCGGTGGTGGTCTGCAGGGTGAACCTGAAGGTGCCTTTCTGCGTCGGAACACCGCTGATCCCGCCGTTCTGCTCGAGTTCCAGGCCGGGCGGCAGGCGGCCTCCGGTGACCCGATAGCGGTTGCGAGCACCGGAGATCGATTGCAGCCGGTGCTCGTAATCGATACCGACTTCGCCGCGGGGCAGGGCAGTGTCGACGGCATCGGTGATAGTGACGGTTTGAGTGACCCTGAGCGGCGGTGTTACCGTGTTTGCTCTCGGGATGGCCCAGCCGGTAATGGTATAGATACCGCTTGTGTTGTAGACATGTGTTACCGTAAAGTCGTAAGTAGTCGGACCGGTGGGATTTAACGGGCCCCTGGTCTGCTGGGGCGAATCGTCACCAAAGGTGATATTGAGTGAGCCGTTGGTCGGTGGTGTTACGAGAGGGGTGAATTGCCCGGTGACGGTAACGGTCACCGTCTCGCCGATCTGCGCCGTGGTCGGGGTGACCTGCATGGTGATGGCGGACGCACCGGCAGCCCAGCCGAGACACAAAACGTAGACGATGACTCGGAGCAGGTGGCGTGTTGTGACAGGGGGTTTCATGGCGGCCTCCTTAGAACGAAAACGGGACTGCGGAAGAGAGAACCAGGGAGAGGACGCCTTCGGAGAAACGTGAGTCGTAGATATTGTCTTCCTGGCGGTTATAGGCGTATTCGACGGCGATGGTGGGATCTTCCAAGTGCCACAGTCGTTCGATCCGGTAATTGAGACGCCCGTAGAGGGCGGTGTTGCTCATATCGACGCTGTCGTCGTCGGCCGACGTCCAGTCGTGGGTGCCGCCGAACTCGCAGATCACCCGGTCTTCGAAGAGAGTGGCGTAGATATCGAGAGTGAGGGTGTTGGTATCGGTGCGGACGGAGGACGTGAGATCCTCCGAGCTGTTCAGCGACCAGGATGGCAGAATGGAATAAAAGACCGAGGTGTACGACGGGACCACGGAAAACGAAACAAGACGGGTGTCGCGATCGGCGGGGGATGAGTCGTTTTGCAGTGAATACCCGGAGCGGAGTTCGATGGCCCAGGGACCATCGATAAAACCGATACTGCCGGTCAGCGTGTCGGTGTCCAGTGAGGTCGGTTCAACCTCGTCCGGTTCGTCGGTCGAGCGCTGCTGGTTATGTTCGAATGTCAGGCCGACCGGGAACCGCTGCCAGGCCGAATAACGATAGTCGAGCCCGCCGGTGAAGGAATAGATGCGGGCATAGATAGCGTCGTCTTCAACGTTGTCCCATGAGTAGTTGAGCAGCATTCTCACGGTGTGATCGGTCAGGGCGGTGCCGCCATTGAAGTCGAAGCCGGCCCAATCCTTGACGATCGATTGATTGCCGATTACCTCGTATTGCGGGCCGGTATAGCTGTAGCCGAATTGGTAGTCACTGGTGTCCCGGTAGCCGCTGACCAGGAAACGGTAGGCGGTATCGGTGAATTCAACCGATTCGTCGTCGTCCACCGTAAGGCTGCTGGTGTCGATTTCAAAATCGGTCATCAAGGCCTGCTCGAAAAAATCGGTAACGATGACTAGACCGGTGGCCTCACCTCTGCGCTGCTGCGACTCGGACCAGCTGCCGAGATAGCTGCCATCGTCGCCGCCGCGGATATGAACGGCCTTGACAATCAATCGCCGATCGAAAAAATCCATGCCGGCCGAGGTGCCCATGATGTGGTCGTTCGAGTTGAAGGCCAGGCCGAGGCCGTCAATTTCGTAGGTATTTTCCCGGCCGAGCACACCGAAGCCGCTGACGGTCAGGTTGCCGATACTGATACGGGTCTGGCCGCCTCGCCTGGTCAGCGAATCGATGGTGTTTTTCGATTCGGCGATCGTCGTGTCGCCGATTTCCACCCGGGCCTGATACTGATCCGCCGTGTAATCCGAGGTCATCAAAAAATCGATCAGACCAAAGCCCTTCTTCTCCGGAGCATTGAGCGGGGCATTTTGATCATAGTAGCGGATATTGGTACGAAACGAGGAATGCCAGTCGCCTTCCTTGATCGTCGAGGCGCTCGTCAGGTACGAATCAAAGGAGCTATACGGAAAAGAGGCGGCCGGATCGGCGGTATCCGGTATGTCGCCGGTGTCGGTGGTCCGCTGCAGAACCGTTTTCACGGTGGTGGAGAGGCGATTGTCCGAAGCGATTTCTTCAAACGATTCACTGTGTCGGCTGGTAAAGATGAATTCCTGTTCGACGGGGTGCCCGTCCAGATCATAGGCGAAGATAATGAGTTGATGGTCGCCGGCCGGCAGCGTTCCGGGAGCGGTGAGGCGATAGCCGGCATCGTCTTCCGTAACCATACCGGTCACGTCGTTGCCGTCGAGCAGAACGAGACGTCCTTCTGCATGGAGTGGCCGGGAACTGCGAAACATAATGGTCGGTGATTTGGCGATCGCCACGGTACCCGGAAATGGAGAGATCAGCTCGATTCTTGTCTCCGCCGCTGCCGTTGCTCGGGCTAAGCCGAGCAGGGCGAAAGAGAGGGCGGCCAGGCAGCAGATCAGGTGACGGCGGGAAAAGGCAGGAACGTTCATCATTTCCGGAATCTCCGCAATGGGTTTTCCAGGATCGCCGGCAATTGGGCACGGGACAATCAAGATCAACGATCGCCGCACCAGGTGCCGGCGGTAGGAAACGCGGCACAATGCCGGAGATAATCCTCTTACTGGGAAAGCAATGACGCGATAGATGCTGCATCCTAGCATGAAACTACCCTCTTGCCATTAAAAAAATGTTCAAAATCAGTTGATTGTTTCATTTTTCACAACCGGCTGAGCGAGGGCTAAGCAAGCAGAGATCATCCCTGCCGGTTTTCTTTGAGTGTCGCTGTTCGGCAAGAGGGTTCAAAACTATTGCGGATTATCGCGAAAACGTTGCACCTGCAGCGAACCATCGGAAAAGCGACGCCGGAAGGCGACAGATCTTTTAAGCGGTATGGTTGCGCGGGTGACTGGAAGAGCAATTCAGGAAATAATCAGATCGGGACGTGCCCGGCAGATATCATTCCATCGCCGGTTCGAGGAAGCGGACAGCAGCGTCCCGGCGCAACCTGGCGACGTGCTCCCGGTGGTGGGCATCATCGGGCAGAACGATACGATATCTGCCATCGGCAGAAGGGCCGGCGACGATCGAGGCGTTGGTGTTGATCAGCAGTGTCCTGATATGTGCCTCAGAGGCCGATTCGGAGAAAACGATATTGTAAAGAGAGCCGTCGACTGCGGTGACGGCGTCTCCGGCACTGAGCGTTTGATAGGAGTGATCGGGTTGTCCGGGGAGGAGCAGGATAACGATCAGAACGGCCTGGGCGACGGCCAGCCCCCAGGGCAGGCTGAGCGAGGCCTTGAGCCGTGCCCATGCCTCATGCAAACGGGTACGGTATGAAGGAACGGGGTGATACGACGACTGGCGCCGGCCGGTCCCGGACGCTTCCGCTTCGTTTATTGCCGCAGCCACTCTCTGAAAAACTCTTTCCGAGGGCCGGTACGGCTCGTCCTGGGTCTGGCGATAAAGATGTCTGAGTGTCAGAAATTCATCGAGTTCCCTGCGGAGCTCTTGATCGACGGCCAATCGATTCTCAAAAACGGCTGTTGTCTCCGGGTCGAGATTTCCCTGGACATAATCGGGAATCAGATCGGTTAGTGATTCTGGATTAGAGATCATCGGCGGTAATTCCTTCTGCAGAAAGCGCGTCCCTGAACGTTTTTTTGGCATGGAAGACGCGCGTTTTGACGGTATTGACCGGGATGCCGAGCAGCTCGGCAACCTCCGGGTAACTCAGATCCTGGTAGAAAACCAGTTCGAGAATTTCCCGATGTTTTGCTGACAGGGTTGCCACTGCCCGTTTCATGATCATGTTTCGGTTCCGTTGTTCAGGCCGATGTTGACTGGTGTCGTCGGCGCTTTTGTATGATTCGTCAAATGGCTCCTCGTTACGTCGTCTACCGCGAAACTCCTTGAAAGCGATATTGCGGGCGATGCCGATAATCCAGGTCGTCAGCCGGCTGGTCCCTTGGAAACGGCCGGCGGCCTGCCAGACCACGGTATAGGTCTGGACGAGGATATCTTCGGCGAGGTGATCGTCGTTGACAAGGCATCTGGTGTAACGGGCAACCTTGTCATACGTTTCATCGTAGAGGTGACGAAACGCGTTGCGATCACCGTGCGCGACTGCGCTGATCAGCCGCTGCTCTCGGCCCGACTCGATGTTTCTGTCCATGGGTTCCCGTCACGGAGAAAATGGTTCACAGAAAAAAGCCGTTTTTACGATGGTGCCGAAAAAAGTACGATGCGCGGTCCGGCATCGCTCCTGGCTTATATCGACAGGGCCGATGCCCTTTTGCCCAGTCTCGGCAACCGGACATTAACGGATAATTGCTACCGCCTCGATTTCCACCGGTGAGCCGAGCGGCAGAGCCGCCACCTGGACGGTTGAACGGGCCGGCGGAGCTGCGGAAAAGAAGGAGCCGTAGGCCTGGTTGACGTCCTGGAAAGAGCCGAGGTCGGTCAGGAAAATGGTCGTCTTGACCAGATCGTCAAGGCTGCCGCCGCCCGCTTCGACAATCGTTTTGATGTTGGTCATGATCTGCCTGGTTTTCGTGGCGATATCTCCGTCGACGATGGCGCCGGTCTGCGGGTCGATCGGCAATTGTCCGGAGATAAAAAGCAGTGATCCGGTCGTGATAGCCTGTGAATAGGGACCGATAGCGGCGGGCGCCGCAGTCGTGGTGACAGCTTCTCGTTTCATTGTTGATCTCCTGTCAATGCCTGGTTGATAATGAAAATCCCGCCGCAGGACGAGCCGGCCGCGACCGGTTGCGGATCGAGAGGTCGTTCATGGAGAGCGGTGATGCGCTGTTCCCGTGTAAATACCCATTATAGGACGCTTGTCTATGCCGTCAAGAGCTGTGCTGCCGCCGCGGGCAAAAAGGACGGTGGCAGCGATCTCAGTGTCGGGGCCGACGAGACGATCCGGAGGAGTCGATGGGGCGATCAACGGCATCTTGAATGTGATCTCCGAACATCTCGGCAATTCCGGGCAACATCCCGAGTCCCTCCTCGCGAAAGACCGGGGCGAGGCCGCAATGCTGCAGCTTGCTCGACCAGGAGTGCGGCTCCGGGCCGGCTATGTCTCGCTGGAAATGTTTGCCGGTCGCGAGCAGCAACGGGATCACCAGCCAGTGCCGCACGGTTGAGGCGACCATCTGGTCGATGACGCCGTGGGAATCGGGAAAATGCTGCAGTACTGCCAGGAAAAGCGGTGATCGGGTCGTAGCTCGCAGCAACTGTTCCAGGACCGGTAGGGTGGTCCAGCTGGGGTGGGTCGTCCCGTGACCGATCAGCAGTACCCCCTGGTCGGGAGTGTCTGGCAACACGGGAGTTAGTCGATCGACGAGCCGGTGGAAATCTCCCTGGCTGCTGAGCAGCGGCATGCCGATGGCCATATCGGGTCGGTGCATGTGCACGGTCCTGACCGCTCGATGGAATTCGAGGCCGGGGGTGAGGTGCAATGGTTGGACGATGCAGCAGGCTTGATCGTCCACGGGGATCTGGTCAAGCACCAGTGCCAGTTCGTTGTCATGCCCGGCCGTGCGCCCGGAAGCCGGCCGCGTGCCGGACGGCGACGAGATTGACCAGTGCAGCCGGGCATCGGGAAAGCGGGTGGAAAAATACGAGCCAAGGAAACGATAGGTTTTTTGCGCCGACTCACTGGCACCGAAGGCAGTCAGGATAATATGCTTCATATACCTCTTCTTTCCGGGTCGATTGAGCAACAGTATTGGCAAAAGGTCAGTTCAGAAACTTTTCTGCCAGTGTAACGGTTTTATCCCGCTCTGTCAGAGACAAAATCGTGCAACATATCGATGAGCCGCCGGATCTTCGCGAAGCAACCCGCGGCTCAGCCAGCCCTGCCGATCGTGGCGAAGGTTTTCATGGCTCGCTGTGAATCCCGGTCAAGGCGGCCATTATCTAAACCTTGACAATGTGGTAGTGGCACGATACAAAGAAAAAATTAAAGAATGTAATTAAATTTTTAAACGATTTGTTGCTACAGACGTTTGTCCATTCCCGACACGGGGCCGGGAACGCGCGGACAGAAAACTCATTTTCGAGGAGGAATGAGAGATGAAGAAGAAATGTTCAGTTCTGGTGCTGGCGGGCATCATGTCGCTGCCTGTTGCCGCACTGGCCGGCGGCGAGGTTGATGTCCAGGATCTGGAGCGAAAAATTCTGGAGCTCAGCAGGCAACTCGAAGAACTCAAGGCGCAGATCAGCAGCCAGGCAGAGACCGGCCAGGCGACATCGGAGCAGGTGGCTGAACTTTCCGATGTCGTTGATGACATGGAATATCGGGCCTATGATTGGGATCTGGCGGCACGGTTCAAGTTCAGCGGGGATTTTCGCTCACGGTATGATTTCTACAATGCCGAGACGGTCTTCGGCAGAACCCTGGAGAACGATTCCTTGTTCACCAACCGTTTTCGCCTGAACATGCAGGTCCGTGCCACTGAGAATGTCGAATTCAAGGGTCGGCTGGCCATGTATAAGACCTGGGGGATGCAGTCGGCATTCAGTGACGATTCCGGCGCCATATGGCCGGTGTTCGACGGCAATGTCAGCAGGTCTCCGGTGGGCGACAGCGCGCTCTATGTCGATCGTGCCTATGTCAATTGGAACAATGTCGGCGGTGCGCCGGTCTGGGTCTCTATCGGTCGGCGACCGACCACCGATGGGGTGCCGGCGCAGATCAGGATGGGTGTCGATGAGCGGCTGGCAACGCCGGTTGCCTTCATGGATTGGCCATTTGACGGATTCGTACTTGGTTACGGGTATCATTGGGGCAACGAGAACCTCGGCATCGGCAAGATTCGTTTCTGCTACGGCCGCGGCTTTGAAGACGGGCTCCAGGAAGACAGTGTGATCAACGATGTCGATTTCGCCGGCTTCAACTGGGATGTCTTCGACAGCGGCGCCCGGCTGCTCAATGTTCAATCGTTTATGGCCTTCAACGTCTTTAATTACCCAAATTTCCAGGATCCGATCATCAATGCGAATTTTGGCGATATGTCCGGCCTGGGCGAGCGAAAGGCACTGGGCAATATCCTGCATACCGATCTGGTCTACCAGGCCAGCACCGGCAACTTTAACTATTTTGTCGCCGGCGGGTGGTCCCAGAGTCGGCCGAACGACAATGGCATGTTCAACGATTACGCGGCAATGGCTGCCGGCCTCAGCGGTCCGGAGACCGATGAAAACAACGGCTATGCCTTCTATGCCGGGCTGCGCTACGATATCGACGATCTCGGGTTGAAACTGGGCGCCGAGTACAATTACGGTTCCGAATACTGGCTGGCCCTGACTCCGGGTCATGACGACATCTATCAGTCGAAACTGGCCACTCGCGGTCACGTATTTGAAGTGTATACCATTTACGATATCCCTGCCGGAGAGGCGATTTCCCGTTACGGCAAGGCCTTTATCCGTCTTGGTTATCAGCATTACCAATATGATTACTCCGGTTCCGGCGACTGGAACATGGCGCCGTACGATCTCGACAGCGCCGGTGATCGGATGATGCTGCAGATGATGGGGCTTGACCCGGTTGAATCGGCGGACCAGGTGTACGTGACCTTCGAGGCTTTCTTCTAGCCGACAGGCAACGCATCGCCCAGTGGAACGAGACGCCTTCCCAATCGGGGGGCGTCCCTTTTTTGTTGACCCGAGGACGGAGGGTGACACCGAACAGTGAAAATCGGCGTCGTGATCGGATGGGCTGGTTGGCCCTCCCTCCGGCTGCTGCGC
>CAZUJZ010000026.1:0-21153 GCA_964620665.1 uncultured Desulfofustis sp. | reverse complement strand
TGGACAGCCGGCCGATACTCACCGTAGGTCTCGACATCGGCCAGATACAGGGTACCGTCATAGGCCGGCAGAGCTGATTCCGAACCGACGACGAACATCGCATGATCGGCTCCGGTCCGGGCGGCAAAACCAAGCAGATCACTGATCGAACCGAGCACCTTGCCATCTCGATATTCCGCAACGAGTAATACTTTCATCGTCTCCCTCCTACGCCAGTACGGCGGTCTTTTCCTTGAGAATGGCGATCAGGCGAGCGGCGATTTCGGCTGGCTCTCCTTCGAGGATCAAACCACCGCCTTTCTTTTCCGGAAAATAGAGCTTCGCCGTTTCCTGCCGCGCCTCAACTTTGAGCAATTCGGCGGCGCCAATAGTGACCAACTCCTTTTTCTTGGCCTTCATGATATTGGGCAGCGTCGGGTAACGGGGGGTATTCAGCCCAAGCTGGCAGGTGACCACTGCCGGCAGATCGGTGGCGACCCGGGCCTTGACGCCGCCCTCGAGTTCGCGCCTCAGCTCAAGACGACCGTCTGTCAGAGAAAACCCGACCACCGTGGAAACGCCGGGCATCTCGAGCAGCTCGGCAACGAGGATACCGACCTGGCCGCTGCCGCGATCCTGGGACTGCATGCCGGTCAGGATCAGGTCGAAGTCTTTGTCCTTGGCAAACTCGGCGATCATGCCGGCGATCTGGAACGGCTCCCGGCTGCTCACCTCGTCATCGGCGATCTGTACGCCCCGGTCGCAGCCCATGGCCAGCGCCTTCTTAATGGTCTCCTTGACCTTGTCGGGACCGATGGACAACACGGTGATATCAGCATCACCGACCTGCTCTTTGACCAGCACTGCCTGTTCCACGGCAAACTCGTCATATTCGTTCATCCGCCAGGCCAGATCGGCGGTATCGTACCATCGACCGTCAGCGGCTACCTTAAATTTTGATTCCATATCCGGAACCTGCTTGATACACACGAGAATCTTCATGGCTCCCTCCTTTCAAGACCTGCCTTCCGGCAAACAATCCGCCAACACTTCAGCGATATCCTTTGGTTTCAACGATCCATCGGCGTCGGCTCCCTTGACGCCGTCTTCGAACATGGTCAGACAGAACGGACAGTTGGACAGCAGTTGCGGGGCACCGGTGGCAACGGCCATCCTTACCCGCTTGACACTGATCCTCTCGCCAATATTTTCCTCGGCCAGAATCCGCCCACCGCCGGCACTGCAGCAAAATGCTTCGGCCCTGCTCTTCTCCATTTCCACGATGCGCCCGCCGGCGGCACGAATCAGCGCCCGAGGCGCCTCGTAGATGTCGTTATGCCGACCGAGGTAACAGGAATCGTGATAGGTACAGGAGAATCCGCCACCATTGATTGCCAGTTGGCCGGAAGAGATGAGTCTTTCGAGAAATACCATATACGATTCGACCTCGATCGTCAGACCGAGGTCACGATAATCCTTGGTCAGGGTATTGTAGCAATGCGGACAGCTGGTCACCACCTTGGCGGCACCGCTGGCACCGATCTTTTCGATGTTCTCCATGGCCAGGGTCTGATAGAGGTATTCGTTGCCCATCTTGCGCATCGGCTCGCCGCAGCACTTCTCCTCCTTGCCGAGAATGCCGACCCGGATGCCCGCCGCCCGACAGAGTTTGACAAAGCTGCGGGCCACCGCAATGTTGCGTTTGTCGAACGAGGCGTAGCAACCGACAAAATAGAGAATATCGACATCGGCTCCGCTGCCGACCATCTCGACTTCCAGTCCTTCCGCCCAGTCGCCGCGAGAAGCGTAGCCACTGCCGAGCGGGTTGCCGTTGACTTCGGTCTGCTCCATCGCGGTCATCACTTCATCACCGGGGAACTCTCCTTCCATCAACACGAGCGAGCGGCGCATCTCGATAATCTTGGAAACGTGCTCGATGGCCGCCGGACAGATCTCCTGGCAGGCCCGACAGGTGGTACAGGCCCAAAGCACGTCCTTGCCGATGGTGGCGATCAGGTCGCTGTCCGGCTTGCCAAACGCGGCTTCGCCGATCTGGTTGACCAGTTTCATCGGTGACAGCGGCTTGCCGGTATCCCAGGCCGGGCAGCGATCCTGACAACGTTTGCAGAGGGTGCAGGCATCGGCGTCGAACAGATCCTTCCAGCTCAGGTCGGCAATGGACGTGGCTCCGAATTGCTCGCTCTCTTCATCTTCAAGGTCAAGCGTGACCAGCTTGCCCTTCGGGCCGCGATCGGTGAACAGGTAGTTGGCGCTGGTGGTGAAGATATGGCGAAATTTGGTATACGGGATGCTGATAATAAAACCGACGGCGAGCAGCAGGTGCAGCCACCAGAGCAGCTTGTGCAGACTGCGCAGGCCTTCTTCGCCGATACCGGCCAGCGCCTTGGCAAAGAGCAAGCCGACCGGCGACCAGGCGGCCAGCGGCGTACCAAGCTCGGTTACCGCCATCCGGGCACCCTCGATGACAAAACCGGTGACCAGGATGACAAAGAGCAGGCCATGCATCAGCGCATCGTCAGGCCCGGTGGTCAATCCTTCCGGCCGCAGAATATAACGACGGACAAACAGTCCGCCGAGCATGATAATGGCGACCAGGCCGGCCAGATCGAGAATCAGTGAAAACCAGGCATAAAAGCTGCCCTTCAGGAAGACCAGGCCAAAGAGCGGATCGGTGAAATCGGCCTGAATGAATACCAGTGTGGTGCCGATGAGCAGGAGGAGAAACCCCCAGAAAAACAACGCGTGGAACAGTCCGGGCCAGGGAACGCGCAGGACTTTTTTCTGCGTCAACACGCCGACCAGCATCTCGCCGACCCGTTCGCCGGTCCGGTCCAGCCGATTCAGTGGCCGCCCCTGCCGATAGACGACACGGCGCTGCAGAAACGCCCGGACCATGATTGCCACGGCTACCAGGGCCAGCAGATACATCGGCACCAGCGTCAGGGCGCCGTGTCCGACATTCCAATAAATCTCGCGGGTAAATTCCATGCTTTTCTCCGTTGTCAATGGACCATGACTCCGTTGTCGAATCGACCGGAAACCGCTTGTCCCTTTATAAATGTTGTTTACGTTAAGGTCAAGACAAAAGTACCGAACTCCCTCCTTCTCGCCGCTGTCCCACCATTCATAGGGCTTTTAATGATCTTTTTTGTTTGACAGCCGATCGATCACCGTGCTATGGTGGCGCTGAAAATTACGTAAAGGTAAAATGGGTCGGTCCGTTTTGCCTGCGTGCTGCCATCGGCACAAGAGACGGTACGAAAACACGTTATCGACCTGCCGGAAGCAAGGAATGACTATGACCAGGAAAGCAACAAAGCCTGTACAAATCGGCGAGTTGGCCAGACAACTCGGCATCACCACCCGAACCATACGCTACTACGAGGAAATCGGCCTGATGGGCAAGACCGACCGACTCGGCGGCAGCACCAGGATGTACAACAAAGACGATATCCTGCGCCTGAAATTCATTCTGAAAATGAAGGCAATGGGGGTCTCTCTCAAGGAAATCCAGGAGCTTTCCGAGATCTTCGACATCAACGATCAGGACTTCACCACCATCACCCCGAAGCTGATTGCCATCCTCGATCACCACATAGCCAGGGTGGATGACAAAATGGCCAAGCTCTCCTCGCTGCGCAATGATATCGTCAACTATCGCGTACGTATCATGGACCTGCTCAAAAACGGCAAACCGGACTGAAAGATGATGCTGCGACTGAAGAAATCGACAGTCCCCGGCAACATCGCCATCTTCCGGTCACCGCCCATGCATCATGCGGCCAGGTCTCGGTTCAGGCTTTTCCATTTCCTCGCTTTGCGCACGGTCAGCAAGATTTTCATTCCGTTACAGCCGATCGGGTGACCGGGAGACATGCTGCCCCTGACAAGCTGATCAATCATTATCGACGGCACCACCCCATCATCTCGACAGGATCTCTGCCCCCACCGGCCAATGCTTCTGGTCTCGGAGCCGGTCTGGAGCAAATCTGATACACCACGCCCTGACTCTCGGACCGGGTCCGGCAGCGCTCACCATCTCCCGTAATAACTCCGCGCCAGGTTCCATCACCGGAACCTGCTCCCGTTGCAAGGACCCGCTGGACAAACCTATCGCCGGGCTTTTTATAAGAAAATCACCCTACCGCTGGTCTCCCCGGGCTGGTTGATTCTCCTGAGGCTGCATCGTGAAGGCCCGGCAGGACTCAGAATCAGGCCCAAAGGGTGGCGGACAGGACGCCCGGCACAGGAAAGCGCTCCGCCACGGAAAAACAAGCAGGATTTTGCGTCAGGCATGTTCCTTGCTAGCGATGAGTAGACCCGCCTCAATCAAGCTGATTGAGAATTATCATCTTTTGCTGCGCAATGGAAAACAACCATGAATACCGGCAAAACTCTTCAACCGGTGCCGACTGCGAGAAAAAACAAAATAGTCAGTGCCGCCGAAGCGGTTGCGACCATTTCAGATGGTGCCATGATTGCTACCGGTGGTTTTGTCGGCAACGGCTTTGCCGAGGAGTTGGCGATTGCCCTGGAACAGCGTTTTCTGGCAACCGGCCATCCGCGCCATATTGGCTTGGTCTATGCCGCCGGGCAGGGCGATGGGAATGCTCGCGGACTCAACCATTTCGGTCATGAAGGGTTGGTAGCCAGAGTTGTCGGCGGCCACTGGGGTCTGGTTCCACGCCTGCAGAAATTTGCCGTCAGCAACCAGCTGATCGCCTACAACCTGCCCCAGGGAATTATCTCGACCATGTTTCGTGACATCGCCGCCAAAAAGCCGCGCACCATTTCTGCCGTCGGTCTCGGCACCTTTGTCGACCCGCGCAACGGCGGCGGTAAAATGAATGCGGCAACGAAGGAAGATCTCGTTGAACTCATGGTCATCGACGGCAAGGAATACCTGGCGTACAAGACCTTTCCCATCGATGTTGCACTGATCCGCGGAACCACCGCCGATACGGCCGGCAATGTCACGATGGAGAAAGAAGCCTTGACCCTGGAAGTGCTCGCCATCGCCATGGCTGTCAGAAACTCGGGAGGGACGGTAATCGTCCAGGTCGAACGAATCGCCGACTATGGCTCACTTTCTGCCCGTAACGTCAAAATACCCGGCATCCTCGTTGATTACATCGTCGTCTCGGAACCGGAAAATCACTGGCAGACCTTTGGTGAACCATACAACCCGGCCTTCAGTAGCGAAATCAAGGTGCCGGTTCACTCCATCCCACCGATGCCTCTGGGACCGCGCAAGGTGATCGCCCGGCGGGCCGCTTTTGAGCTTCGGGCAGGAGACATCGTCAATCTCGGCATCGGCATGCCTGAAGGCGTTTCCAGCGTCGTCAACGAGGAGGGGATGCTCGACCGGATCGTACTTACCGCCGAGCCGGGCGTTATCGGCGGCATCCCGGTCGGCGGCTTGAGCTTTGGCGCCGCAATCAACACTGAAGCACTCATCGACCAGCCCTATCAATTCGATTTCTATGACGGCGGCGGCCTCGATATCGCTTTTCTCGGGATGGCCCAGATCGATCGGCAAGGCAACGTGAATGTCAGCAAATTCGGCTCCAAGCTGACCGGCGCCGGCGGCTTTATCAATATCAGCCAGAATGCCAAGACCGTTGTCTTTCTCGGAACATTTACCGCCGGTGGTCTGCAAATCACCGTGGAAGGGGGCCGACTGAAGATCATCCAGGAAGGCCGCTGCCGAAAATTCGTCGGCGGTCAGGTGGAACACGTCACGTTCAGCGGCACGTATGCCGCCAGGCGAGAGCAGAGGGCAGTCTATGTCACCGAGCGCTGCGTCTTTGTCCTCGGCGTGGAAGGCTTGATTTTGACGGAGATCGCCCCGGGCGTCGATTTACAGAATGACATTCTTTCCCAGATGGAATTTCTTCCGATTATAGAAACCGCTCCTCGCCTGATGGATCAGCGATTGTTTGATGAAGCAGTCATGGGATTGCAACGGCAGGCAAGAAATCACTGATGCAAAACCAGTTTATTGAGGATCGAGTGAAAGTCCGTACTTGCTGATTTTTTTGTAGAGCAGTGTCCGATGAATACCGAGCAGGTCGGCAGCGTGAACCTTGTTGTATTCGGTCATTTTCAGGGCATCCTGGATCGCTGCCTTTTCGGCCTTGGCCACCACCTCCCGAAGCAATGAACCAACCTCCGGCCGACCTGTTTCCGCTCTGTTCTTGTGCAGATAAAACGGCAGATCACTCGGAGCGATGTGTCGTCCTTCACAGGTTGCGACGGTCCGTTCAATGACGTTGTTGAGTTCTCGAACATTTCCCGGCCAGTGATGGCGGAGCAGCACTTCCTCAGCGCCTTGTGTCAAATCAGCTTCTGCCGCGCCCAACTCTTCTGAGATTTTCTTGATGATCGCTCGAGCTATCTGGACAACATCTCTCCCCCGCTCACGAAGCGGAGGGATATGCAGTGGGATGACATTGAGCCGATAGTAGAGATCGGCGCGAAATGTTCCCTGTTCGACTTTTGCCTCGAGATCCTGGTTGCTGGCGGCAATCAAGCGAAAATCGGAGCGCAGGACGCGGTTGCCGCCGACCCGCTCGAATTCCTTTTCTTCCAGCGCTCGTAAAAGTTTGGGTTGCATGTCCAACGGCAAATCTCCGATCTCATCAAGAAAGAGCGATCCTTGATGGGCAAGTTCGAATTTGCCCGGTTTCCCTGAGCTGTTTGCCCCGGTAAATGCTCCTTTTTCGTAACCGAAGAGTTCAGCCTCGAGCAGATCGCCGGGAATCGCCGCACAGTTGAGTCTGATGATCGGTTTGTTTTTTCGGCAACTGGCATTGTGAATGGATTGGGCAAAAAGTTCTTTGCCGGTACCGGACTCACCGGTTATCAAAACCGCAAGGTTGGTGGCCGCCGCCTTCAGGGCTTCACCTTTGGCCTGGACGATCGGCTTGCTGCTCCCGACGATACTGTCGATTGAATATTTGGCCATCCGCAGTGAATCGAGTTCCTTCTGATAGATGCGCACCTTCGATTCAAGTTCGGACAATTTGCCGGCCAACTTACCGACATCTTTACTGTCCCTGAAAATCACCTGCCCGAAGACCCCGAGCACTCTGCCGTTTTCTTTGATGGGGATTCTCTGGACCACCATCTTCTTGCCCTTGATCGATTGGCTTTCGTTGATCTCCGCCTTGCCGGTCTTGGCCACGATATGCATGCGGGTGTTCTCGACGACATCGGTAATATGCCGGCCGATCTGCTGGTGCGAATCGATACCGAGAAAGCGCCCGTACGCTTCGTTGAAATGGGTGATAAACCCTTCGGCATCGGTCACACAGGACCCTTCGCCAACGTGCTCGAAGATAAGCTTGAGTTCCTCGAGTTGCTGTTCGATCGTTTTGCACGGCCAGCGGCCAAACGGCTGATTCTCTGTCGGATCCGAAATCGATTGTTTCATCTGAAAGCCGTGCCCCTTTTGATACATGTCTACGTTTTGATACATACTCACACAGCACGACCTGTTTTGCAAGATAATTGATCGGCACCACTGTCATCGGTCCCATCAGCCGGTCAAATACTGCACCAGCAGTCAGCGACAGGGCTTCCCGTCATTTCTCCTTCTCTCTCTTTTCCAACAGGGGATCACACACGTTGAGCTGCTTCATTTTTCGATACAGCAGAGTGCGATGGATGCCGAGCATTCGGGCGGCTACGGTCTTGTTGTTGTGCGCTTGAATCAGGGCCGCTACGATAGCTTGGCGCTCGGCACCATGCATCTGTTGTTTCAGACTCTCCGCAGGCAGGGACCGACGAGTTGCCGATACCGGCAGTACTCCGTAGACAGGCAGATCAGCTAACGTGATACCGGCGCCTGTAGAGGAAAAAGCAGCGCGCTCCAGAACATGGAGCAACTCCCTGCCATTGCCAGGCCAGTGGCAGGTTTGCAGATGAAGAGCAGCTTTCTGTTCGAGAGGCACCGTCTTCTTACCATACTCGACGGCAATACGTTTCAGAAAATGCTCCGCCAGGCAAATAATATCGGCTCGACGGGATCGAAGGGGCGGAATATCGAGAGGTACACCATTGAGTCTGAAATAAAGATCGCGCCGAAACTTCCCCTCGGCCATTGCCCGCTCCAAGTCAATGTTCGTGGCGGCTATCACCCGAAAATCAGAGGAGATTAGCCGATTACCACCGATTCGTTCAAACTCTCTCTCCTCCAGAACTCGTAACAGTTTTGGCTGCAGGTCCAACGGCAAGTCGCCGACCTCATCTAGAAAAATCGTGCCGAGATGGGCCAGTTCGAACTTTCCTGCTTTGCCTTTTGGATGGGCACCCGAGAAGGCACCCCGATCATACCCGAAAAGCTCTGCTTCAAACAGTTCCCGAGGGATCGCCGCACAATTGATCCGGACAAACGGATACGAGCAACGAGCACTGTCGTGATGGATAGCCTGAGCGAACAGCTCCTTGCCGGTGCCCGACTCGCCGGTGATCAATACCGACAAATCGCTTCTGGCAGCCTTGATCGCTTCCCGCTTCAATCGATCCATCTCCGGCGAAACGGCAACGATATCTTGGAAACGGTAACGGGCGGCATGGATGGCGGCCAACTCGTTCTGGGCCGCTTTCAATTTCGATTCGAGATAGACCAGCTTCTCCGCAAGTTTGACGGCTGTCGTCGCACTGTCGAAAAGAACCAAGCCCATAACGGCTATGACCCGATCACCGTCTCTGATCGGAATTCGATGGACCAGATAACTGGTGTCCTTGAAACGGTGCGGATAATTGATTTCCGCCTCTCCGCTGACGGCAACCTCGTGCAGCCTGCTGTTGGCCACAATATCCCGGGCATGCAGACCGAGCGATGCCCCAATGTCTACCTTCAGGAAACGAGCGTACGTTTCGTTGATATACCTGACTATTCCCTGCGAATCGGCAAGGATGATACCGATTTGCATTGTGTCCAGGAGGGTTTTGAAAAACCCGTCTCGACTGAAAAGATCCGTCATACCGGCATCGGTGTTGAGATTGGCGATAAACGTGTTGATGATACCGTGCTCCGGGCTCCTCAACAAATCATACGCTTGATCACAGAAGATACGTCCTTGATCCGGCAGGCTTCCTGCTGGGATGCGCGCCGCAGATGAATATTCAGAGCGGCGGCAGCCGGGACAACAGGAGCGGTCGTCCGGGCTGCCGTGACATAGCAATCATCGACGCCGCAACGTCGTAACGCAATTGGTTGCCGCCGAACCGCCGACGTTGAACACGACCCCGACTTCCGGCTGCCCTTTGTGCGGTCGGGCCCCGATCGGCTCGCCGATCAATTGCTTGTAGGCTAGTGCATGCATGGAGGCGCCGGTCGCTCCGACCGGATGGCCTTTTGCCTTCAAGCCGCCGGACAGATTGACCGGGCAATCTCCGTCAGGTCCGTATTTGCCACCGATATAATCCCACCCCGCCCAGCCGTCATCAGAGAGCCCGAGGGCTTCCGTTGTCAGCAGTTGATTGATGGTAAAACAATCATGCACTTCGGCAAAATCGACATCGCCGATGGTAATACCCGCTTCGGCAAATGAGCGTTGCACGGCGATCTTTCCGGCTATTAATTCATAGAGGTTGGGCCGTACACTTTCTGAGAGGCGCTCCGTCGCCATACCGATACCGGCAATCTCCACCACTCGATCACTGACTGATTGAGCAATATCCGAACGGGCAAGCACCAGGGCCGCAGCCCCGTCACTGATCAGTGAGCAATCGTGGAGCCGTAACGGCTCGGCGATCATCGGATTGGAGCCCTTTCCTTCTTCGGGCAGGGCAAGAATCGCCTCCGCCTCGGTCAGACCGAGCCGGTCGGGCGGACTTCCTTTACCGAAATGGGCGAGCGGGTTGTGCAGGCCGTTGCGGTAGCACAGCGCCGACACGGACGCCAGCATCCGCCGCAGCTCCTCCGGTGAATACCCATAATGATCACGGTATCCTTTTGCGTATTCGGCGAACAGGCCGGGAAAGGTCATGCCGCGCGCCCCCTCTTCCGGCCAGAAAGAGCAACAGGCCAGGGTGTGGGTCGTGTCCTTGGTGGAGAGCAAGGTCATCTTCTCCACTCCGATCACCAGAACGCACCGAAACCGCCCGGACTCTATAGCCCAAACCGCATTATACAGGGCCACCGAGGACGAGGCGCAGGCACCTTCGGTACGTGTCGTCGGCAGAAAACGAAACGTTTCGGGCGCCACTTCAAGGCCAAGGGGCGCAACATGCTCTTGGTTGACGAACAATGACGGGGAGCAGGAGCCGATCCAGATGCCATCGATCTCCTCCGGTGCAACCCCGGCATGGTCCAAAGCCCCGCGACCCGCTTCGACAAGGAGCTCATAATAGCTTTTGGTATCCGTCACCGCTCCGCTCTGTTTGTCTTTTTCGACAAACGCGCCAAACTTCGTGTTATAGGCTCCGACAATACTGGCTGTGCTCATAGTAATCCCTCACTTATCAATTTAACCAGATCGCTCTGCTGCAGGCAGCGCACCATCACACCACCCCATTCACTAACCTCTGGAACCAAGCCGCAATCCGCCATGTATGAAATACACGTCACCTGTCAGCGCCTCGTTACGATAAAGCTCAGCCGCCAGTGACGCAATTTCCTCCGGCTCGATCAATCGGCCGATGGGGACGTCTCCGAGAATCTTTTGCAATGCCGACTGTTTCATGTTTTCCAGGATCGGTGTGCGCACGTAACCCGGGGCGATGGCTACGCAGCGAATCCGTTCGGCCAAGCCCCGACGCATGAATTCGGCGGTGAGAACCTTGGGCATCACTGAAACAGCGGCCTTCGTGGTAGAATAATTGAGTTGTCCTGCGGTGCCCAGGGAACCGGTGGACGAGATCAAACAGATCAGTCCGCGGCAACCGTGATCAACCATCTTTTCGGCACATTCACGGACCGTCAGAAAAACACCGGTCAGATTGATGTCGATCACTTTCTGAAATTGTTCCAGGCTCATTTTTCCGACAACTCTGCCGGTGTCACGATCGGTGCGCAGCAGCAATCCGTCCCAGATGATCCCGGCAAAAGGCGCTACCATATTGATAGCACCATACCGCTCGATCGCGGTTTCCGCCAGACGGGCATTGTCTTGTTCCTTGGTGACGTCGCAGACCAGAGCGGAGGCATTGGCACCGAGACGGTCAACGGCTGCGCGCACCCCCTCCTCGGAGATATCGGCAACGAGCACCTTTCCCCCCATTTCTGCCCAGTAAGCGGCGAACGCCAAACCGATACCGCTGGCACCTCCGGTGACAACTGCCACGGAATCTCTGATTTCCAACATTGGTTCCTCCCAGAACTGAAGACGTGATAACGACGGCTCCCATACGAATAGAAACCGCAACGCCGCCTCTTTTCCAACCTGCTCCATCTGATGTGCAATCCCCGTACCATGAGATAAACACTTGATTCCAGGCGGAGCGGATCCGATGTGTTGCACATTTACTACAACCGCGGGGCAGACCGAAGATCTGATCACGGTTGCCTGCAGCAGCTGAAATCGACACCAACGACTCCAGAACCGCCTGACAAGACGGTCCGGCGGCTCGAGACCGGCGACTGGCACAGAAGTTGCTGATCTCACCCCGAAGCGTACTGCCAGGGTACTGAAAAGCCGGCGAACACAGGTAACGGATTTCGGAATAACCCAACAGATCTTCGAGAAAGGAAT
Organism: uncultured Desulfofustis sp.; assembly: GCA_964620665.1. Lineage (GTDB taxonomy): Bacteria > Desulfobacterota > Desulfobulbia > Desulfobulbales > Desulfocapsaceae > Desulfofustis. The sequence goes on along the minus strand of CAZUJZ010000026.1, from coordinate 9,451 downwards.
ACCCTATGCATGCCAGTAAAATAGTCACCGCCGCAGGAGCCGTCTCCGCAATCAGATCCGAAGACACGATCGCCTCCGAGGGCTTCGTCGGTAATGCTTTTCCCGAACACTTGGCTATTGCCCTGGAAGAACGTTATCTCACCACCGGCCAGCCTCGTGACCTGACCTTTGTCTATGTCGCCGGCCAGGGAGACGGTATCGATCGAGGCATGAATCATTTCGCCCACCCGGGATTGGTAAAGCGGATCATCGGAGGACATACCGGACTGGCGCCCAAATTAGGCCAGATGGCGCTGGACAACAAAATCGAGGCCTATAATTTTCCGCAAGGCGCCATTGCCCACCTGATTCGCGATATTGCCGGAAAACGGCCGGGGACATTCACCAGGGTCGGTCTGAAAACCTTTGTCGACCCAAGGATCGAGGGCGGCAAGGTCAACACGATCACTACCGAGGATTTGGTCGAGGTCATGGTTATTGATGGCCAGGAATATCTGCGCTATCGGCCGTTTCCCATCAATATCGGCCTGCTGCGTGGCACCACCGCCGACACTGCCGGTAATGTCAGCTTCGAGAAAGAGTGCCTGGTTCTGGAAAACCTCAGCATGGCCATGGCCGTGAAAAACAGCGGCGGCACGGTCATTGTTCAGGTGGAGAGGATCTGCGATCACGGCACGCTGCCGGCGCGACAGGTTGTGATCCCTGGAATTCTGGTCGATTACGTGGTGGTCGCGCCGCCCGAACACCATATGCAGACCTTCGCAGAACAATACAACCCCATCTACAGTGCCGAAATCAGGGCTCCACGGCAACACATCGAACCACTCCCTCTATCGGCACGCAAAGTCATTGGCCGCCGTGCCGCCATGGAAATACAACCGGGTATGGTCGGCAATTTAGGAATCGGTGTCCCGGAAGCGGTGCCGCGTGTTGCCGCCGAGGAGGGAATCCTCAATTGGCTGACGTTCACCGTCGAACCCGGTCCAATCGGCGGAATGCCGGTAGGCGGCCTGAGTTTCGGTGCCACCATCAACATGGAATGCTTGATTGAAGAGCCGCAAATGTTTGATTTTTACGATGGCGGCGGACTTGACATCACCTTCCTCGGAATGGCCCAAATTGACCCTGACGGCAACAACAACGTCAGCCGTTTTGGCCGAAAATTCCCCGGTTGCGGCGGCTTCATCAACATTAGCCAGAACGCCCGCACCGTCATTTTCATGGGGAGTTTTACCAACGGCGGGCTGGAAACCGAGATTGCAGACGGTCAATTGAGGATCATCCGTGAAGGACGGTCGAAAAAGTTCATCAATCGGGTGGAACAGATAACCTATAGCGGTATCTATGGTATCGAGCGTGGACAGCGGGTTCTCTATGTCACCGAACGGGCGGTATTTACTCTCAGCCCGGAAGGACTTGAGTTAGTGGAAATTGCCCCTGGGGTCGACCTTGAAAAAGATATCCTCGATCAAATGGAATTTATACCGGTGATGAAAAAACAACCCGCACGCATGGAGACGGCTCTCTTCCAGGACGCTCTTCTCAATTTGAAAGTACGGAATCAATGAGTGACAACCAGGCCAAACTGACAACTGAATCAATATCGCTACATGTAGCAAAAATGGAGCACTTTTCCCTCGCGATAGAATGGTTCCCGTTCTTCACCCCCCGGAGAAGGCGAGAAGAAACGGGTCAGATCAATGGCATGAAAGTTGCTTTTCACTGTAGCGAAGGCGGTCTTTCAAAAGCAGCCGCGCTCTTGTTGCCCGGTTATTGACCGCGTCATCATTATTGTTCGATCTCTGACAACAGCGACGATGGTCTGTCGCTCGAGGTACACCCATGGTGCCGAACTTCGGCCGAAGTGGTAAGCGGTCTTCTGTCGGTGCCGCCACAACCTTATCAGGAGGCGAGTATGAAACGGTTTTTATCAGCTGCAGGAATTGTCTTGTTGGCAACGGTGTTCTCTGCCGGCACGATCATGGCGCAGGACCAGAAGACCAAGTCGGATCGACAAAAATTCGGTGCGGACAATCGTATCGAAGAAGTCAAAAACCTCAAAGTGGAAACCAGTGACAAAAAGCATCGCTGGAAGATGGTCCTCCCCTGGACCAAAGGACTGTTGTTCTATGATATGGCCGTGCATTTCGCCGATACGGTGCGACTGACCTCCGGCGGCCGCCTCGACATTAAAGTCTATTCGGCCGGCGAACTGGTGCCGGCGATGGAAATTTTCGATGCCGTCAGCAAAGGATCCTTTGATGCCGGTCATGATTGGCCCGGTTATTGGAAAGGCAAAAACGAGGCCTTTACCGCCTTCGGATCGGTGCCCTATGGACTCGACGCTGAGCTCTATAACATCTGGCTCTACGAACGGGGCGGGCTTGAGGAAATGCAGGCCCTTTATGGTCAATACAACCTGTTCGCTCTTCCAGGCGGCCAGGCTGGGCAGGAAATGGGGCTCAACTCCAGCAAGCGTGCCGCCACAATGGAAGATTTCAAAGGCATGAAGGTTCGAACCTGGGGGTGGTATCTGGATATCCTCAACGAACTCGGTGCCTCGGGAGTCGCCACTCCCGGCGGAGAAATCTATCTGGCCCTGCAGACCGGCGTTCTCGATGCGGCAGAGTTTTCCTCTCCGGCCGTCAACTACCCGATGGGGTTTGACGAAGTAACCAAGTACATCATTCAACCTGGAGTCCATCAACCAGCCTGCCAATTCGCCTTCTTCTTCAACCAGGATTCTTACAACAAGTTGGCCGATGACCTCAAATGGATCCTCGACACCGCCGCCAAGGAAACCCAGTTGTGGAGCTACAGCTGGCTCAACAATCTCAACGCCGAAGCGATCCGCCGGTTCCAGGAAAACGCGGAAATCGTCATTATGGAAGAAGAGGCGATCATAGATTTCGCCAAGACAACCCAGGCCTACCTGGAAATAGTTAAACAGCGTTGCCCTGACTGTAAACGCCTTCTTGAATCGCAGGAGGATTTGAAAAAAGACTTCGCCGATTGGCGATCAGCACGGGCAGGCGTCACGCCCTGGCCAATCGAAGATGTTGTGCAGGGAAAACTGCACGAATAGCCGTTACACTCCACAGCATCTGAACATGAGACGGACCGGGTTTTTGCCCGAAAAACCCGGTCCGCCATGCACCATAACCCTCCTATTGATTTTCTGGGAGGCAAGGCAGTAACCGACCGATCCCTTGTCGGTACATGAGTTCTCGGAGGCTCTCCTATGGAGTTTGTTTCTCGAACTATCGATACCATTGTTAAAAGGCAGGCGGAGGTGTCATCCCTGCTGATGGCTCTACTCGTTGTCTTCGTTTGTTTTGAAGTGGTGTTGCGCTATATCTTCAATGCCCCAACTGTCTGGAGCCTGGAGTTAACGACCTATCTCTACGGCATCCATTTCGTGATGGGCTACAGTTATACCGAACTGCATCATGGACACGTCAGAGTAGATATCCTCAGCTCCCGATTTCCACCAAAAGTTCAAGATGTTATTTATATCGTCTTGACTCTTGCGATAACGCTGCCGCTCGTCGGCCTCCTTGCCATCTGGGCCTGGGATAATGCAATCACCTCAACCCTGATCTTCGAGCGTTTGTCTTCCGCCTGGGCACCGCCACTGTGGCCGATCAAGTTATTCATGGCCATCGGCTTCACGTTTCTGTTCCTGCAGGTTTTTTCAAATCTGATCAAACGATTTCTCAGCTTCGGTCACCAGGAAGCGCATCGTTAAAGGGATATTATGAGTCCGGAATTGCTTACCATCGGCATGTTTCTCGTGCTTGTACTGCTCATTGTTCTTGGTATGCCGCTGGCCTACGCGTTGGCCGGTACCGCCGTTATCTTCGGCTTGATCGACAACGGCTTCAATATCGATGGACTGCTCGGTTTTTTTATCAACAATGCCTGGGGCACGATGAACAACTTTGTGCTGGTGGCAATTCCCCTGTTCATTCTGATGGCGCAACTGCTTGATCGCTCAAAAATCTCCGATGCCCTCTTCGAGGCGCTTTACGTGGTCATGGGGGGAATTCGTGGCGGCCTGGGCCTGGCTGTTATCTTCGTCTGCGTCATCCTCGCCGCAACCACCGGTATCGTCGGTGCCTCCGTGGTGAGCATGACCCTGCTGGCCGGCCCGAAACTGATTGAAAAAGGCTACAATAAGGAATTGACCGCCGGCCTGATTTGCTCCGGCGGGTCCCTGGGAATCCTGATCCCGCCAAGTATCATGCTGGTCGTCTTCGGCGGTCTGACCGGCCTGAAAGAGACCTCTGTCGGTGCCTTGTTCGCCGCCGCCATTTTACCCGGTCTGCTGCTGGCCTTCCTCTATATGGCATATGTTTTTATTATTTGTCAGATTAAACCGGCCTTCGGTCCACCCATCGGCAAGCAAGAGGCCCTATCCTATTCCACACGCCAGAAGAGCTGGATGGTTCTCAAATCCATGATTCCGCCGCTGCTCCTGATCTTTGCCGTCATGGGCAGCATTCTCGGCGGTGTCGCGACCCCGTCCGAGGCGGCCGGAGTCGGCGTATTTGGGGCAGCTCTGCTGGCCGTCAGTTTTCAGAACTTCAATTGGCAGGTGGTCTTCGAATCCTGTAAATCGACGCTGAGAACCACAGCCATGGTGATGATCCTCGTGCTCTTCGGCAATCTGTTCAGCGCTACGTTCCTGTTCGTCGGAGGAGGAGATGTCATCACCGATCTGCTGATCGGAAATGATATTCATCCCAACATGGTTATCTTTATCATGTTATTTGCCATCTTCCTGCTCGGCATGTTTATCGACTGGGTAGCCATTCTTCTCGTGTGTCTTCCTGTTTACATGCCGATCTGTCTGGAACTCGGTTTCGACCCGCTGTGGTTCTCCATGTTGATCTGCATCGTTCTCCAAACGTCTTTCCTGACCCCGCCGTTTGGTTACGCACTCTTCTATTTCGCCGGTGCGGCACCGGCCGGTCTGTATCAGATGTTCACCATTTATAAAGGCGTGATGCCGTTTATCGTCCTCCAGGCGCTGGGTGTTCTGGTCTGTTTTCTGTTCCCGGCAATTATCACGTATATTCCCGGGGTGGTCTTCAACTGACGACACGCCTTCACAATAACCATTGTTTTTTTGGGTGAACCGTCAGGATTCCGCATATTTCTCTTGTTTTTCCGATGCATCTGCGTTATAGGTTCTGCGTGTTCCTAACGAAAATCAGATCAGGTTTGATGTCTCTCGTCACCTGCCGTGCAGTCCTCTGCAGTCTCGTTGCCGATAAGGATTCTGGCTGATCGATAAAACGGGGAACAACCACACGTTGATTCTCGTCGACACCGCTTTTCTGCAGTATGCAGAGCCTGGCGACCGGTTTATCGGCCGTATGGCCGGATCCGGGCCTCAGGACCGCCTCTGTCAACGAAGAATCGTTGCAAACCGTCGGTTCCGTCCAGCGGACCGATGCCGCCGACCGTACAGCGGCAGGCGGCGTATGACCAACGGGCTTATAGTCGCCCACACCAACAGGAGTGTCAGTAATGTCAGAAGGAACAGTGAAATGGTTTAATGATGCGAAGGGTTTTGGCTTTATCGAGCAAGATGGAGGTCAGGATGTTTTCGTGCATCATTCCGCTATTCAGTCAGAAGGATTCCGGACCCTCGCCGAGGGAGAGCGGGTCAGTTTCGAAATTGTCGACGGAGCGAAAGGGCCGGCGGCAAAAAACGTCCAGAAGGCTTAACGGACAGCACACCTCATGCGATCAGGGATGCCGGGCCGGCGCTCTCTCCCTGATCGGCGCGGAAACAGTTAGGATTGACTGACCATACGTTCCGCAGAACGGGGCAGATGTGAATCTGCCCCGTTTTTTATTCATCTCTCTTCCCGTCTTTTTCCCACCAGCTGCCCGCACCGATCGATTCCCGGTCGAACACCCCGGTGTCCAGAATCCATGCCGTCACCAATTCTGCCGGCGTTACGTCAAAGGCCGGATTTTCCGCCGGACTCTGCTCCGGGGCCCAGCGACAGCTGCCGAATGAGCCGCTGACACCGCGAACTTCTGCGGCATCGCGCTGCTCGATTGGAATGCTCTCCCCGCTCGGGCAACCCGGGTCTATGGTGCTGCACGGTGCCACGACATAAAAGGGAATCCGGTGGTAGCGGGCCAAAACGGCCAGCGAATAGGTACCGATCTTGTTGGCAAAATCACCGTTGGCGGCGATCCGGTCGCTGCCGACAAAAACGCGCTGCACCTCGCCGCGCCGCATCAGCTGTGCCGCGGCATTATCACAGATGATCCGGTGATCGATACCGTGCTGCAAACATTCCCAGGCGGTCAGGCGGCCGCCCTGGAGCAGCGGTCGGGTCTCAGCCACCCAGACGAACGGTCGTTTGCCGTGGTGATGAGCCATCAGGATAACCCCGAAAGCGGTGCCGATGCCGGCTGTCGCCAGGCCGCCGGTATTGCAGTGGGTCAGGATCATCTCCCGCTCTCCGACGAGCTGGGCGCCGTGGCGGGCCATCCGGTCGCACTGCTCGACATCTTCCCGGCAGATCAGCAGCGCCTCTTCGATCAACGAACGTGGATACTCCGGCCCGCCCATCAACGGTACCAGCCGGTCGATGGTGTTCATCAGGTTGACTGCGGTCGGACGGGCCCGGCGCAGACGGGCAGCGTCCACGATCAGTTCCTCGGGATGACTGCCTCGCCGAGCCAGCAGGGCGAGCAGCAATCCGGCAGCGATACCGATGGCCGGCGCCCCGCGAATGGCCAGGCGGCGCATCGACGTGATCAGTGTATCGACATCGTCGCAGCGCAGCCAGATCTCACGCTGGGGCAACAGGCTTTGATCGAGAATCGTCAGCGAATTGTCGTCGCAGGCCAGCCCGGCGCAGCGGAAGTCAATCATAGCCCATCCTCCGCGCCGCTCTGTGCCAGCGCCAGCGCCAGTGTCTCAATCATGACGCCCACCGCCCGGGCAGGATTCTCGCCAAAACTGACCACCCCGTCCCGGTGCCCCCCCATGACCAGCAATCGTTGCCCGGACCGGCGGCAATCGACAATGATCCGCCGAATCTCGCCTGCCATCTCCGGGGTGCCGTATAGCGCCGCCGGGTCGGTACACGGCAGCTGCAGCCGATCAGCTCGCTGCCAGATCTCCGGGCAATGGGCATGCACAACACACTGCACATCCTCATCGAGACGGTACAGCTGACCGTGGGTCAGCGCCTCCGAAGAAGGCCGGCTGAGCCCCCGGGCACTCACCCGGTTGCCGGCCGGGTCCCAATCGGTCACCACGGCATAATGCTTCGCCGACAGGACCGGCAGGCCGCCGGTCTGGGTACCGGAAACCAGGAAGCCGGCATTGTCGCCGCCACCGATGCGCACACTGATATTGCCATAACCGGCACCTTCGTAGCGCTCCGGGGACTGACCGATCAACCTCAGGCGATAGAGAATGTTCCGCCACGCCTCGACTTCCCCGACCATCGCGTTGTCGATGCAATCCTGCTCGACAAACTGCAACGTGAATTTACTGATGCCTTCTTCCGGAGTGTTCATCGTCGATCTGTTTTAAGGTTTATTCAACCGCCCGGAAACAGGTCCGGACGACGGTGGTTCAGGGCCGGAAATCTTGTACGAATCTCTTGCAAGGCCTGCAGGTCCAGCTCGGCGGTGATCGCGGCCGGCCCGTTCGCCTTCTGGTCGTCCCCGGAGGTGAGTTGAGCGCACCCGATAATCAGTTTCATGGCTGTGTCTCCCGAGCCGCCCCCTCGCCACATCGGTGCGCAAGCGCCTGCCACCGGGACCGGCTGTCCAGACTCTGTGTTTACTTCAATCCCGGCATAAAAAGAAAGAGCAGGCTCCGGGAAGCACGACACTTCGGGCAGGGGCTTAAACGGACACGGCCGGGAGCCATTGCTTCCTGCTCCCGGCCGTGTACCAGCCCAATGATCTGCCCTACACCCGGTGCTCAGACTTTGAAGCCGCCGACGATGCTGTTGAGCTCCTTGGCCATTTGCTGCAGGTTGGCGGAACTTGACTCCAGCTGCTTGCTGCTTTGGTTGATCGATTCTGCCGAAGCGTTGACTTCGGAAATATCCTTGGAGATATCATTGGCCACGGTGGAACTCTGACTGACGTTCTCGTTGACCTCCTGGATTCCCTGGCTGGCCTGGTTGATATTGTTGGCGATTTCCTGGGTCGCCGCCGTCTGTTCCTCGACTGCGGTAGCGATGGTCGCCACGATATCGTTGACCCCGCTGATCACCGTGGAGATCTGATCGATTTCCACACCGGTGGACTGGGTGGTCCGCTGAACCTCTTCGATCAGGTTCTTGATATCAAGGGTCGCCTCGGCGGTCTGCTTGGCCAGTTCCTTGATCTCGTTGGCCACGACGGCAAACCCTTTGCCCGCTTCACCGGCTCGGGCCGCCTCGATGGTGGCGTTGAGCGCCAGCAGGTTGGTCTGCTCGGAGATCTCGGTAATCGTCTCGGTCACCCGGCCGATCTTCTCCGCCGCCTGGCCCAGCTCACTCATCTTGCCGGCGGCGTTTTCCGCCTGGTGCACTGCATCGGTGGAGACACTTCGCGCTTTCTCGGCATTTTCGGCGATCTCGTTGATTGTCGAGGTCATTTCCTCCGCCGCCGCCGCGACCATGTTGGTATTGGTTGCCGACTGCTCCATCGCGGCCGCGACATTGTTCAGGTTGGCGCTCATCTCTTCGGCAGCGGTGGCGACGTTTCGTGCCCGTTGCGAAGTCTCTTCGGCACCGCCGGACAATTCACCGGCAATCGAGGACAACTCGACTGAAGAGGAGTCGACCACCGCGGAGTTCTCGGTGATGCGCTTGATGATCCCCTGCAGCTTCTCGATAAAGGTGTTGAACCAGCGGGCCATCTCGCCGACTTCATCTTTTGACTTGACCTGCAGTCGCATGGTCAGATCGCCCTCGCCCTCGGCAATGTCCTTGAGACCGGCCACCGCATCGTTGATCGGCTTGACGATGGCCAGCGCCGCAAAGAACACCAGCAGCACCGTGACAATCAGCGCGATCACGCCGACCAGCAGGATCAGGTTGCGGATCGAGTGCGCCGCCGCCAGGAACTCTTGGGTATCCTGGGTGGCGGCAATAAACCAATCGGCCTCGGTCAGCGGCGCATAGCCGGCAACTTTCGGGGTTCCCTGAAAGACATAGGTTTCGACGTCTCGTTTACCGGCCAGCATCGACTGCATAAACGCTTCCATGCCCTCGATTTCCGCAGGATTGAGTTCCAGGATAAAGTCCGGATTCGGGTGAGCCAACACCAAACCGGTTTGATCGGTCATGAAACCGTACCCCGTCTCACCGATCTTCCGGCCAGCAACCAGATCGACGAGAAAATCGATCTTCATCACCACACCGAAGGCCCCGAGAAATTCCGACGATGCCGACATAATCGGAGCGCAGACAAC
>CAZUJZ010000025.1:0-21225 GCA_964620665.1 uncultured Desulfofustis sp. | reverse complement strand
GACGACGATGACGACGATGACGACGATGATGACGATGACGACGATGATGACGATGACGACGACGATGACGATGACGATGATGACAAAGACGACGATGAGGACGACGATGAGGACGACGATGAAGACGGCATTGATGATGATCCGGAAGGAGGGCTCATCAATGAAACTGACATTCCACAGCCGTCTGAATACTGATCCATCACTGGTCCGCTTCGTGGGCTGAAACCCAAGCCGGCTGATCCTTGAGCAAGAAGATCAGCCGGCTTGGTGATTTTGGCTGCGTACGCGGCTCAATTTGATAAGATATTTTTGTATGAAAATCAGCCAACCGGTCCAACCGGTCGTGGCAATAATGTTCATGCTTCGTTGTGACTACCGGTTATGGAGAGTATGTTAAAAGCATGAAAAGAAGATCGGGTAATGGGAGTGCGAACGCACAGCGTGACAAGAAAAACTGAACTGAATGATGATCATGGCGAAAAAACTCTATGATGTGGCCATCCCCCTTGGCAGTTACACTGATCGGGATGGAATGGAAAAAACCAGGTGGCAAAATGTTGGGGCAATTCTTGAAGGTGATAAGGGCCCCTACCTCCTTATGGATCGTTGGTTTAACCCGGCAGGGTTGCCTAATCCTGACAATCGGACCAGTGTTATTCTTACCTTGATGGAAGTAAAAAAATCGGGGTAGGCTGTCTCGCCTCAGCTTCCCGTCGCGACCCGCAAGCCGGGGTTTGGCTCAGGTTGGCATTCCTCCCGGCAATTGAGGAGATCTTTTGATGGACGCAACTGCCATCGCGCACGAAAGCGCTCTTCTCCTCGCGACGCTCGTCCAGGAAAGCGGGCGTTTTCGGTATCGCTTTCATGTTGGAGCATCCCAGGATTTGAGCGGTTATAATGTGCTCCGTCATGCCGGCGCGACATGGGCTTTGCTCGATGTCTATCGCGACACTGGTGATACCGCGTTGCTGGAAGCGGGAATGCGGGCGACACGGTACCTGCTCGATTCGCACCTTCGATTCTACCGTGACTATCGGAATGTTTGTATTTGTGAAGATAATAAGATAAAGCTCGGTGGTAACGCTTTGGCGACATTGGCACTGCTGTCATTGTACGAACGAGCCGGGGATCGTTTTCTGCTGACAATGGCGGAGCAATTGGCCGGGTTTATGCTCGCCGAACGTGACCATGCGGGAGATTTTATCCATAAACGCTACTTTCAATCGGGAAAGCAATCGACGTTTCATTCAGCATATTATACCGGCGAGGCATTGTTTGCCCTTGCTTCACTGTCTGGCTGCTCCGGCCAGCGTCGCTGGTTTGACGCTGCCAGGGATATTGAGTGTCGACTTGCAGCACAAGCGTATGGAGTCAGTGAACAATCTCACTGGATGCTTTATTTCCTGGAAGTAATGGTCCGACACGAAGCATTATCGATGTATGTTGACCACGCCGCGAAAATTGTCCGTCATATCCTGAACTATCCGGCATACCTCTCGTGGCAGAGAAGCACGCCGATCGCCTGTCGAACGGAAGGGCTGTTGGCATTTGTACGATTGCTTGAACATGGTGATGGTGCGGAGGATGGACTGCGGCGTGGTGCGCTGCGGCAGGTAACGGAAAACCTGGAGAGACAGCTGACATTCAGGCGCCAAGACGGATCTTTCGTTCGCGGTGGCAACGATCGGCGCGCAGAAGAAATCCGTATCGACTACCTACAGCACAATATTTCCTCTTTCCTGCACTATGGCAGGCTTGCCGAGAAGGCATGATCGGTTCGGTTCAGAGGTTCGTGTCGCCGAGCAGAAACGCTACGCCTTTTTTCAGTCCACGCAATCGTTCTTCTTTCAGATCGTACCCGAAGCCGCCGAAGTGGAGCCGTATCAACTTGGCTTGCCTGACGATGGCCTGAATGATGAGCATGTCGGTGAGGGAGATTGTTTCGGTGGCGGTTAGCGGCCTTTTTTCTTCGTACCCTTCCCGGAACAACGCCATGTTTGTGGCAAGGAAGCGGTCTTTTCTGGCGGAAAATTCGACCATGGCATTGGCCAGATCGACCACTAATGGACCGTGACAGACGCTCTGAAAATCGATGAGCCAGCAGGCGGCATCACGAAACAGGTAATTGACGACGGAAAGGTCCCCGTGGCAGTGGCCGGCGACGGTGTTCAAGTGTTGAATTCGTTTTCGGTAACCGTTGATATCCAAATCGATATCTGTGCCCACTATGCCGTCGGCACGATAATTGTGCCAGGCGTCCAGCCAGTAGAGTAATGGGTCTGTAGCACGGAACTTTTTTGCCCGTTTGGTTCGGTATGATTGTGCAGCCAGGTGGAAACGTGCCAAAAGGCGTCCGGCGGCGCGGATCTGCAGTTCGTTGGGCTCGGCCACTGAATTGCCGGGAGCACACGTGAACAGGACTGCCTGCTCATCGTTCAACTGGGAAAGGTAGGTGCCTTTGTTGCTTTTGACAGGCAGCGCAATGTTTAAGTCACGATCCTTGAGAAAATCGAGCAGGCCGATTTCATATGAGACGCGCTCCCGATCCTTAGCGGTCATGTAGGTACTGCCGTAGCGCTTCAATACATAAGGACCGCCAGAAGCTTGGACCATATATACTTTGTTGAACGAGGCGACGTTGAACGGTTCCGTCTCGATGGCCTGTATCGGGTAATTTCGGGAAAGCCATTGGGCGGTCCTGTCATTTCTGAAAATACACGTACCTTTTACTTCTTTGAGCCAAGCGTTTCTTTTGGCCTTGTCGCCGTGGTGATAGTCAAACAGGTACCCTTCAACCAGGTGCTCGTAAAAACAGATTCCCGGATAAGTCGCGGCAAACTCCGATGCCATACCATCGCCCACATCACCGAAATGGTAATAATCGGAGCCGGCGCGCGGCCAGTGGAACTTTTTCAGCCAGTTGTCGGGGAGCGGTCCTTGATAGTCCGGATCAAGCTCCACGTAAATGTCAAAATCAGAATTGATCTTTGCCCAGTCGAAATGAATAAACGGTACCGAATACCTGCCGAGGTTTTTATTGGTGGATGATCCAAGAACGATTATCTTTCTGACAAAGTCATGCCGGGCGACCGTTTCGTTGATAAAGCGGAAAAAGGCATCTTGCACGGCAGCCGCTTTTTCTCCGGGGAAGGGGTGCTTTTTTGGCTTAATAAAAAACAATTTGTGTGAGACCAGCATCGAGTTAAAGGCCTCGATTTGATTCTCCGGGGCTTCCGAAGATGATGAGGCAAAAAAATCGAGGATCGGTGTCAGGGTCGTGCCGTTGACATAGATGTCCTCCAGGCAAATCGATGGGAACTGGCCATTTTCCGACTGCTTGAGCAAGAAGAGAACGCGCAGTTTGAGTTGGTTGAGTTGTTCGGCATCAAGGCTGGCACCGTAAGTCGACAAAAATTGCGGGAGATTAAGAATGCTCCCGCTTCCGCCACTGTTAGGCGTTGCATTGTCGGCCGGGTCAGAGAGCAGGATAGAAGACTCAGCCTTGATGAACAACTCTGCATTATCTTTGCGCCCCTGGTGGGTATAGCCGATTGCCCGCAGGACGTGGGAGGCCTTTTTCCTATATGTCTTGCTGACTGCAATCACGCACTCTTCCCGATCATGTATCCACGTACGCGACACGAGTCGGGGAAAAAGCTCGTTTTGTTGTAACAAAACAAGAGGATCTCGTTCTAACTGCGGTTGACGGAGCAAATAATCAACACCCGCCATAGCCTGGGCCAGCGCCTGAAATGATTCTTTGCCAAGCAAGAGTTTATAGTTTCTGATGTGCAGGTGATAACCGTCCTTGGTTTCCTCGATGGCCAACTGTCTTTCGTGATAGTGTACCGGATGAGTCAGTGGTTTTTCTTTATCCCAGAACGTTTTCAGCGTGCCCATCTCATTGGTGTTGGCCAATACACCGTCCCGGTAGCCGTCCGTAATTTCTTGTAAGACGTTTTTTGCATAGGTGTTGAACAGTTCCGCAAGTTCGACAAATTCCGGGACGGAAAGTTCAATACGCAGATCACGATAGTGAACGTGGATATTTTCGCCCATGTCGAGGAAAAACATGTTAAAGCGCTGTTCATCCAGGCATTCTGAGCGATGGAAGAGGTAGGTTGTTATCCCCATGACTTATCTTCAGGCGTTTGTGCCGGACGGGCCGGACAGGTGATCACGGACGAGAAGCGCCAATTGCAGTCGGCTGGTGGTCTTCGTTTTCTTGAAGATCGAGCCGATATGCGCCTTGACCGTTCTTTCTGTAATATCGAGGTCCGCAGCAATTTCCAGATTGGATTGGCCGATGCCGACCAGGTTGGCGATTTGCCATTCCCGCTCGGAGAGACCGTTGATCGGTGCGATCGATTGTCGATTTTCAAGGACAGTGTGCGTTGCCCCGCGGATTATTGTGCGCATCAGGCTGCGCCCGATCCAAACCCGACCCGACTGAACCGTCTGCACCGCTTCAAGCAGTCGTTCTTTGGCAAGATACGTATTGGCATAGCCGAGTATGCCGCGGCGAAACAAAAGCACCGCTTCTCGATCGTCAGGGACGTCGGCAAAAACCATCAGCGGTGTCCGGGCAAGATCACCGATTTCTTCGAAGCTGACCATAGATCGGTGCAACAGTATTGTCGCTGTCGATTCGGATATGGCGGCAGGCCCGATTTCCCGGTGGGTTGCCGCCTCCAAAAGCATATGGTGCTTTCCAAGGATGGTTCGCCAGCGTTCTCGTATTGTTTCATTGGTACTGCAAATTAGCAGGGACATGATTTACCTCTCGCTCAGTGCAAGATTTTGCGCTCGCAGTATCGGTTTCATCAGGTACGTAAGGACCCGTTTTTTGCCGGTAAGAATGTCGACATTGGCAACCATGCCCGGAATGATCGGCATGGGAGATGTCTCCGGGCCAAGTTGGTTTTTGTCGGTACGAACGGTGACGAGGTAGTAGTTGTTGCCCTGTTCATCGACGATGCTGTCGGCACTGATATGTTCGACCCTTCCCTCAAGCCCGCCGAAGATAGTGAAATCATAGGCGGTGAGTTTGACCATCGCTTTGAGGTTGGGGCTGATAAACGCGATATCGGCCGGTTTGATCTTCGCTTGAACCAGGAGCGTATCGTCTAACGGGACGATTTCGATTAAATCCATGCCGGGCTGGATGACGCCGCCGATGGTGTTGATGAAAATCTGATTGATGATGCCGCGCACCGGCGAGCGGACCAGGGTCCGCTCCAGACGATCGCTTAAAGCTACCGAGGTTGCGCCCAATGTGTCTAGTTTGTTATAGGCTTCGTTGAGTTCTTGCTTGGCCAGATTGGCAAAACGCAATTTCTCCTCAAAAACCTTTCTTTTCGCCTCTTCCAGCTGGGAGGCAAGGCTCGGGATCAACAATTCGCTGGCTGAGATTTGCCCCCGCATCTCACTGTCTTGTCGTTTCAAGCGAAGCAACTCAACCTCGGATACCGCTCCCAGTGCGACCAGTGGTTCGGTCAGAGTAATTTCTTCAGTCAACAATTGGTGGGTACGCCGCAGTTCGCGCAGCTTTGATTTCTCTCCTGCCAACGCTTGTTGGCGCTGGGTAATCTGTTCCTGAAAAACGCCGAGTGTTTCGGCCAATTCCTGTTTTCTCGTCTCGAAGAGGTGTCGCTCGCGTTCACCTACCTCCGGGTATTCGTCGATGACTTCCTGCGGGATGGCTATTTCGGTATCACTGGTTTCCGCTTCGAGCCGGGCGATTTTCGCCGTCAAGGAGAGATAACTCAGCCTGCTTTCCCGGAATGGAGCGGAAAAGCGTTTATCGTCTATTCGCAAAAGCAGCTGACCTTCCTCGACGATATCGCCAACTCTGACCATTACTTCAGAAAGGATGCCTCCTTCTAAATTTTGTATCTTCTGCAGCTGACGTGATGGGACTACTTTGCCAAAGCCCCTTGTTACTTCTTCCACCTCACTATAATAGGCCCAAACGGTGGCGATGATGAACAGCAGGAAGGTCAGCCAGAGAATAATACTGCCGCCGCGAGGAGTCTGGGCCAAGATTGATGTTCTTATATCGGTCGCAAGTTCCAGATCAGCAGCCGGCAGGCGGCGAAAAATCTCTCTGTTTTTACCCTGTTTCGCTGAGGACTTCTGCGGGAGTCCTTTCTTGGTGGAGATTTTCTTCATATTGACAGGTGTCCGTTTTGCATGGCTTCCATGATTCGCTGTTTGGTACCGTCGGCAATAATTGTCTCCTTGTTCAAGACGATAATGCGATCCACCATTTCCAGCATCGATAGTCGGTGGGTGATGATAATGGTTGTTTTGCCCTGGACGATCTGCATGAGGTTTTTCTTCAGCGTGGATTCATTCCGGTTATCCATGGAACTGGTTGGTTCGTCCATGATCAGCACGGGTGGATCGAGCAGGATTGCCCGGGCAATGGCGATATTTTGCCGTTGACCACCGGAAAGGTTTCGTCCCTGCTCTTCAATCGGCAGGTCAAAGCCGTGTGAATGATGTGCAACAAACTGAGCCACTCCGGCTGCTTCAGCGGCACGCAGGACCGTTGCATCGTCCACATCGGTTGCTCCGAGCGTGATGTTTTCTTTGAGTGTACCTCGAAACAGTGTGACTTCCTGGGGAACGTAACCGATGAATCTTCTCAATTCAGCCGGGTCGATTTGACGAATATCGGTGCCGTCAACAGCCACAGAGCCGCCGGTCGGCTGGTAGAGACCAAGTATCAGTTTGCCAAGCGTCGTCTTGCCCGAACCTATCGGCCCGATTATCCCGACTCGTTCGCCCGCCTGTACTTGAAAGTTAATATTTCGAAGAACTTCTTCCGTCGTGTCGGGGTAGGTAAACGACAGATTGGTGACAGTGATATCCCCTTTCATGCTGACTCGATGCAAAAAAGCTTTGTCAGACGAGCGTTCGGACGGAAGGGACATGATTTTGTTCAGTGAATTAAGAGAATTGCGTGCCTGATGGTAGCGGGTCATCAGATTGACAACCTGAGACATCGGGAAAATGGCTCGTCGGCTGAGAATAACGCAGGCGATCATGCCGCCTCCGGTCATTTCTCCGCGCGAGATCATGTACAAACTTCCGATAATGACTGCAACTACGGCAATGTTTTGCAGGAAATTGGCTGCGTGTGACACTGAGGTTGCAAGAAAACGGCTGCGTGCAGTCCAATCGGCAATGAAGCTGACCGATTCCTCCCAGGCTCGTTGAATCTTACTTTCAGCGCCAAGGGTTTTGATGGTTTCCAGCCCTGACAGGCCTTCCACCAATACCGCGTTTTTCTGCGCGTCGGCACTGAAGGACATTTTGACAGCCTTTTTCAAAGGTATTTGAACGATAAGCGCATAACCGAGCAGCAGGAGAATGGCCGTGATATGAATCCAGATCAAATGCCCACCAAGATAGAAAATCGCACCGAGAAAGAGGAATACGAAAGGCAGGTCAACGAGTGCGGTGACCGAAACCGACGTGATAAAGTCTCGAATGCTTTCAAATTGCTGTAGCTTTTTGGTGAATGAGCCGATGGATTTGGGCCGGGCTTCCATGCGCAGACTCAGGACCTTCTCAAAAAGCATCGAAGACAGCACGACATTTGATTTTTTACCGGCAGAGTCGATGAAATATCCTCGTAGCCCGCGCATCAACAGTTCAAAAAGATAAATGATCAACACTCCGCTGGACAGTACCCACAAAGTGTCAAAAGCAAGGTTCGGGATGATCCGGTCATAGACATTGATAATGAAAATCGGAGTAACCAACGCAAAGACGTTGATCAGAAAAGAGGCAACCAGGACATCGCGGTATATTTTCCAGGAACTGAACAGAGTTCCCCAAAACCAGTTTTTCGAATCGATTTCGCCATGACTTGCCAGACGATCGTCGATCTGAAATATCGGTTTTACGAAGATTGTGTATCCGGAGTATTCTTTGCTGATGTCTTCAAGCGAGATGGTCGAGCGCCCGGAGCTTTCCGGCCAGATGATTGATGCTTCTCCGGTGGTGCGATCAATTTGTTGAATGATACAGGCGCGCCGGTCGTTGAGTAACAAAATGGCCGGGAGTTCGATATTTCTCAGGCTGGTAAGTGAGCGTTTGAGTATCCGGGTCGTCAGCCCGGCCCGCCTGGCCGCTCTGGCGACAAGTTGAACAGTTAATCGGTTGTCAACCAGCGGTAAACCGGCACGAAGGACAACTCGCGAGGTCGGCCTCTCATAGAAGGAAGAGAGCAGCGCCAGGCAGTCGAGCAGGGGGTCGTCAAAACTGTCGCTGTCATCAGCAAAGATCCATTGTCCGGTTACCGGGGAAGGATTGTTTTTGGTCATAGTTTGCACGAATGCTGGGATGTCTCTCGAATGCGTTGTTCTTATGTTAACTCGTTATCTCGAGTGTCCGGCAATTGAAGACCGGAGGATGATGGACCGTCTCGTTGTCATGGTTTTTGTGGCGCGTTGTCTCAGGTAGAGAAAAACCCGCCGATACGACGGGTTTTTCCAAAGTCTGAAAAGGAGCCAAACCGGATCACGGCACGATCTTCATCCAGCTCTGCCGCGCCATTATCCGTTACTGGCGACAGCCTCCTCTCGATCATCCTGCTGATTAACCCTGCTCTCTTCCGGATACTCCAGGCCGAAAGCCGGAACAAGGTTGCCAAGCCCGTTTAAAATTCGGTATTGAGCGAAATACCCGGCATAGGTTGCCTCGACAAGGTCTCTTTTAGCATCGATCACCTCCGCTTCAGTGTCGAGCACATCGAGCAAGGTTCGCTGGCCGAGATTGAATTGTCTGGTATACGATTCGGATGTCGCAGAGGTTGATTTGACTCGCTGTTGGACATGGTCGAGACGATCAAGCACGGCCAGGCGTGCCATCCATGACAGACGGATCGACTCGATCACTTCTCGATGGGTGCCGTTTCTGATCTCCCGCGCTTCACTGATGAGATGTGCCGTTTCAGCTCGACGCGCTTCATCTTTGAACCCATTGAACAGGTTGAAGCGCAGCCTGAGTAAAGCAATCAATCGATCGTCATCGCCTTCATTATCGAGGTCTTCCTCCCAGTGCTGGTCAATTTCGAGATCGATGATCGGGTAGTAGGGGGCTTTGGCCACCTCGTATTGACTGTGCCGAGCGTCCAGATCGGCGCGGGCTGATTTCAAGGTCGGATGTGACTGAACGGCCTGCATTTCCGCATCATCCAGTGATGATGGAAGTACGCTGTCAAAGCTCGGTGGCGGTTGTAGATCTTCAGGAAGATGTCCTGTCAACGCAAGGTAGTTGGTTTTCGCATCGGCCAAATTGGTATGGGCGACAATGAGATTGGCTTGAGCCAGGGCAACACGACCGGTCACCTGGTCGCTATCGGCAGTGCTGCTCACCCCGGCGTCACTGCGCATCTTGATTTGATCTGCGATCTTAAGATGAGATTCGAGGTTTTCCTGAGCAAGTTGCAGAAACTTTTGTTCCTGAAGGACGGAGAGATAGGCTCGGGCCGTTCGCAAAGCCAGCAGATCTGCTGTCGCCTGCAGGCCATAGGCGGAAGAATGGACGCGCGCCTGCTGGCGCTCGACTTCGTCCATGGTGGCAAAGCCTCTGAAAATGTTCTGTCTCAA
This sequence comes from uncultured Desulfofustis sp., assembly GCA_964620665.1. Lineage (GTDB taxonomy): Bacteria > Desulfobacterota > Desulfobulbia > Desulfobulbales > Desulfocapsaceae > Desulfofustis. Next base: position 11,602 of record CAZUJZ010000025.1, on the reverse strand, counting down.
GCTCAGAGTATACAAAGTCGGATAGAGTGTATCATCATCCGGTTCCTGGAGTTCCTGAATACCGTAGCCGGCCTTGAAGTCGAGGGTCGGCAGGTAACCTGATCGTGCTTGTCTTACCTCTTCATCCCTGCCGAGGCGATTGAACGCTCCGCTTCTAACGTCCGGGTGGCTCCGGATAACCTCTTCTATGGCCTCTTTTAACGTTTCTGCCTGCAGGGAGGTATTACCAAATATCAGCACCCCCGCCGTTACCGCTGAACACAGCAGTCTACTCCATTTCATAATCGTCTCCTGATGGTATAGGTACCTTTTGAACGTATTCTTACACTAGACATTAGAGGATTGAGATATCTGTTTTATCCCTCTCATTATTCAAATCAAGAGGAAGATGCTTGAAGTGGTTAGGGAATCGTAACGGATCCAATAACGGCTTCACCCCTGTCTTTTTAATAATCATTATCAATATCGAAACAAGATCTTTTTGCACTATGATGGACAACGGGAGCGGCAGCGTACTATTTTTTTTCACCTCGTTTATCCAATGAACAGCGCCGCAGTATAGTGACAATCTTTTTCACCTCGTCTGTTCGTGCAGAACCTTTGAACGAAATGACATCGCCATCACGGAGCACAGCACATAGTTTGTTTTGTAATTGCTCTGTTGTTTCGAAGTGATAGCAAGCAATATGGCCGCCCAGTTTGGTATTGAGATGACGAGTGTAGGTGCCGATTGAAAAAACCATGTCGATTCCCGCGTTGAGGATTGGTTCGGCCAGATCTTCATGGAATTTTTTTGTGCCGGCTCCGAGTTCACCCATGTCGCCGATGACCATAATGCGACGTCCGGCACCGGTCGGCTGGCATAGGGCCAACACATGAAAACTGGAACGCATGGATGCCGGATTGGCGTTGAAGCTGTCATCTATGACCTTGACGATACGTCCATTGTCCAGGACAGCTTCAAAGCGCTCATTTCTCCCCTCGGCTGGTCGAAGCGATCGGAATAGGTCGACGGCGTTGTTCAGGTCAAGATCGAGAGCGAGAAGGACCCCGCACACGGCAAGGCTATTCAGGGCCATGTGTTTGCCCGGTAGGCCGAGCCGGTATTGATAGGTTCTTCCCCGGATCTCGATGTCAAGATCTGAAAAGTCTGAATGGAGCGTGATCGTTTTTGCCCAGATGTCGGCGTCGGCATGCTCGCCGAAGGTGATGATCCGATCTATCCGTCTTTCTGTTGCACAACCCAGCATGTGAGAAAAATACCGGGAATTTCGATTGAGAATCAGAGTCCCCCCGGGCTCAAGACCGTCAGCGATATCAAGTTTTGTTTCGATGATAGAGCCGATGGTGTCATGAAACTCCATATGATCGTGCTGTATATCGACGACGACACCAATATGGGGCCTGGCCAGAACGGTTTTCGGAAGAATACTGAGCGGTCGTCCCATACCCATTTCTATTATCGCATATCTGCTTTCACCGGGAATGTTGGCAACACTTTTAGGAACGCCGGCTTCATGGTTGAAGCGGGCAATGTTCTGATAGGTAGCGGCGAACGGCATCAGGATGTCATGCAGCATTGTTGCCGTTGATGTTTTCCCAACACTGCCGGTTATGCCAATCACTTTTCCCCGATAGGCTCGTCGATTCTGCAGCGCAAGTTTTATCAGAGCGGTAAAGGTATTTGGTACGATGATGAATTGGTGTTGCTGGCCGGGATTTGCCGGAAGAGTTTCGGTGAGAACGGCCCCGGCTCCCATGGAAAAAGGTTTTTCCGATCGCTCGGCTCCTTGTCGATGACGACGTGACCAGTTGCGATCTGCGGTAATGTATAATGCTTCCGGAATTATTTGATTGGTTATATAGGTGGTGATAGAAAATTGTCGTGTTTTTGAATTGGTCGGAAAGACGATCCCCCCGGTGTTCCGGGCCGTGTTTTCAGTAGTCAGTGAAAAACGACCGTTCGATGCGGAAGCGTCGACAGTTGCCGAATTCTCCTGTTCCGTTGCTGCCCAAAAAAGGCTGAGCGCATTGGTGAGTTCCAGCAGTTCTTCAGGTCTTTCAGGAGGTGCGAGCGCACCGTGGTGTGGGGCCAGAGTCGATTCGATCTGTTTTTTGAAAAGGTTCAAAACAAATTTAAAAATCGATTGGTTGGGAGATATGCAGAGAAAAAGGCAAATCTGCTCAAACAGAAGCCATGGTTTTGCGGCAAGGGCGGATTTGAGGTCATTGCTGTGGAAGAGGTTCTGCAGCACGATGTCCTCTGCCACGGAGAGATGGTTCCCGCCGGAGACGGAGAAAAAACCGGCAAGATGATATGCTTTGCAAAGACGGTCGTAACGGGTTTGTTCGAGAGTGTTGTCCAGGTACATTCTGAGTCGCGTGAGCGCCTCTCGGTCCTGCATACCATGCCATAAATCAACGAGCAGCCATAAGTATTGTTGAGTATGGCATTCGGGTGGGTGCGTCTGCTTGCCGGTCTTGGGGTCCATGGATGTCCAGCAGACATTCTGTTTCTTGAAAACGTCTATGACCGGCCCGATTTTATCACAGGAATCGATGTCGCCGCCCATATATGCCAGAAGATAGCGGATCCGGAGTATGTCGAGGAGTGTCGTCGGTTCCGAAACAGTGTCCGCTTTTATGCTCAAAGTTATACTTCGTGAGAAAAGAGCCGAGACAGCTGTGTCACCGAGCTTGTTCTTAGGCAGATAACGACTGGCTTTCAGAATGACTCCGCCATAGTGCAACAGAGACTGGAAGGCTTTGCCGTCAACCGGCTCAGTGCCGGAAACCTGGTCGTTGGAGAAAATGGCTTCAAGCCGACACACTGCTCCTGCCAGGGTTTTGCTGAAAAACCGCTGAAGGTGGATCGGCAGCAGAGAGGATGTCTGCGCGTGAGTATGGGGTGATTGCATTGACAACTCAAGCGGTTTGTCGACAGCACTGAAGCGTTCAAAACCGTGAAGGGCTCCAACCGAGCACCTTGTTGGAATTTGTCCCGGTGCCAGCGAACAGGTATCTTGATTTTACTGATAAAGAGCTTTGTGCAGCAAACCGTAAGCAGCCAAGATTTTCCAATCATGGCCCCGATAATGAAGCCACCAAAAACGATCTCGCAGTTCAACCGGGTAATACACCAGCATGTCCTCGGCTTTTTCGGGGACCTCAATGGATTTTGCGTCATCTGAATCGGTAACCAGGATGCCGAGAATCCGATTGTCTTCGTGATAGCGAATGCCCCACAGGGTGATCATGTGCGAGTCTCGAGATTTGTCGGCCAGTGGACGGATTATCTGCAGAACAACACCGTAACCGGCTTCAAGCATGTCTTGCAGCCCTTCAGGGTGACGCTGCAATTGATTTTGCCCCATTCCCAGGAAAAGACTGCCGAAGCGATGCCCCCATTTGTTCCAGGGGAAGACAATTTCGGGAAAGAATGCTCCTCCGTTCTGAACGACATTCGCACCGTCCTTGTCCCGGTTTATTCCCGAAAACCACCAGCGCCAGGCTTCACGTGGCGATCCTGACGGATGATCGGTCCAGTGATCTGAGTAATAGGCGAGGATCCGGTCTTCATCTGAAAAACCGGCGGCATCACCCCAACCGGTCCAGGCAAGCACGTTGGCGGCTGTTGATGCCCAGCAAAGCCAATCATCATTTGTGTTTCCGCTGCTTTTCTCAGCATCGTGCCACGTGCCACCGTGGGCGATATCAATCCGGTAATCCCATTCGGCTGTGGACTCTGTCGGTAAGAGTGGTGCGCACAGCACGAAAAGGAAAATAATGAATGCTTTGCTGAAAGCACTCGGGATGAGAACGATGAATCGAATCATGACACTGCTCTTTTCTCTGAAAAATCGAGTTTCTGGACTGGCTGGCTCTCTCTCCAGTTGCTGTCCTGCGTTCTGATCGGCCGAGTCTCAACCGATGGTGGAACACGTTTTACCCGTCATCTCTTTGAGGCTGGTTCTCCGCCGGGCCTTCGCGATGCAGCCTCCGGGATCACCAGCTGCCCTGCCTGGCCGTGGCGAAGGTTTTCCTTGTTGGTCGCGACTCCCTGGCAGGGGTATAAGGTGGCAAGAAGTGTCGATAATCATATCGGTATCAGCAGGGTAACGGGAGAAGGTGTCAGTACCTGTAGGCAGATCAGATCACTGAACGATTTTCAATTACTTGGGGATGCAACACTACCAGCTACAAAAATATTGTTTGCGGCGAGAGGAATTTATCTCGTGCAGATTCAGTTGATTTTCGATTTTCGTCATTGGTTTTTTGTCGATCAGGCGACATTTGGCGATTCTGACTATGCTATCTGGATCGGTCCCGCAGTTACTCGTACGTGCTTCTTTTTACCAAGTAGCTTACCTTAAACGACGGGAAACGCCAGTTCGAACTGAACCAAGACAAAAAACGGTGGGGCAGAGGCTGTCTCTCCGTCACGTGTTTGCCGCTATTACATCGATTTAGTCAATCCCGGCGTGAGAGACAAGTGATGATAGTATTGATGAACCCACCAATGAGCAAGCCGGGTGAGCCCCCCGCCGGTATTGCCAGTCTGGCCGGGGCGCTGCGGCAACAAGGTATTACCTGTCAGGTGGCCGATCTCGGGCTGGAGGGGACGCTTTATCTGCTGCGGAATTGCCCGGAACCCGATGCGTGTGATCGTTGGCCGCGCCGGGCCTGGAAAAATCGGGAGGCCAATCTGCAGGCCCTGCGGAGCGGGGATACCTATAAAAATGGATCCCGCTATCGCAAGGCGGTGCATGAGATCGGCCGCGTGCTGGCGATGGCCGGTGACGATCAGGTGCGGGTGAGTCTGACCGATTACCAGGATGGACGGTTCTCGCCGACGGCCAGTGCAGATCTGCTGCGCATGGCCGGTGAGCCGGAGAACAGCGTCTATTATCCGTTCTTCCGGTCGCGGTTGATCGATCTGCTTGAGCGGCATGCTCCCCGGCATGTCGGTATTTCCATCAATTACCTGAGCCAGGCGTTGAGCGGGTTTGCCTTGATCGGCCTGGTGCGGCAGTTGGCTCCCGGGGTCACGGTGGTGGCCGGGGGCGGCCTGATTACCTCGTGGATGAGCAGTTCGCGTTGGTCGGAGCCGTTTTCCGGGCTGATCGATCAGTGTATCGCCGGGCCGGGAGAAAGTTCGCTGCTTGAATTGCTCGGCTGCGATGACGGATGCGAAGCCGGCCAGGCCGGCCCCGATTTCAGCGGCCTGTCGGTGAACAACTACCTCTCGCCGGGGTTCGTGTTGCCCTACAGCTGCTCTTCCGGCTGCTATTGGAACCGCTGCAGCTTCTGCCCGGAACGGGCCGAGGGCAGCCGGTTTCGGATGAAATCGCCGGAACAGGTCCGAACGGAGGTGAGAGCATTGGTGACACGGTATCGGCCGGCCCTGCTCCATCTACTCGACAATGCGGTGCCGCCGGCGGTGCTGGCGAGTTTCTCGGCGGACCATCCGGGCGTTCCCTGGTATGGCTTTGCCCGGATCAGCGAGCAACTGACCGACCTTGATGTCTGCCGCACCCTGCGGGCCTCCGGCTGCGTGATGCTCAAGCTCGGTCTGGAGTCAGGCTCGCAACAGGTGCTCGACCGTTTGGATAAGGGGATCGATCTGCAGGTCGCCGCCCGAGTCCTGGCGAACCTTCGCCAGGTGGGGATTGCCACCTATGTCTACCTGCTTTTCGGCACTCCGGCCGAAGACGAGAGCGACGCGCGGCAGACGTTGCGCTTCGTCTGTGAGCACCACCGGGCGATCACCTATCTCAATCTGGCCATCTTCAATATGCCGCTGGACAGTCCGGAGGCGCGAGAGGTGGAACGAGAGCCCTTTTCCGGCGACGACCTGGCACTGTATACCGGGTTTCGTCATCCACGGGGGTGGGACCGGCGGCGGCTACGCCGCTTTCTTGACCGGGAATTTCGCCGGCAGCCTGAGATTGCCGAGATCATCAGGCGTGATCCGCCGCAATTCACCTCCAATCATGCGCCGCTGCTGGTGATGAATGACCTGTCAGGCGCATAAACCGGTTCAGTAATTGTGAGGCAAGGTTAAAGATGAATTGATATGTACCAGGGAGCGCGCTGAATACTGCCTTGTAGCAGGCCGTGATAGGAGGAGCCCTGCAGACGGTGAAAAAAGAGATTGTCTTACCGTGAAAATTCCATGATAATGTCAGGGCTGTACCGCGCACACCGAACGACAGTCTACGCGAATCAAGCCGATCAGCGCCCGCAGCCGATGCTGAATCACCAATACGCCGGTTACGCACGCAGTCAGGGGCTGATCTTAAGGAGGTTGCTGTGACCCTCAATGCCCTCGGAGAGAAGAACAGGCAGAAAGTTGGCTCGGTATTGGTCGTCGGTTCCGGGGTCGGCGGTATGCAGGCCGCCCTCGACCTGGCAGACAGCGGTCTGCTGGTGCACATGATCGGTGACGAGTCGTCGATCGGCGGCACCATGGCCCGCCTCGACAAGACCTTTCCTACCGGCGACTGTGCGATGTGCATGATCTCTCCGCGCATGGTCGAGTCCAGCCGGCACCCCAATATCAAGATGCACACCCTGGCTTCGGTTAAATCGGTGGCCGGCGAGGAAGGTAATTTCACCGTCACCATCGAGCAGCCGGCCCGCTATGTCGACCCGGACCGCTGCACCGGTTGCGGTGCCTGCGAGCCGACCTGTCCGGTGAAGATTCCGAGCGAGTTCAACCTCGGCCTGGACAAGCGCAAGGCCATCTATGCCCTGTTCCCGCAGGCGGTCCCCAATACCCGGGCGATCGACAAGCGCTACTGCCTCTACCTGACCAAGAACGTTTGCCGCAAGTGCGAGAAGGCGTGCGATGCCCAGGCCATCAATTTTGCCGACCAGGACCGGGTCTACGACCTGAGCGTCGGCTCGATCATCCTGACCCCGGGGTTGAAGACCTACAATCCGGCGATCCGGCAGGAGTTTGGCTACGGCCGGCTGGCCAACGTGGTCACCTCGCTGCAGTTCGAGCGACTGCTGTCGGCCTCGGGACCATGCGGCGGCACGGTGGCCCGACCATCCGACCAGGCGCACCCGAAACGGCTGGCCTGGATCCAGTGCGTCGGCTCGCGCAACAGCCACAACGCCAACCCGTGGTGCTCCTCGGTTTGCTGCATGTATGCCGCCAAGCAGGCGATCATCGCCAAAGAACACGACCCCGAGGTGCAGGCCACCGTGTTCTACATGGAGTTGCGCGCCTTCGGCAAGGATTTCGACAAGTATATCGACAAAGCCAAAAACGAGAGTGGGACCATCTATCGGCGGGCCATGGTCTCGGAGATCATCGAGGATCCGGCCACGAAAAATCTGATCATCCATTATATCGATGAAGACGGGCGACGGATCAACGAGGAGTTCGACCTGGCCATCCTGTCCATCGGCTTCGAGCCGCACGAGCAGGCCCGAGCCTTTGCCGAATCCTTCGGCATCGATACCGACGACTACGGCTTTGCCACCACCTCGAAACTGCATCCGGTAGAGACCAGCCGTCCGGGTATCTACGTTGCCGGCATCTATCAGGGGCCCAAGGATATCCCGGAAACGGTGACCCAGGCCAGCGGGGCGGCTTCATGCGCCATGTCCCTGCTCGGCGAACGGCGGGGCACCGAGATCGAGGAAGTGGTGCTGCCGCCGGAGAGAGACATTGGTGGCGAGGAGCCGCGGGTCGGGGTCTTCGTCTGCCATTGCGGGGTCAATATCGCCGGCACCGTCGATGTCAACCAGGTGGCCGAGGCGGCCGCCGGTCAGCCGGGGGTGGTCCATGCCGAGACGGTGATCTACGCCTGCGCGCCGGACGGCCAGGAAAAGGTTAAGGAAACAATCAAGGAAAAAGGCCTGAACCGGGTGATCATCGCTTCCTGCACGCCGCGCACCCATTCGCCGCTGTTCCAGGATACGATACGGGAGGTCGGCCTGAACAAGTTCCTCTTCGAACTGGCCGACATCCGGGAGCAATGCTCCTGGGTCCACAAGGACGACAAGGAGATCGCTACCCACAAGGCGATCGAGATCACCAATATGAATATCGCCAAGGGGCGGCTTCTTGAACCGGTCACGCAGAACTCGGTCGGCGTCAACCATACCGCGCTGGTGATCGGCGGCGGTATCGCCGGCATCAATGCCTCGTTGTCCCTGGCCGCTCAGGACTATCAGGTCCATCTGGTAGAGCGGGACACGGAGTTGGGCGGTCTGCTGCGCCGGGTGCGGCGCAATCTGGAGGGTGACGACGTGCAGGCCTATCTGGCCGGGGTTATCGATCAGGTTTGCGGACACCCGGCCATTACCGTGCATCTGGGTACCAGCGTCGAAATTACCGACGGCTTTGTCGGCAATTTCAAGACGACGCTGGACAACGGGACTCTCATCGAACACGGTGCGGTGCTGGTTACCACCGGCGGCGTCGAGTACCAGCCTGAGGAATACGGTTATAACGAGTCGGACAACGTGATCACCCAGCGAGAGTTGGAAGACCTGTTGACCGAGCGTGACCCGGCCGCCGGTGAGTGCTACGTGATGATTCAATGCGTCGGTTCTCGCGAGGAACCGGCCAATTATTGCTCGCGGATCTGCTGCCAGGATGCGTTGAAGAACAGTATCGCCATCAAGCAGCGGCAACCGCAGGCGACGGTGGCGGTGCTCTATCGCGATATGCGTGCTTACGGCTTGAAAGAGGACTATTACCGGCAGGCCCGCGATCTCGGGGTATTATTCTTTCTCTATACCCCGGACCGGAAGCCGGCGGTACAGACCGAGGGTGAACGCTGCCGGGTCAGCTTTCCCGACAAGGTGCTCGGCAGGGAGATGATCATCGACGCCGATTACGTCGTTCTGTCCACCGGGCTCAGACCGCAGCCCGATGCTCCGGAGATGGCCAAGAAATACAAACTGACCTGCAATATCGACGATTTTTTCATGGAAGCCCACGTCAAGCTGCGGCCGGTCGATTTTCCCAGCGAGGGCTTCTTTCTGGCCGGCCTGGCCCATGCCCCGAAGAACCTCGAGGAGACCATCGGCCAGTCCCTGGCCGCGGCCGGCCGGGCCGGAGCGCTGCTGTCCAAGGAACAGCTGAAGGTCTCCGGTATCATCTCCAAGCACGACCGTGACATCTGCATGTCCTGCCTGGCCTGCTTCCGTGCCTGCCCGTTCGGTTCACCGTTTATCGACGAGGATGGCCGGGTTAGTCATAACGAGGTGAAATGCACCGGATGCGGTATTTGTGCCGGCGTCTGCCCGGCCAAGGCCTTTCAGGTCAATTTTTTCCGGGACGATCAGATCGTTGCGATGATCGATTCCGTCACTGAAATCCATTAACCACACTTTCGGGAGGGAACGCGAGCATGACACCCGGTGGAGAAGTCACCACGGCGCCGGTCAATCCGGAAAAGCCGCCCGAAGAGATCCCCGCCGACTGGCGGGCCAATATTATCGCCTTTGCCTGTCACTATTGCGCGTTCGCCGCCGCCGATCTGGCCGGAGTGATGCGTCTGTCCTATCTGCCCAACGTCAAGATCGTTCGTTTGCCGTGCACCGGCAAGCTCGACCAGATCTACGTGCTGAGGGCTTTTGAGCGGGGCATCGACGGCGTCTTCGTGGCCGGCTGACTGCCCGGGCAATGTCATTTCCTGGAAGGAAATACCAACGCCGCCAAGCGCATCGAGCGTGTCAAGAAGCTGTTGACCACCGTCGGAATCAATCCGGAGCGAGTCCATTTCTATAATCTGTCCGCGGCCCAGGGGCCACGCTGGGCGGAAATCTGCACCGAGTTCTCGCAGCGGATCATCGAGCTGGGCCCGTCGCCGATCTGGCTGGCCTTGAAGCGCACACAGCACGGCGCTGCAGCCGAGGCGGCGGAAACGGCCTGAAACCGGCTGTTCACCTGACTATCGTCATGGAATAAAGGAGTTGAAACGCTATGATCGTCGGACAACAAAAACCGTTTGAGGAAATCTGGCAGCTGGTCAAGGACCACAAGCAGCTCACGGTGTTCGGCTGCAATACCTGCGTTGCCGTTTGCCACCAGGGGGGCAACAAGGAGGCCGGCATTCTCGCCTCGCAATTGCGGATGCGGGCGGTGCAGGAGGGATCGGAGATCACGATCGAGGACAGCGGTATCGAGCGGCAGTGCGAGCACGAGTTTTTCGAAAAGACCGAGGAGTTGATCAAAGACTCGGAGGCGGTGCTCAGCTTGGCCTGTGGCATCGGCGTCCAGTTCATGGCCTCCAAGTACCCGAAGATCCCGGTCTACCCGGCGCTCAACACCACCTTTCTCGGTGATGTCCCGGAAACCGGGCTGTTTGCCGAGAAGTGCCAGGCCTGCGGTGATTGCGTGCTCGGGGTGACCGGCGGCGTCTGCCCGGTCAGTCGCTGTGCCAAGCGATTGTTCAACGGTCCCTGTGGCGGTTCGACCCACGGCAAGTGCGAGATCTCCAAAGATACCGAGTGCGCCTGGCAACTGGTCATCGATCGGTTGGAGGCGCTCGGACGACTCGATGACTACGAGAAAGTGCAACCCATCAAAGACTGGTCGAAAGATCGGGCCGGAGGCCCCCGCACCTTTAAACTGGAGGACTTCTAATGGCCGAGACGGTAACCGGCAGCAGACTCGAGAAGGTATTGAAAAGCGGGCACCAGGCGGTCACCAGCGAATGCGGACCACCCCGGTCCAGCGATGCCTCGCATATCATCACCAAGGGCCAGTTGATCAAGGATCATGTCGATGCCATCAACGTTACCGACAACCAGACCTCGGTGACCCGGCTCTGCAGCCTGGCGGCCTGTGTCCACCTGAAACTGCAGGGCCTCGACCCGGTGCTGCAGATGGTGGTCCGGGACCGCAACAGGATTGCGCTGCAGAGCGATATTCTCGGCGCCGCCTCGTTCGGGATCAATAATGTCCTCTGCCTGTCCGGCGATCACCAGCGCTTTGGCGACCATCCCCAGGCGCAGAATGTCTTCGATCTCGATTCGATGCAGCTGGTCCAGACGGTGCGGTATATGCGCGACGAGGGCAAATTCCTCAGCGGCGACGAGATCAAACAGCCGCCGAGCATGTTCGTCGGTGCAGCCGCCAACCCGTTCGGCGACCCGTTCAAGATCCGGGTGCCGCGGCTGGCCAAGAAGGTGGCCTGCGGCGCCGAGTTCATCCAGACCCAGTGTATCTACAACCTCGACAAGTTCGAGAAATGGATGGAGGGGGTGCGGGAGCGCGGCCTCCATGAAAAGATCTATATCCTGGCCGGCATCACCCCGATGCGCTCGGTCGGTATGGCACGCTACCTGCAGAAAAACGTGCCCGGCATGGATGTGCCCGACGAGTTGATCGAGCGGATGAAAGGGGTCGAGAAAAAAAAGCAGGCCGACGAAGGCATCACCATCGCCGTGGAGACCATCCAGCGCCTCAAGGAGTGCAAAGGCGTGGCCGGTTTCCATGTAATGGCCATCGAGTGGGAGGAGAAGGTGCCGGAGATCGTCGAACGCTCCGGCCTCTATCCGCGACCGAAGATCGACTGATAAAAAAAGGGACAGACCCCTTTTTGCTGAAGCAAAAAGGGGTCTGTCCCTTTTT
>CAZUJZ010000024.1:0-22003 GCA_964620665.1 uncultured Desulfofustis sp. | reverse complement strand
GCCTCAGAGGCCGGCAGACAGGCCATCCATGGCCTGGCGAGAAGCTTTCGGGCCTTATTCTGAGTCCTGCCGGGCCTTCACGAGGCAGCCTCCGAGAGAACCAACCAGCCCGGGGTGTTCAGCCTGTGGAAATGATTTTCATATAACCCCTATGATAGGACGTCACAACGAAGCATGAAACTTTGCAGTTTCATATAAAACCACCATGACGGGACATCACAACGAAGCATGAAGCGTTGGTTTCATAAAAAAATTACCGAGGGTAATCGATGTTCATCGAACATCCCGTTCTCGTGCTGATTGGGCCGACGGCCGTCGGCAAGACCGGTTTGTCACTGGAGGTTGCCAGAAAATTCGGTTGCGAGATCGTCAGCGTCGATTCGATGCAGGTCTATCGGTACATGGATATCGGAACAGCCAAAATCGAACCTGAGTTTCGGCGGGAAATCCCTCATCATCTGATCGATATCGTCGATCCGGATCAACCGTACCACGCGGCCCGGTTTGTCGAAGATGCTTTGGCTGCGATCAGACGGATTCAGCAGCGGGGCGCTCTCCCGCTGCTGACCGGCGGGACCGGTCTCTACCTTCGGGCATTGCTGCACGGCCTGTTTGCCGGTGGCGACAGCGATCCGGCGATTCGCCGGGAGTTGACCGAGCGGCTGAACGAGCAGGGGAGTGAACTGCTGCATCGTGAATTATCCGACTGCGACCGGCAAACGGCCGACCGCCTTCATCCACACGATGCAGCACGTATCATCAGGGCCCTGGAGGTCTATCGGGTGACCGGCACGCCGCTGTCCAGCCACCTTGATCACCACGCTGCGTCGGGAAAAAGTGTTTTTGCCAGTCTGCTGTGCCTCGGACTTGATTGTCCACGCCCGGTGCTCTATGAGCGAATCAACAGGCGATCACAGGAGATGATCGACAGCGGTCTGGAACATGAGGTGCGTGACTTGCTGGAGCGAGGCTACGGCCCGGAGCTGAAATCGATGCAGGCCATCGGCTATCGACACATGGTCTCCTATCTATCGGGGAGGTGGTCTCGTGAGCAGCTCCTGGAATATCTCGCCCGTGATACACGGCGCTATGCAAAGCGGCAAATGACCTGGTTTCGCAAGGACCGGACGATTACCTGGCTTCCGGTGAGCGATACCGGCGGGCTGTTGGACCATATCGACAGATGGCTCGGCGGCATTGATTATCGTTGATCTTAACTCTTGTCGGCCTCTATGACCACACCACGATCCCCCATTCATCCGGCGATACGCACCCACCTGCAGCAGCAGGGGATAACGGGCGACGCCGAGATCGTCCGGTATTTCCACCCGAGCCTGGCCGATCTGCCGTCACCGGAGCTGTTTGGCTCGATGGAGCGGGCTGTCGACCTGGTGGTGACTGCGATCACCGGGCATCACGATATTCTGGTCTGGGGAGATTACGATGTGGACGGTATTACCGCGACGGCGCTGCTCATCGAGTTTTTTCGCCAGTGCGGCGTGTCCGTTCGCTCCTATATCCCCAATCGCCTCAGCGAAGGATACGGACTCAACGAATCGGCGCTGGGTGTTTTTGCCGCCGAGATGGCCGCCGAAAAATTATTGATAACCGTTGATTGCGGTATCGGCAACAGGCGGGAAATTGCATATGCCAAAAAACTCGGTTTCACTGTCATCGTCACCGATCATCATCAGGTACCGGAAGATGCCGGTACAGCGGATGCGGTGATCAACCCCAAACAGCAGGACTGTTCTTTTCCGTGCAAGGATCTGGCCGGAGTCGGCGTGGCGTTTTACCTGGCGGCGGCTATCCGCGCCAGATTAAACAATAATAGTTACAACAATAAAGCAACATACAAGATAAACATGAAGTCGTTTCTCGATTTCGTGTGTATCGGTACCATAGCGGATGTGATGCCGCTCACCGGGGTCAACAGGCTGTTGGTCAAAGGTGGTTTTGAGGTCTTGGCGCATTCCGGAAGGGCGGGCATGACGGCGCTCCTATCGGCTTTGGGCATTGCCGGCAATTGGCTGAGCAGTGAACACGTCTCCTTTCAGATTGCACCGGTGATCAATGCGGCAGGGCGTCTCGGTGAGGCGAACGCATCACTGACCATGCTTGCCGGGCAGGATGAAAATATTCTCAAGGAGGTGGCCGACCGGCTCGTCGCGTTGAATACGCAGCGAAAGCAGCTTGGCAAGATCGATCTCGAATCAGCATTACGTATGGTTGATAACTACTCAATAGAGAGTGATAAATGTATAGTTATCAGAGGATCGTTTCACGAGGGAATCCTTGGTATCACCGCCGCTCGCCTGGTAGAGCGTTACCGGGTTCCGGCCCTGGTCTGCACTCCCAGTCGCGGTGATTCGCAGCTGTTGAAAGGCTCGGCCCGAGCCCCGGTCGGGTTTCACCTCTATGACGCCCTGGGTGCGTGCTCACGCTTTTTCACCTCGTTCGGTGGCCACGCGGCAGCCGCGGGTTTTTCCCTGGCACCCGATTCGTTCGATCCGTTTATAGCAGCCTTTCAGCAGGTTGCCCGCGACATGAGTGTTGAACGGCACAGTGCTGATCGGAGCAGCGAGTTAAGGGCGGTGGGGCCGGTGCTTTTGTCGCTTCGCGATGCGCTTGATCCGGTGCTGCTTGACAATCTCAAGCAGCTCGAGCCGTTTGGTGAGGGAAACCCGCGACCACTCTTCATCGACAGTGACGTCCGATTGGTGTCGCTTTCGCTGTTCGGCGGGCAGGGCGAGCACTTCAGGGCCGTTGCCCGTGGCTCGTATCAAAACCTGCCGGTGGTTGGTTTTCGACTCGGAGGGGCGGCTCGGGGCATCGATCTTTCGGCCCCGTGCTCATTGTTGTACTCCCCGGTTGTTGATTCATATAACGGACGTATCAGCTGGAAAATACGAGCAGAAAACATTTGGCAATAATGGAAAGCGTAAGGTCGGCGCAGCAGACCACACCGCCCGGGCGACAACACTTTCCATAACGGCCAAGCGTTGCCGGGGTTGGCAAGACAAGGGTTTCAGCGGTTTAATGGGCGGATAGATTTCTCTGATCATCCGGCGCTGCCACGCGCTGCATGGACCGTCTCGTTATCGGAGGGTGATGGGGACTCGCGTTTTCCCGGTACGTCCTGTTGGGTTATCTTTTTAAACTGCGCTTGCCGCCCGGCCTGGTTCGGTTGTGCCCGAGGCTGCATGACTACGAAACCGATAACACGTGATCATCCAGCAGGTGCACGCGAGTGCGGCTGTCGACCGAAGAACCCTGAACCACCTGCCTGCCGTGCGGGCGGGGCATTGCCGACGTCCCAAGTGAGCGGTATCGTGGGGGTGGCAACGCCTCCGTGGCGACCAGGGTGTAAGACAGAAGAGTCCAAAAGCCATCGATCCGGACTTTACTTTACATAATATACATTATGCGACATAGAAGAAATGCGCCGATGAAACGGCTTTCGCTTTGTTGGTGAACGTGGTAAGAATCTCATGCCTGTTCGGCGAACAACCGATCAGTAACGAAAAATAATTACGTTATTATAAGTATATAAAAAATATACTTCGAGCAAGAAAGGAGCTTGTTTCTATGCACACCGTCTATCAGGAACCGCTGGTCAGTCGATATACCAGTACCGACATGCAATATCTCTTTTCCGATGAGATGAAGTTCACCACCTGGCGACGGTGCTGGCTGGCCCTGGCTGAGGCGCAATATGAGTTGGGACTGACCGATCTGATTACCCGGGGCATGCTCGATGAAATGAAAGCCAACCTCACCAACATCGATTACCGTGTGGCCCGGGAAAAAGAAAAAGAAATCCGTCATGACGTGATGGCTCATGTCTACGAATTCGGCACCAGGTGCCCGACGGCAGAAGCCATTATTCATCTTGGCGCCACGTCGCAATTCGTTGTCTGTAACACCGATTTGATCATTCAGCGTCAGGCCCTGCAGCTGATCAGGACCGGTTTACTCAACGTGATCGCTCAGCTGGCCGCTTTTTGTGAGCGCCATAAAGATCTGCCGACCCTCGGTTACACCCATTACCAGCCGGCCCAGCCAACCACCGTCGGCAAACGCAACACGTTGTATCTGCAGGACTTACTGACCGATCTCAGCTATCTTGACTCCTTTCTGGAACAGATCAGGGCGCGTGGCGCCAAAGGCACGGTCGGTACCCAGGCCACCTTTCTCGAGCTTTTTCAGGGAGATCATGAAAAAGTTCGTCGTCTCGACCAGATCGTCGCGGAAAAACTCGGCTTTACCGGCTCGTTTCCGGTAACCGGTCAAACCTATAGCAGAAAACAAGATATCAAGCTGGTAGAGACGCTCGCCGGAATCGGTGCAACGGCGCACAAATTCGCCGTTGACCTGCGGTTGCTCTCCAATCTCAAAGTCCAGGAGGAACCATTTTCCAGCAATCAGACCGGGTCTTCGGCGATGGCTTACAAGCGCAACCCGATGCGCTCGGAGCGGATGACTGGATTGGCTCGTAAACTGATGGGGTTGCCCGCCGATTTTTATGCAACATATGCAAACCAATGGTTCGAGCGCACCCTTGATGATTCGGCCATTCGCCGGATGGACATCCCGCAGGCCTTTTTATTGACCGATGCAATATTAAGGTTATTTGTTAATATATCCTCTAATATGGTTGTATATACGAAACAAATAGAAAAGCATCTGATCGCTGAGCTGCCGTTTATGGTAACCGAGAAAATCCTTATGGAGGCTGTCAACCGGGGCTGTAGCCGACAGCAGATGCATGAGGTCATCAAAGAGCATTCTGTGGCTGCCGGCCTGATGGTAAAACAGCAGGGTCGGGATAACGACCTGCTTCTCCGTTTGGCCGAAGATCCCCGTATTCCGCTCAGTGGTGACGAGCTGACTGCTCTGACCGGAGATTACCGGCAATTCACCGGTCGGGCCGGTCGACAGACCGAAGAATTTCTCGCCGAACACGTTCGCCCGGTTCTCGAGAAAAACAAGGACATGATCGGCACCATCGATGCCTCGTTGCATGTCTGAGTGATGGATGGTTCCACGGAACAGCGGCTCACGGAAACATATTACCGAATTGAGCCCCGGAAATTTCACCTGGTCAAAGGTATCCTGGAAGGATACGACAATCTGGCCGTGCTGTCGTCTTTGTCCGGCAGCAGCGGCCTGATCCGGTTGCGGTGTGCCGAGGAATCCCTGGCCGATCTGATCGGTGTGCTGAGTGCACTTGCACCATGGATCAAGCGCACCCGATTACCCTGATCCTCTCACCGATCACATTTCTTACCCCCTCCCCGGCAAATGGAAGAAAAAACATATTATATCAAGACATTTGGCTGTCAAATGAACATTCGAGACAGCGAAATCATCGCGCAAACCCTGCGCGAGCACGGTTATCTCCCCAGTCCGGAGTTGACGAGCGCATCGCTGGTGGTCATTAACACCTGCTCGGTTCGCGCCAAGGCCGAACAAAAGGTCTTCAGCCTGCTTGGCAGCCTGAGAAAGCAGAAAGCGAGCAACCCGTCGATGCAGATCTGTGTGGCCGGTTGTGTCGCTCAGCAGGAGGGCCAGATGATTATCGAGCGGATGCCGCATGTCGATCTTGTCGTCGGGACGCAGCATATTTACGAGCTACCATTGTTGTTGGCACAAGCCGGACACCGGCGGACCGCCGTCAATCTGTCGGACAGCTATGAAATCCCTCGCTATATTCCCCGCCTGCCGGGCGGCGGTGAGCAGGCGCAGAGTGACGGTGACACCGCTGTCTTCAGCACCTTTGTCACTATTATGCAGGGCTGCAATAATTTCTGCACGTATTGTGTGGTGCCCTATACAAGGGGCCGGGAAGTATCGAGAAAAGCGGTCGATATTATCGATGAGGTGGCGGCTTTGGTGAGCGCCGGTGTTGTTGAGATCACCCTGCTTGGTCAGAACGTCAATTCCTATGGTACGACCAACCCGGTCAGCCAGGACAAAGGTCCCTACCCGTTCGCCCGGTTGCTTCGCGAGGTGGCAAAGGTCCCCGGATTGCGACGTCTTCGCTTCACCACCTCGAACCCGAAAGACTTGCCGGACGAGTTGATCCGCTGTTTTGCCGAGATCGACAATCTCTGCCCGCAATTACATCTACCGGTTCAATCCGGATCGGATGCGGTGCTGCGTCGAATGAACCGGAAATACCGGGTTGCCGACTACCTGGCTAAGGTCGATCGGCTGGTAGCCGCCCGCCCCGATCTCGCTCTGACCACCGATATCATCGTCGGTTTTCCGGGCGAGACCGACGATGATTTCCAGGCGACCATGGCGCTGCTGGAGCGGGTGCGCTACCATAGTTCTTTTTCCTTCAAGTACTCGGATCGACCCGGAACGGCGGCGGCATTATTTGCCGGGAAGTGCGAAGAGACGGTAAAAAGCAAACGGCTGCAGCTCTTTCAAAAGCGACAGGATGAAATCAGCCTGGAGATAAATCGGGATTATATCGGGACGTTGCAAGACGTTCTGCTGGAGAGAGCAGATGACGAGCTGGCGTTTGGTCGCTCGCCGACCAACCACATTGTTCATCTCGAGTCGTGGTCGGCGGCTGCGCAGCCGGGAGACGTGCTTCGCGTCAAAATTACCGGCGCCGGGCAGCATTCCCTGAAAGGACGGCCGGCGGCTTGATTACCCGGCATCCTTTTCATCTTCCTCCGACGCCGTATCGGTCGGTTCGGTTATTCCGGGCAACTCCAGGTTGTGGGGTTCTTTTATCGCGGTCCGCTGTGTGGTGTCGACGACCCGCCTGGCCACACGGGTTGACACGCGCTTGCCGATGGCGGCGGAACCTTTGATCAGATAATCGTCGAAGCTGATGTCGATCACATTGGTTTTGGCCCGACGGGACGGAACAAAACTGACTCTGGCGTGTTGTCCTTGCCCGGTGAGCAGCAGCAGAATCCGCGAGCGCGGGTGTTCCGGAAAGAGCCGGTACTCCTTGTCCAAGATGAACTTCGGCGTGCTAAACCGTTTGACATAGGCCTGGTTTTCCGATCCTTCCCGATAGACGACATTGAAAATCATCTCTTCTTCGAGGACACCGCAATATTCGAGATCTTCCCCGACAAAGAGCTTGTCCGGAACCGGGATGACCTTGTAGACGCCGTTTCTGAAAATCAACAGGATCCGATCATATTCCGAACAGGTGAACGAGCAGTCGGCCTGTTCGTCAACGGGCTTGATCAGATGGCCGAAGAAACCGCTGGCACGATGATAGCCGACGGTCAGATTGGACAGCGCCACCTTTCTCACTTCAACCTCGGAAAAATGGGTGATTTCAGTCTGTCGCGGGAAGGCGCCGCCGTATTTTTCGAGCAGCTTTTCGAGATAGGTGATGGTATAGCCGACCACATCGGTGAGGTGGTGTTCGACCTGCTTGATGCTTTTCTTTATCTCCTTGATTTCCCGGGCATGTCGGTCGATATCGTGGCGGGAGATACGTTTGATCCTGATTTCCAGCAGGTGCTCGAGGTCTTCCCGGGATACCGGCCGCAAGAGTTCGCCACCAAACGGCTCCAGAGATGATTTCACCGCGGCAACCACCGCCTCGTAGCTGGTTTTCTCCTCAATCTGTTTATAGAGCCTCTCTTCGATAAAGATCTGCTCGAGCAGTCTGGTCTGCAGTTTTTCCTTGAGTCTGGCGAGTTCTATTTCCAGTTCTTTGGTCAGGTCGTCGACCAGCTTTTCGGTATTGAAGGCAATCACTTCGTCGACGGTACTGACCCGCGGAAAGTCGCCTTTGATCAATGTCAGATTGGCGTTGAGCGAAATCTCGCAATCGCTGAAAGCGTAAAGGGCCTTGATGGTGTCGCCGGCATAAATGCCCCGGGGTAACTTTATCTCAATTTCGACGTCTTCAGCGGTATAGTCGTTAATAGAAATAATCTTTATTTTTCCAGACTTTGCGGCCTTTTCTATGGACTCGATCAACGATGTTGTGGTTGTCCCATAGGGTATTTCGGTGATGGTGATGGTTTTTTCGTTGGTTTCAACGATCCGAGCCCGGCAGCGAATCCGACCGTTGCCGTTGAAGTAATCGGAAATATCGATCAGGCCTTTTTGCTGAAAGTCCGGGTAGAGTTCAAACGGCTCTTGCTTGAGGGTGGCGATTTGGGCCTTGAGCAATTCCTGGAAATTGTGCGGCAGAATTCTCGTTGCCATGCCGACGGCAATACCGTCAGCGCCCTGGAGCAGCAAGAGCGGGATTTTCGCCGGCAGCGTTACCGGTTCAAGCATCCTGCCGTCATAGGATTCGACAAATTCGGTCAAGTCCTTGTTGAACATGACTTCTTTGGCCAGTGGCGACAGGCGACACTCGATATAGCGCGCGGCGGAAGCCTGGTCGCCGGTGTAGATATTGCCGAAATTGCCCTGCCGTTCGATGAGATACCCTTTGTTGGCAAGATTCACGAGGGCCGAGAAAATGGATGCGTCGCCATGGGGATGAAGTTTCATCGTTTCGCCGACGACGTTTGCCACTTTATGAAACCGTCCGTCTTCTATGTTGAACAGGGTTTGCAGAAGACGGCGCTGAACGGGCTTCAAGCCGTCCTCAACCGCCGGAATGGCACGCTCTTTGATAACGTAAGAGGTGTATTCGAGAAAGTTGCTGTCGAACAATCGGTGGAGTTTGCCTAACTGTTGGTTCATGTGCTTCGGCAGTCGCTGGCTGAAGAAAGGGACGTCAAGGCTAAAAAAAGTGGCGAGTTGTGCGATAGTGGCCGATAGAGCCGCCAGACCGTCCCTGTATGTCTGGCGGTCGTCAGTTCTGCTTGGTCTGCGGCCGGTGGTCTGCTGGACATCGCCTTCATCGCCTTCAGATTAGATGCTCCATGATGTATTGCTTTCGTTCCGGGGTGTTTTTGCCCATATAGAACGACAAGACTTTGGCTACTTCACTGACACTGTCGATGGTAACATTGCGCAGCCGGATATCCTCGCCGATGAATTGACCAAATTCCTTCGGGCTGATTTCTCCGAGTCCCTTGAATCGTGTCGTTTCCACGTTTTTTTTAACTTTTCCCTTGCCCTGCAGCTTTTTGGTGGCAAGCTCCTTTTCCTTTTCCGAGTAGCAATAAATCGTCTCTGCTTTCGTGCGAACCCGGTAGATCGGGGTTTCCAGGATATGGATATAGCCGAGTTTGACCAACGGCTCGAAATAATGAAGGAAAAAGGTCAGCAACAGATTCCTGATATGGAGTCCGTCGACATCTGCGTCGGTGGCGATAATGATTTTATCGAATCGCAGGTCGGCGATGGAATCTTCGATGTTGAGGGCCTGCATCAGCGAGTACATTTCCTCGTTCTTGTACAGCAGGTTCAATCGTTGCCCGAGCACATTCATCGGTTTTCCCTTCAGCGAGAAAACCGCCTGGCGCATCGGATCGCGGGACGAAACAATCGAGCCGGCTGCCGACTGACCTTCGGTGATGAAAACCATGTTCTCGTAGCCGGCCTTGGACGGCTTGTCTTTGGAGGGGTGATACTTGCAGTCCTTGAGCTGGGGAATCTTGATCGCCACTTTTTTTGCCTTGGCGCGGGCCTCGGTACGAACGATCTGTAATTCTTTGCGAACCTTTTCGTTCCTGACAATCTTGTCGAGAAGGTGTTCTGCTGTCTCACTGTTTTTATAGAGTTCGCTGGAAACCGCGTCTTTTACCCGATTGACGATCCATGAGCGAACTTCGGTGTTGCCGAGTTTATTCTTTGTCTGTGATTCGAAGATCGGTTCGCGGATTTTGATGGAGAGCGTGCCGACGATGCCGTCGCGAACGTCTTTGTTGATGAATTTTTTCCCGGAGAATTCGTTGATTCCCTTGAGTATCCCTTCGCGAAAAGCAGACAGATGCGTGCCGCCCTCACTGGTATAGGTACCGTTGACAAAGGAATAATAAGAGTCGCCGTAGGAGTCGGTATGGGAAAAGGCGAACTCGAGTGTTTGGTCCTTGTAATAGATAGGTTCGTACAGACTGGCCCCGTTGAGTTCCTCGCTGAGCAGGTCGAACAGGCCGTTGGCCGAGTGGTAGACGGTTTTGTTGAAGTGGATTTTCAACCCGGCGTTGAGATAGACATAACGCCAGAGCCGGCGGTCGATGTAGGTTTCGTCGTAGAGACAGTCGGGAAAGATTTCCCGGTCCGGCAGAAATTCGACCTCGGTACCGTTTTTTTCGGTGCTCTCCCCTTCTTCCCGATCGACGAGGACACCGCGGCAAAATGTTGCCGAGGCGAACCGGCCGTCACGAAAGGCGATTACCCGAAAATGCTCGGACAACGCGTTGACCGCCTTGGTACCGACCCCGTTGAGTCCGACGGAAAATTGGAAGACATCGGTATTGTACTTGGCCCCGGTATTGATGACCGAGACGCATTCGACTATTTTTCCCAGGGGAATCCCCCTGCCGAAATCCCGTACCCTGGTCAGACCGTTGGCGTCAATCTGGACATTGACCCGTTTACCGGCCCCCATGATGAATTCATCGACGGCGTTATCAATGACTTCCTTGAGCAGGATATAGATGCCGTCATCGGGATGCGAGCCGTCGCCAAGTCTGCCGATATACATCCCCGGGCGGCGCCTGATGTGTTCCAGGGAGCTCAGGGTTTTGATTTTGCTTTCGTCGTACTCTTGGGGAGATAGGGTCATTTTGCAATCTGGAATATAGAATTTTGGCGATGGGGAACCGGTCGTGACGACACCACTGATTATCGCAGGCGCAATCATATTGTATTTACCGTCAATGCGCAAGAGCGCCGGTATGCACCCTCCGTCTCCGTCCTTTCCCGGCTGTTTGAAAAGGACCGCCTACATCCTCATGATCCGTTCACAGTCGGGACAAATCCAGGTAGGGCCGTTACTGATCCCCCATTTGTTTTCCTCGAAACACTCGGGGCAGATTTGAAAACCGCAGGGGCAGCTCCAGCAGAATGGTTTGGCCTGGCGGCAGCAGCTGCAGCGGTAGTCGCCGAGACGTCGACGACGATAGCCTTTTTTCGCTTTTTCCACAATTATTCTCGATGCAACTCGGCAAGCAGCCAGTCACGATAGCCATCGTTGATTTGGACCATATCGATGGCCACGATTTCCGGTACGTCGTAGGGGTGGATAACACTCAGTTGTTCGGTAATCCGTGAAAAGAGCGAACGCACACTCTTCATGACCACCAGGTACTCAGGTTCACTGGTGATGGATCCGTTCCACCAATAGGAGCTGGTTACCGGCCCGCTCACTTGGGCACAGGCAACCAGGCGTTGGTTGAGGAGGTGGGTGGCGATTTTTTGGGCGGTTTCCCGACTGGCACAGCTTGTCGTTACCATGATCGGTTGCATAACGGCTCTCCTTTATCACAGATAGTGCCACGAGGGGCTCCTGCAGCCGGTCTCTATTGGCAGACACAAACCCGGGAGGTACCGACTGATCTCTTGTTTCTTCCGTCAACCGCACTATAATGCAGAATCGCATCATCGTCGAAGTGTTTACCTGGCGCCATAGCTCGCCGATGGCTCGGGGCGTTTTTTGTCGGCACCATATAATTGATAGGGGAAACATGTTTTTCGTCATCGACATAGGCAATACCCACACCGTTGCCGGAGTTTTCGATCAGCGGACGCTGCTGCACCAGTGGCGGATCAAAACGGATTCGGCGATGACATCTGATGAAATCGCCATTACCTATCATAATCTCTTTGCGATGGCCGGTGTAGACAGTTCCCGGATCGACGGAGTGATCATGTCCAGTGTCGTACCCCAACTCGACGGCGCCTATGTTTCTTGCTGCCATGCGATGTTTGGTGACGAAACGCGCCCGTTGCTGTTCAATATCGATAACCAGGTCGTGGCGGACTTGATTACGGTCAGGCTCGATAACCCCGCCGAAGTCGGCGCCGATCGACTGGTCAACAGCATCGCGGCGCACCATCTCTGCGACAGCGCCGTTATTGTCATCGATTTCGGTACGGCGATTACCTTTGACTGTGTCTCCGCACAATGCGACTATCTCGGCGGGCTCATCTTGCCGGGGATGGGTCTCTCCATCGGTGCTTTGGCGCAAAAAACCGCAAAATTGCCGCAGATTGATCTGAGTTCGCCCATTTCCCAGGTTATCGGCACCTCTACCGTTACTGCGATGAAAAGCGGAATGGTTCACGGCTACGGGGCGATGATCGAAGGGTTGATCGTCAAAGTGCGCCACGAGATGAACCAGCAGGGCCATACCGATATAGAAATCATGGCCACCGGTGGGATGTCCCGTGTCATCAGGCCGTATACTCCGTCGATCCGCCGTTATGAACCCAATCTCACCCTGGATGGACTGGCTTTGATCTATCGACGATTGATTGCCGTTTCATGACCATGCCCGTACTGAAGATCCCTCCCCCGTTGCAGACCGGAGACACGGTGGCGATTATCGCCCCGGCCGGCGGTCTCGTCGATACCGACCGGTTCCGAAATGGCTGTTCGGTACTCTCCGAGATGGGGTTTGAGCTCGCCGTTCCCGATCGATTCTGGCCCGGCTCCGGGTACCTGGCCGATACCGATGAGGCTCGCGCCCAGGAAATGATCCGGGTCTGGCGTGATCCCCGGGTGAAAGCACTGATCGCCCTGCGCGGCGGTTTCGGTAGCCTGCGGCTGCTTGATCGATTGGATTTCGGGTTGTTTGCGCGTCAACCGAAAATGCTGCTCGGCTTTTCCGATATCTCAATTTTGCTCAATCTGGTGTTTCAGCGCTCCGGCCTGGTCTGTCTCCATGGTCCGGTTGTCACGTCCCTGCCCGCGAGCGATCCTGATTCACGGGAACGCCTCTATCAATGCTTGATCGGGAACTGGCATCGCGGCCTGGATGCGCGAGTGGAAATCATTCGCACCGGCGAACCGGTTTCCGGCCCGCTGCTGGGCGGCAATCTCAGCAGTCTGGTCAGCCTGCTCGGAACCCCCTGGAGCCCCGATTTCTCAGGGGCGGTTCTCTTTCTTGAAGATGTCAACGAGCCGGTATACCGCCTTGACCGAGCCTTTACCCAGCTGGCCCGGAGCGGGCAATTGCAGCGGGCGGCCGGCATCATCCTCGGAGATTTTTCCATTGACCGGGATGATAACTCCGGCAGGCGGCGTGCCCGTCACGAATTTGTCTGGTCCCGCGTCTGTGAGCTGACGGCGGCAGCTGGAATACCGATCTGGGGAAATTTCCCGGTCGGACACGGGCCGAGAAATCTGACCCTGCCCATCGGGGCACCGGTGACGATGGACAGTCGGCGATGCCTGCTGCAGCCGGTTGATTGAACGGTTTTCCGAGCCATATCGTGATTGACGAAGCGGGTCGATGATGGTATCTGTATTGCCGGCAGGTCCCTTTTTACAATCATTCTCACAGGTAGACAGCTATGCGTTCTTTTCGACTTTCCACCGTTTTCACCAGCGTTTTCATTGCCGTTTTCTGTGCCGCCATCCTGCACCTGACGACAACGCCGCTCCTCGCCGCCGAATACGTCAGCGTAACGGCCGATAATGTCAATGTCAGAACCGGTCCGGGCACCGACCATCAGGTGGCGATGGAACTCTTTGCCGGGTACCCCCTCGAGGTTACCGGTAAGCAGGGAGACTGGCTGAAAATCGTTGACTTTGAAAAAGATGCCGGCTGGATTCACAACTCGCTCGTGGAACCGGTGTCCACCGTTATCATCGATGCCACGACCAACGTCAACATGCGCGCCGAACCGACCACGTCAAGTCCGGTCATTGCAACGGTCGAGCGGGGTGTGGTGATGAACAGGCTGGAAAGCCAGGGTGACTGGATGAAACTGCGTCACGCAAGCGGCTTGATCGGCTGGATCCACAAATCGCTGCTCTGGCCGTAACCTCGCCGTTTCAGGTCCGCCGCGGCAACAGGGCGGCAAGTGCCGCGTCACAGGCCAGCGGCAGGCGGACCGACGAACCGGCCTTGTTGGTGAACAGCAGGTAGCCGTTGTCCAGCGCGAAGAGCAGCAGGTCTCTGGTCAAGGCCACGTCCTCCCGGCAATACCTGACAATATCGCTGATGTTCCCCTCTTTATACCAACGCAGGGCCTGCAGGCCGTCCGCCGTCTTGGGCCGCCCGAGTGTCTGCTCGGCGAGGCGGTTGAGACTGAGCCGGTAGCCGAGTCGATCCTGGATCAGTTTGAGCAGATCCAATGACGGTCGATCATAGAGCTGCCTGCCGGAGATGCCGGCCAGTACCCGGTAATCGAAAGCGAGGATGTTAAAGCCGACAATGACCGAGGCACTCGTCAGATGGTCGATCAACCCGTCGACCTCGTCTTCCAGATAGGTGGCAAATCCGTCGAGTTTCGAGTCGTAGACCACGCCGACCGACATTCCCATCTTGTCGGCGTTACCCCAGCCCCCCACTTCAGCCGCCGAACGTTTCGTTTCCAGATCGAAGACGCAAAAATGGGTCGGTAACGCATCACGACCGAGGACGCTCGCATCGTCGGTGACGCACTCCCGCGGCTCCGGTCGCAATCGAACGACGTCCGTACTCCGAGCGGCGGTTTCCTGCTGAAAACGACCCTGGCTGATGGCCTGCAGCAGAAAGCGGGCCGCCTCTTTGTCGATCGGCCGGTTTCCCGAGCCGCACCGGGGTGAATGGACACAGCTGGGACAGCCGGTCTCGCAGGGGCAGTCGACCACACATCGCTCGGTCTGCTCGAGCAATGCGTCGATGAGTTCGTAGGCCTGAGCGGCAAGGCCGGCGCCGCCGGCGTAGCCGTCATAAATGAAAATAGACGATTGGCCGGTCTGTTCATGAAAGGGGCAGGAAATGCCGCCGATATCGTTTCTGTCGCACAGGATCAGCAGCGGAAACATCGCGATCAGAGCGTGCTCGATGGCGTGGATGGCACCCATGAAATGCATCTGCCTATCTTCCAGCAGCTGCTTGCCGGCGGGTGGCAGATCGAGCCAGAGTCCTTCCGTCTCGATAGTCTGCGGTGGCAGGTCGAGCGGCACGGTGACGATTGTCTTGCCGGTAAATTGCTGGATTTTCCTAAACCCGCCGACCTGCTCGGTGACCCGCAGCGAGCCCCAATTGACCCGTATGCCGCAGGTCGATTTACTGGCGAAACAGGAGATGATCTCCGTCTCTTTGGTTACCGTCGGCCTGGTATAATAGGTCGGTTTGCTCTCCTCGACGAGCACCTCCTGTCCGCTCAGGTTGAGATCGACGACCAGCAGCGTCTTGGTCTGGTGCAGATAGATGGCGCCGGGATGCGCATCGTGCAGGGCCCGGCCGGCGTCGATCTCGCCGATGATCTCACCGGTATGGCGGTGAATGATCGACAGCTTGGCACCGCCGCCGCGCAGATCGAATTGGCGTTGCGGCCGCTTTCTACTGGCATGCCAGCGGAGTCCGGTGGCTTCGCGAAGCAGGATGCCACCGTTGGTCAGCTCGTCGACTGCCCGGCGTATCTGTCGGCTGGTGCTCAGCAACGGTTCTTCGTGCTCAAGCGGAATTTCGGCGGCAGCGCAGTGCAGGTGCTGCCGGGCGATCCGGGGATTGAGCGGGTCAAGGGCGGCGCATTCCGGCGGCCGATTGAAGAAATCATCGGGATGCAGCATAAAATATTGGTCCAGCGCGTCTTCTCCGCCGATCATGATAACGGCGGAGTGGCGCCCTCCCCTACCGACCCGTCCGCTGCGCTGCCAGGTGGCCATCACCGAGCCGGGATAGCCGACCAGGATGCAGAGATCGAGGTCGCCGATATCGATGCCCAACTCCAGCGCCGAAGTGGAAATAACGCCGAGCAGGGTGCCGTCCGCCAGCTGACGTTCGATTTCCCGCCGGTCTTCGGGCAGAAAGCCGGCGCGATAGGAGGTGAGCCTGGCTGCCAGCGGGCCGAGTCGAGGTTTGGTCCAGACGGTGATCAACTCGGTCATTTTTCGCGATTTCGTGTAGACGATGGTGCGCAGCCCTCGTTTCAGAGCGGCTTCGAGCAATTGGGTGGCGGTGTGTGCGGCGCTGTCCCAGGGATTGATAAAGAGCATCTGTTTTTCTTCCGACGGAGCACCGCAGCGATCGATCACCACGGCTTTTCGACCGATCAGTTTTTCGGCGAGTTGACCGGGATTGCCGATCGTCGCCGAGAGCATGATAAAGCGCGGGGAGGATCCGTAATATGCGGCGATGCGTTGCAGGCGACGCAGCACCCAGGCCAGGTGCGCCCCGAACAGACCGCGATAGACATGGACTTCATCAATGACGATGATGCGCAACCCCTTGAAAAATGAACTCCAGCTGTCGTGGTACGGCAACAGGGAGAGATGGAGCATATCGGGATTGGTAATCAGCACCGGCGGTGGCTGCTTTCTCAGCCGCGCCCGTTCACCAATCGACGTATCTCCGTCGTAAATCGATGCGAAACCGCGGTTTGTTTGCGGCGGCGGGTCGCCGGTTACCGCAGCGAAGAGTGTTGCCAGGGTCCGTGCCTGATCCTGGGCCAGTGCTTTGAGCGGAAAGAGATACAGGGCATGGACGGATTGTTCGGCAAGGCAGGCTTGCAATACCGGCAGATTGTAGATCAGGCTTTTCCCCGATGCTGTCGGGGTTGCCACGATCAGGTCGTGGCCGGCCTGAAACGCGTCGATGGCCTCGGCCTGATGGGAGTAGAGCTGCTCGATACCCTGCCGGTGCAGGCCCCTGATAATTGCCTCGGAGAGCGGCTGTCGGGGAGCGGCAGTGTGGGTGTCGATTGCCGGTATTCGCCGGTGACAGACGATCTGCGGGGAAAACTTTACCGAGGCGCGCACTTCTTCCACATAGGTGGTTATTGGCGATTTTTCGATCATTGGCTGATGATGCGAGGGCATTGTTGATAAAAAGCGTCGTACCAGTGGCTGCAGGTAACAACCGGTGTCAGAAGCGTGCCGGGCTGATCCCGTCGAGCGTTGGTTTTAATAGCTATTGCCTAAATGGTAACGAAAAGATACTTTTGTCACGTTGTTCCATCTGCCGGCACGTCGGCACCGGTCAGGCGCCGCACAATCATACTATTACTCATCGCCGGGCAGGATAGCGACGGCCCGGGAAACGACAGGGAACAGGAACCATGACCGTTATCGCCACGCTCGGACCGCACGGATCCGATGGTTATCAGGCCGCCAGGCAATATGATTCGCAGGCGACAATCCTCATGTTCAATCATATCCCCGATCTCGTTGCGGCTTTGGGCGACGCTCGGGCCGATTACGCTTTCGTTCCCGTCTATAATACCCGAGAAGGAGAAGTTCGGGAGTATTTTCGCGTGCTCGAAGGCCTGGAGCAAGGACATTGGATCGATAACGTGGTGTTGCCGATCAATGTCTCTCTCGGCGGAGTGCACAGTGATCAACGGCTCGACCAGGTCCAGGTCATCATCGGCAGAAGTACGGTTTTTCGTCAGTGCGAAGAATTCATCGCCGAGCACATGCCTGATGCGACCCTCGTTTCCGTTCGCGATTTGGAAGCCGCCGCCCTGGATATGCGGGATAATCGCCGTGAACATCATGTGCTGATCGATACCGAAGAGGTGCTCAATCGCGCCGGTCTCTCCCTCATTGCCCGCGAACTTGCCCCCTATAACCGTACGAGATTTGCGGTAATCGGTCGTGACCCCGCTGCTCAAACCGGCTACGATGCCACGTCCATCATGACCCGGCCGCTGGCGGACCGGGTCGGCCTGCTTGTCGACATCCTCAACGAATTTACCAGACGCGGCATCAATATTCTCGATCTTCGCTCGGAAAATGACATCAAGACGCAAAAACTGCAGATCTACCTGGAGGTTGAAGGCCATCAACAGTCACCGACGTTGAAGGAGGCGCTCAGCCACATCGAAAACAAGGTGATCCAGGTGAAACAGAGCCTCAAAATTCTCGGTTCCTTTCCTCGGGTCGATATGCGGATTAAACGGATCAAGACGTTTGGTTTTATCGGTTCCGGGGCAATGAGCGATTGGTTTGCCGAAAAACTGAGAAGTGAGGGATATCAGACTGTCATCTGCGGCAGAACGAGCGCCGTTCGTCCCGAGGCGATGATCAAACGGGTTGACGTGGTATTGATCTGCGTGCCGATTTCAGTAACTGCGGCCATGATTCGTCAATACGGCGGCCTGCTCCGGGACGGACAGGCGCTCGTTCTCCTCGCCGGTGAGTCGGAGTCCCCGTTGCAGACGGCGCTTGAAGTCACGGCAGCCGGGGTCGAAGTGATGCTCGTCCATAACCTCTGGGGACCACAGGCGGCAACGATGAAGGACAAGAACGTCGCGGTGGTCAGAACGCGAAAAAGCGGCAGTTTGTGCAGCGAATTCGAGTCATTTCTCTATAAGTACGGGGCCGAAATCCATCTCGACAGCCCTGAAAAACACGACATCCTGATGGGCGTCAGCCAGAAACTGCCGACGACGATTTCGGTGGCGCTGGCGATGACGCTTGCCGAGCACCGGATCGATTTTTCAGATATCGATACCCACTCCACCCTCACCTCCCTCTACGGCGTGCTCTCCATGGCCCGCGTGCACAATCAGAACCCGCGAACCTACGCGGAAATCATGGCGACCGGGGGGCAGGGAGAAAAAATAGTTGCCAGTTTCATCGCTCACCTGCAACAAATCACCGCCCTTGCCGAGCAACGCCGGATAGATCAGCTCTGCGACATCATAACAAAAAACAAACAGACCATGCCGGAGTTCTTTTTAAAGAGCAAGATGCGCCAAGCACGGGCCGTTGATGCCGTACTCAGTGACATTGGCTTCAAAGGTGATTAGAGTGAGCCGGGTCGCTGTTACGGCCTCAGCTCCGCAGATCGTCTGAGACATGGTTTCACGACCGATCGGTGATACAAGGAAATCAACCTGCAGCAACAAGGAGTCCCATGATTAAGGATTATCGTCGTTATTTTGAAAATATTCCCACCTGCCCCCATTGCCGAAACGAACTCAGCTGTTGCGAAGCCCCGCCCTTCCATATCGGTGACGGACTTGGCTGGGGATCGGAAGTTCTCTATATCTGTCTCAACGATGAGTGTCCGTTGTTCATCAACGGTTGGAAACAGATAGCCGAGCAATACGGGCATAATTCCTCGTATCGCTATATGCAACTACCGGGGAGCGGTGAGGCCAATGTGATGATGGTCGGAACCAACGATGCGTTCAAGGGGAGTATCATCGATCTGGCCGTGGTTGAGGCGCAGAATGAACGTTATCAACAGGAAAAACAGGCCGTGGCCGCACTCGATACCTGTGTCGAGGAGGGCAATCTCGCCCCTGCCCTGGCCTTGATTGTCGATGAAGCGGCGGCCCTGAGCAGTCGCAAGCGAGCCATTTCCCTGCTTGTCGACATCAACGATCTGAGCTGTATCGATCCGATCCGCAACCATCGCTTTCGCGATACGTCGTTGGAATCAGACTGCAATCTTGCAATCAAACAATTGCTTGACAAAAACTATAAAAAAGAATGCCCGCATTGCATGGAGATTATCAAGACGCAGGCCCACCTCTGCATGTTCTGCAAACAGCAGGTCTGATTTTCATCTTGAAAAAAGAGTCCGTTGCGGGTATATCGTGCGTTTCTTATCGGTTTCATCCTCATGGTGAGTGTAGCTCAGACGGTTAGAGTATCTGGTTGTGGCCCAGAAGGTCGGGGGTTCGAATCCCCTCACTCACCCCATCATGACAGCGAAAGACTCTCCCGGTCGCGTACGTCAGGGAAGTTTTCCGGCCGCTACACCTTCGGCGGCGCCCGTTGCCAACCACCAACCCTTCACCCCGGCCTCCGACCATGACAGAGCTTTATCAGACGACCGTCCGGCTTGATCACCCGCGGGTCAGTGCCGCGTTGTTTTTCCCCCGGCAGGAGGTGCACAGCGAACCACCGCCCGGTGGTGTCGATCTCGATGTGACGACGGCCGACGGCCGGGCCCGGCTCGGTTGCCGGTGCCATATCAGTGACAAGGGAGCGCCGACGATTATCTTCTTTCACGGCAACGGCGAAACCGTTGGTGATTACGACGATATCGGCGCCTCGTACACCGGTGTCGGCCTCAATATCGTGATAGCCTCGTACCGCGGTTATGGCTGGAGTTCGGGAGAACCGAGTGTTACCACGATGCTCAAAGACAGCAGCGCCGTCTTCGACAGCGTGCAGCAGTGGTGTGCCGCGCAGTCCTTTACCGGC
The DNA here is from genome assembly GCA_964620665.1 of uncultured Desulfofustis sp. Lineage (GTDB taxonomy): Bacteria > Desulfobacterota > Desulfobulbia > Desulfobulbales > Desulfocapsaceae > Desulfofustis. Next base: position 1,791 of record CAZUJZ010000024.1, on the reverse strand, counting down.
CCGCTGCTGGTTATGGGCCGCTCGCTCGGTTCCGCCAGCGCCATCGATTTGGCCTTCCGGCGTTCGACCGAGATCAAGGCGCTGATCATTGAAAGCGGCTTTGCCGATGCCCTGCCCCTTCTCGAGTCGCTCGGCTGCCCGTGTCGCGAACTCTTTATTTCGGAAGACGAGTGTTTCAACAACCGCGCCAAAATCACCGCTATCGAAATGCCGACCCTAATCCTCCACGGCGCCCGTGACCAGATCATCCCGCTGGCCGAGGCGGAGGTGTTGCAGGCGGAAAGCGGTGCCCGCAACAAACAGTTCCAGGTGGTTCCGGGGGCCGATCACAATTCCCTGATGGCCGTTGCCGGCAGTCTCTATTTTGCAGCCATCAAGCAATTTGTCGACGGTGTTATCGGCACCAACACCTGGCGGCAACGGCGCCGGCGGTTTAGGCAGGAGGGGCAGAGCCAAAGCTGAGATGGAAGATAGTAAAAAGCGCCTGGATTACCTGTCTTGGGATGAATATTTCATGGCAGTCGCCCTGCTCTCCGCCGAACGGAGCAAAGATCCCAACACCCAGGTCGGCGCCTGTATCGCCAGCCGTCAGAACAAGATTGTCGGAGTCGGCTATAACGGTTTTCCGATCGGCTGTTCCGACGATGAACTGCCGTGGAATCGGCAGGGGTCCTTTCTTACCACCAAATATCCCTACGTCTGTCACGCCGAACTCAACGCCGTATTGAACGCGATTTCCACCGATCTATCCGGATGCCGTATCTATGTCGGTCTCTTTCCCTGCAACGAATGCACCAAGGTTATCATCCAGTCGGGAATCGGCGAAATCATCTACCTGTCCGATAAATATCACGAAACAGACCAGGTCAAGGCGGCCAAGAGAATGCTCGATCTGGCCGGGGTGAGTTATCGCCGGTTTTCGCCCCACCGGCTCGATATTTCTCTGCACTTTGCTGTTGATTGATTGTTTGCTGTCGTGCTATCGATTGCCCTGGTGTTGAAATCCACGGTAGCCGATATCGGTTAATTCACCGTTTTGCAGCAGGTGTACCCCTGTGCCCGATTCCGTTCGACCGATTTCGTAGACGGGCGGACCGTGATGACGGTCCAGGTAGTCGAGCAGATCCTGCTCGGCTCCCTTTTTCACGGTGAAAACGAGGTGGTAGTCATCACCGCCGCTGACCTGAAGATCGATCGGGGTGTGCTCGATCAAGCGGCAGACCTTTTCCAGATCCGGGTGCCGGGGTAACCGATCGGCCGCGACGATCGCCGCCAGACGACTCTGTTCGGCAATATGGGCCAGATCGGTGGCCAGCCCGTCGGACAGATCCTGCATGGCCGTCACCAATCCGCTTCGGGCAAGCAGCGAACCGCAGAAAACATCGGGGGAAGGATCGAGATGCCGCTCGATAAACGGTGCGGCGAGCTTCTCATCGACGGCCGGCAGAGTGGCTTTATCCCGGCAGAGCAGCAAGCCCGCCGCCGCCGACCCCAGGTAACCGCTGACAAAAATGCTCTCGCCAGGCCCGGCGGTACTGCGCAGCACGACTCGGTCTCTGGCGATGGTACCAAGAACGGTGATCGAGATGGTCAGCTGTGCACCGCGGACCGTGTCACCGCCGATCAATGCGCAATCGAATTCATTGATCATTGAGGCCAGCCCCTGCATCCATTGCTCCAGCCAGGCCGGTTCAATGGTATCGGGAAGAGCCACGGAGAGCATTACAGAGTGCGGAGTTGCCCCCATTGCCGCAATATCGCTCAGGTTGACAGCCAAACATTTCCGGCCGA
>CAZUJZ010000023.1:0-22100 GCA_964620665.1 uncultured Desulfofustis sp. | reverse complement strand
CGTGGATCGCGTCTGATATTGTCGAGCTTCTCACCGGCCCGGGCGCAGTGAAAATAGATCGAGCCGTCGAGATAGACGTAGTTGACCGGAGTGATGTAGGGGTAACCGTCGTTGCCGGTCGTGGCGAGTCGGCCGATGGTGGCACGCTGCAGGATGGCGTCCATCACCGCCCGGTCGGTCATTTCACACTGGGCCCGTTTCATATCGTCCTCACGCGCGTGCCGCCGGATAATCGAGATCCTGTCGCAGCCACAGCGACTGCAGCACCTCGATACCCGAACGGGCAGCGTCCTTCATCAAACCGAATTCCAGATCGGTGAGCGGCCGCCCCTCAGCGGAGACCTGGACCTCCACCCAGTCACTGCCGGCCATCACGAAATTGCCATCCGCCTCGGCGCGGGCATCTTCCCGATAATCGAGATCAACCAGCACTTCGCCATCCACCAGCCCGACCGAAATCGCCGCCACCGGCCGGAGCAGCGGCAGGCACGGCAACCGCTGCTCGCGCACCATCCTGACAACGGCCGCCCGCACCGCCAGCGCCGCGCCGGTAATCGCGGCCGTGCGCGTCCCACCGTCGGCGTTGAGCACATCGCAATCGACCCGCAGGGTATACGGGTAGAGCCGAGCAAGGTCGACCATCTGCCGTAAGCTGCGGCCGATCAGGCGCTGAATCTCCATACTCCGACCGGATCGTCCCGCCGTTTCCCGGCGATTACGCGACGAGGTGGCGCCCGGCAACATCGCGTATTCCGCAGTAATCCAGCCCTGGCCGGCATTTTCCAGAAACGGCGGCACCGTTTCTTCCAGGCTGACGGCGCAGACCACCTGGGTGGCGCCGCTGCTGATCAACAACGAGGCATAGGCCTGCGGCTGGATATCCGGTTCGACGCGAAACGGCCTCAGTGCATCAGCCGACCGGTCATGGGCACGCTGCCAGGCTTTCGTGGTCATCGTCGGGCACTCCTAGATTTCACGTTTGTCAATAATCCGATTGCCTTTGCCGTTAAAGCGCTCCAGGCTCCGTTCCTCGACCAGCTTGACCTCGACGCTGACCCCGAGTTCCGTGGCCAGCCGTTTCTTGATCTGCTCGATAACCTGGCGCTGCTTCTTCATCTCGTGGAAGAACATCGATTCGACGACCTCGACGAGGACGGTCATCCGGTCCTCGTTCTGCTGGCGATCGATAACCAGGTTGTAATGGGGCTGCGTCCCCTCGATATCGAACAGGATGGCCTCGATCTGCATCGGAAAGACGTTGACCCCCTTGATGATCAGCATGTCATCGGTCCGGCCGGTGATGCGCTGGATCCGCTGCAGGGTGCGGCCGCACGGGCACGGCTCGGGCAGCAGCCGGGTCAGATCCCGGGTGCGATAGCGGATCACCGGGAAGGCCTCCTTGGTCAGCGTGGTGATCACCAGCTCGCCGATCTCACCGGGCGCAACCGGCTCCAGCGTTTCCGGATCGAGGATCTCGATCAGAAAATGGTCCTCGTTGACGTGCAGTCCGTTGCATTCCAGGCATTCCCCGGCCACACCGGGACCCATCACTTCTGAGAGGCCGTAGTTGTCGGTGGCGATGATGCCGAGGCGTTCGTTGATCTGCCGGCGCATCCGCTCGGACCAGGGCTCGGCACCAAAGAGGCCATATTTCAGGGACAACCCGCTCGGATTGATGCCCATATCCATCATCACATCGGCCATTTTCAATGCGTAGGATGGCGTGCAGACCAGCGCCGTGGTCTTGAAGTCCTGCATGATCTGAATCTGTCGCCGGGTGTTGCCGGCGGAGATCGGAATGACCGAAGCACCGAGCCGTTCTGCCCCGTAATGAAGGCCGAACCCGCCGGTGAACAGGCCGTAGCCGAAGGCGATCTGGATCACATCGTCCTTGGTCACGCCGGCCGCGGTGAGGATGCGGGCCACCAGGTTCGACCAGGTGCGGATGTCGTTGCCGCTATAGCCGACCACGGTCGCCATGCCGGTGGTCCCGGACGAGGAATGGATCCGGACCACATCGCGCAGCGGCACGGCAAACAGGCCGTAGGGGTAATTGTCGCGCAGGTCCTGCTTGGTGGTGAACGGCAGCCGACGCAGGTCGTCGAGCGAGCCGAGCGACTCGTAGTCGAGCTTCATGTCGAAAAACTTGTTGCGGTAAAACGGCACATGGGTACCGACCCGGTACAATGTCGCCTGGAGCCGCTCCAGCTGCAATTGCTCCAGTTCGTCGCGCGCGATGCACTCCCTCTCTTCTTCCCAGAACATCTTCTCACTCCATCTCTTCATATCAACCTGCTCGCCGACGCGGCGCCGGCAGCTAGTGAATCCGTTCCCGCCCCAGGTAAGCCCGCTGTACGTCACGATTGGCGAGCAGGTCCTCGGCCGATCCCTGCAGTATCACCTTGCCGGTCTCCAGTACATACCCGCGATCGGCGATGGTCAATGCCGCCTTGGCGTTCTGTTCGACAAGCAGGACGGTATTGCCTTCTTCCCGCAGCCGGACGATAACCCGAAAAATCTCCTGCACGATCAACGGGGCGAGACCGGTGGACGGCTCATCCATCATGATCAGCGACGGCCTCGACATCAAGGCCCGCGCCATGGCCAGCATCTGCTGCTCACCGCCGGACAGGGTGCCGGCCAGTTGCTGCCGCCGCTGGTGCAGGATCGGAAACAACTCATACTGGTGGGCCAATTGCTCGGCCAGCAACTGGCTGCCCTGGCGCCTGAGCACATGGCCGCCGAGAACCAGGTTCTCCTCGACCGACAGCGGCGCAAACACCTGCCGTCCCTCAGGCACCATCACGCAGCCGAGCGCCGGGATCTTCTGCGCGGCCAGGGTGGTGATCGGCCGGTCGCGAAACGCTATCTCGCCCGAAGTCGCGCGCAGCAGCCCGGAAATCGTGGTCAGCAGAGTCGTCTTGCCGGCGCCGTTGGCGCCGATGATGGCAACGATCTCACCGGCCTTGACATGCATGGAGATCTGCTTGAGGACCTTGAGCTTGCCATAGCCGGAAGAGAGATTCTTTATTTTCAGCATGGCCTGAGCTCTACTCCCCGAGATACACCTTGATTACTTCTTCATTGCGCTGGATCGCCTCCGGTACGTCCTCGGCGATCTTCCGGCCAAAACTGAGCACGACGATCTCATCGGAAATATCCATCACCAGCGACATGTCATGCTCGACAAGCACCACGGTAATACCGAGCTGCCGGATCGAGCTGATCAGCCGGCCGACTTCGGCCGTCTCGTAGATATTGAGACCGGCCGCCGGTTCGTCGAGCAGCAGCAGCTCCGGCTCCATGGCCAGCGCCCGGGCCAGTTCAACCGCCCGCTGCTGACCAAAGGCCAGGCTGGTGGCCTCGACCTCGGCCAACTCGGCGATCCCGAGCATCTCCAGGCGCTCCAGAGCCGCCTGCCGGATTCGCTGCTCTTCGGCCAGCACCCAGGGCAGATGGAGCATCGAGGCGATAAAACCACCGCTGCTCCTGATATGCCGGCCGACCATCACGTTTTCCAGCACCGTCATACCGGGAAACAGCTTGATGTTCTGATATGTCCGGGCAACCCCGAACGAAGCGATCTGATGGGGCTTGCGGCCGGTTATATCGCGGCCGTCAAGCAGCACCGATCCCGACGACGGCGCCAGCGAACCGGTGATCAGGTTGAACAAGGTCGTCTTGCCGGCTCCGTTGGGCCCGATCACCGCCTTGATCATCCCGCGCTCGACCGCAAAGGAGACCTCGCTGACCGCCTGCAGGCCGCCGAACTTTTTCCCCAGATCCGAGACCGCCAGTAAGGCCATCAGCGTTGCCCTCCCGGTTCTTTTGCCCGGCGCCGGCGGCGACGGAAGAAATCGAGCAGCGCTGTATAATTCAGGCTCAGGATACCGTTTGGGGCAAACAGCATGATGGTGATCAGAATCAGGCCGAAGACCGCATCATCGTAGCTGCCAAACACGCCGCGCAGCGACAGGAAGTTGAGCACCACCCCCATGACCAGAGCGCCCCAGAGGTGGGCCATACCACCGACCGCGACGATCGCCACATAGCGCACCGATTTCATCACCCCGGCCTCCGACGGTCCGATACCGCCGTTGTAGTGGGTCAGGAAAACCCCGGCAACGGCGGCAAAGACAGCGGACAGGACAAAGACCTGGAGCTTGCAGCGGGCCGTATCGACACCCATCGACCCGGCCGCCTCCTCGGAACCGTGAATGGAACGGAGTGCCCGGCCAACCCGGCTGTCAACCAGGTTCCTGAGCAGGATCAGGCCGATGATCAGCAGGCCCCAGGCGAAATAATAATTGACTTCCCGGGCTGCAAAACTGCCGCTGACCTCCAGGCCGAACGGCAGCAGGAAGGGCGGCACCTCGGAGATGCCGTCGGCCTCCCCGAAATATTCACTGGCCAGTGCGATGCGGTAGATAATGATGCCGAAACCAAGCGTCGCCATGGCCAGGTAGTGCCCTTTCAGCTTGAGCACCGGGATACCGAGCAGCCAGGCGATCAGGGCCGCGGCGATAATCGCGACCAGGCAGGCTACCCAGGGGGCGACCACTACCAGTTCAGCACCGTAGATATCCTGACCGGTCGCCAGGATGCCGGCCTGTTCGAGCAGCCGATAGAGAGCCTGGTCCTGAAAGACGGCCAGATTCCTGGTGGTCAGCGCCGCGGAGACATACCCGCCGATGGCGAAAAAGCCGGCATGACCGAGCGAGATCTGCCCGGTATATCCCATCAACGCGCAGAGCCCGATGATCAGCAGCGAATAATAGGCCGCCATGGTCAACTGGGTCAGGTAGTACCTGGTGTCCGTCCAATCGGTCAACACCTGGACACCCACCACCAGGATCACCAGCGGCAGCAGGGAAAGAAGGCGCCGCATCGCTAGAACTCCTTCAAACCGGCGGCCGCCCTGGAACCGAACAGGCCATGAGGACGAACGAACAGAATGAGCAGGAGGATGGCAATGGCAATGGCGTCCTGGAAGGCCAGTGGCACCACCGACACCGAAAACGCCTCGAGGATGCCGAGCAGCAGACCTGCCGCCACCGCCGCCGCCGAATTGCCGAGCCCACCGAGGATTGCCACGGTGAACCCCTTGATGGCCAGCCCGGTGCCGTTATCGTAAGCGGTCGAGGTAATCGGCGACATCACGCAGCCGGCCAGCGCCCCGATACCGGCGCTGAGCATGAAGGAGAAGGTCACCATATCGCGGGTGTTGATACCGCAGAGCACGGCCGCCTTGCGGTTGGCGGCGCAGGCCCGCATCTGCCGGCCCACCGATGTTCCCTGGAAAAAGACGCTGAGAAACGCGACCATCAGGCCGCAGGCGCCGATTACCCAGAACACCTGCGGTGACACGCGGGCACCGAACACGTTGACGGTGCTGATCTCGTTGCCGACAAAATAGGGCAGCGATCGGATCGATTCGCCCCAGATATGCAAGGCGGCCTCACGGGTCAGAATGGACAGCCCGATGGTGATAATGATCATGCGCAACACGCCGGGGCTGTCCAGCCAGCGGATAAAACAGATCTCCAGCAGTGCCCCGTAGAGCATGGTCAGAGCAACCGCCCCGGCGATCGCCAGCGGCAATGGCATGATCGGCAGCAACGTGATAGAGATCATGCCGCCGAGCATGACGAACTCGCCTTGGGCGAAATTAATGATGCCGGTGGTGTTGTAGATGATATTAAAACCGATGGCGACGATCGCATAGATCGAGCCATAGGTAATCCCGGCAAAGAGATATTGGATAAAGAGTTCCAGGGTCATCGATCACGCCTGCGTCCGAAGACCCCTGGCACCGCGGAACCGAAGCCCGCATTCCCCTTGCGTTCGACAAGACCGGTCAACACGTCTTTTGCCCCACGATGCTGCTTACTGCTTTTCATAGGGGACAAAGGCGCCATCCTTGACGGTGACCATCTCGAAAGAATCGAGACCGAGTCCGTTATGATCGGTGGCGGAAAAATTGAATATCCCGGCGGTGCCAGGCAGGCCTTGGATTTTTTCGATCTCGTCGCGAATCGACTGCTGGTCCGTGCCGCCGTTTTCAATAGCGGTCATCAGGATGACAAAGGCGTCGTAGGCGTGCCCGCCGAAGGTGGACGCCTGCTCCTTAAATTCTCCTTCGTAATCGGCCTTGTACTCGGTCAACAATTGCTTCTGCGGATGATCGGCGGGCAGTTCGTCGGCCACCAGCAACCGGCCGGCCGGGAAGATAATCCCCTCGGCCGCCACTCCGGCCGACTCGACATACTTGATATTGCCGAAACCGTGACTCTGAAAAAGCGGCGCGTTCCAGCCGGCCTGACGCATATTTTTGGCGACGATGGCCTGGGCCGGTACGATCGACCAGTTGACCACCGCCTGCACATCCTGATTGGCCTTGATCTTGGCGACCACGGCGGACAGATCGTTGGCATCCTTGTCATAGACCTCGGCCTCGACGATTTCAATGCCCATGGTCGGGGCGATGGCCTGCAACTGCTCCTTGCCCGCCTTGCCGAAACCGGTGTTGCCGGCAAGCACCGCGATCTTGCTGATCCCCATCTCCTGCATGGTCATGAAGATCCGCTTGACGGCAAAGGAATCGCTCTGCGGGGTCTTGAAGACGTAGCTGGCCACCGGGTTGACGATGACCTCGGCGGCGGCACAGGAGAGCAGCGGGGTACGGCTCTCCTCGAAGAGCTTCTTGACGGCCATCGACTCGCCGGAGGTGGACGGTCCGATCACCGCAACCACCTGCTCCTCCTCGATCAATTGCTTGGCAAAGGAGATGGCTTTTTCCGGGCTGCCACCGGAGTCCTTAATGATCAACTCGATCTTATAGCCGCTGACGCCGCCGGCCTGATTGACCTCATCGGCAAGCATTTCGATGGTCCGCGATTCCGGTCCGCCGAGAAACGCCGCCGGCCCGGAAACCGCCAGAATCGCGCCAACTTTCAAGGTTTCAGCCATTACAGCCGGGACCGCGACCAGGCTCAACGCCAGAACAACCATCATCATGCGACACATTTTCATGTCTGCTCTCCCCTCTTGCTGTTGAAAGCCGACGGCACAGCCCGGTCACTGCACGGCTTTCATCCCTGTTTTCCGGCAGTGCCGGACTTTACTGCCGGGGCACTACCGGACCATGTCGACCGACGCCTCGATAATCGTGATCGGCATCGCTCTTCTCCTGCCAGCCGGAAAACGCTCGCTTCGCCCGAATCCGGAGCGAAGCCGACACCTTCGCCTGCTAGATATTATAGATCTGCTGACTCTCCAAGATCGTGAAGCCGTCCTTGAGCAAAGTCTCAATGGCTCGATCCATCTCCTCGAAGCGGAAGATCAGCACCGCATTTTCACCGGTCTTGTTGACAAAAGCGTACATGTACTCGACATTGAGATTGGCCTCTTTGATGCTTTTCAGCACCATGGCCAGCCCGCCGGTACGATCGGGCACCTCAACGGCGATAACGTTGGTCTTGCCCACCGTAAACCCGGCAGCCCGCAGGGCTTGCTCCGCGGCTTCCACCTTGTCGACGATCAGTCGCAGGATACCGAAATCAGCAGTATCAGCAACCGACAAAGCGCGGATATTGATACCGTTGTCCGCCAGGATCGAGGTGATCTCCGCCAGGCGTCCCGATCTATTCTCCAGAAAGACTGCAATCTGCTCAACGCGCATGGTCGCTCCTCCCGAACTCAGATTTTTCGTTTGTCGATAACGCGCTGCGCCTTGCCTTCGCTGCGCTGGATCGCTCGCGGATTAACGAGCTTGACGCGGCAGGTGACGCCGAGAATATCTTTGATATCGTGGGTGATCTGTCGGGTCAGTCGTTCGAGCTGCTTGATCTCGTCGCTGAACACCTTGTCGCTGATCTCGACTTCAACGGTCATCGTATCCATCGACCCGTCCCGCTCGACGATGATCTGGTAGTGCGGCTCGACCCCTTCGATACCGATCAGCACGTGCTCGACCTGGGACGGGAAGACATTGACGCCGCGGATGATCAGCATATCGTCGGTACGACCGGTGACCTTACCCATCCGCACCAGGGTCCGCCCGCATTCGCAGGTATCATAACAGAGGCTGGAGATATCCTTGGTCCGGTAACGAATCACCGGGAAGGCCTCTTTGGTCAGCGTCGTAAAGACCAGTTCACCCTGCTCGCCGGGTGGCAAGACCTCGCCGGTGGCCGGGTCAATGATCTCCGGCAGAAAATGGTCCTCGAAGACATGCATGCCCCGGGTGGTCTGCAGACATTCCATGGCCACACCGGGACCGATCACCTCTGAGAGACCGTAGATGTCGACCGCCCGCAGATTGAGCTTGCGCTCCACTTCCTCGCGCATGTTCTCGCTCCACGGCTCGGCGCCGAAGATGCCGACACGCAGCGCCAGATCCTGCGGATCGATCCCCATTTCCTCCATGGTCTCGGCCAGGTTCAGCGCATACGACGGGGTCGACAACAGTACCGTCGAGCCGAAATCTTTCATAATGGTGATTTGCCGCTTGGTGTTACCGCCGGAAACCGGAATGACCGTTGCACCGAGCTTTTCCGCACCATAGTGGGCTCCAAGACCGCCGGTAAACAGACCGTAGCCGTAGGCGTTGTGCACCATGTCACCACTACTGGCACCGGCGCAGGCCAAGGCTCGGGCCATCAGGTTGGCCCAGGTGTCGATATCTTTTTTGGTGTAGCCGACCACGGTGGGTTTGCCGGTGGTACCCGAAGAAGCATGGACCCGGACCACCTCGTCGAGCGGCACGGTGAACATCCCGAACGGGTAGTTGTCCCGTAAATCCTCTTTGAGCGTGAACGGCAATCGGGCCAGATCAGCCAGACTGGCAATATCCTCCGGTTTAACGCCGGTCGCGTCCATTTTCCGGCGATACGGCTCCACCGTTCGATAGACCCGCTCGACCAGATGCTGCAGACGCCGCAGTTGAATCGACTCGAGGCCTGCCCGCGGCAGGGTTTCCATCTCCGCTTCCCAATACGTCATCGCGTTGCTTGCCATACCCGCTCCCCTGCTCACAGCTCTTGCCGGCGTCCAGCCTGCCGACCGGCCGCAAAGGCCTCCATGTTTTCGGAACAAAACCGCTCCGGCACCCGGCTCTCGATGATGTCACGAAACACCAGTTCGTCCACCGGCAGATGCACCGACAGGGCGCCGACCAGGGCCACGTTGGCGGTGCGCACCTCGCCGGCCTCGCGGGCGATGGTAAAGGCATCGACGGCGATGACTTCGATGTCGCGGGACCGCAACTCGTCAAGCACGTTCTCCGGATAGAGCGCCTGGCCGGTTGCCACCGACGGTGGCAGGATCTGCTGGGTATTGACGATTACCGTACTGCCCCGGTGGAGGTACGGCAGGTAACGCACCGCTTCCATCATTTCGAAGGCCATCTGAATGTCGGCACAGCCGGGATCGATCAGCGGCGAATACACTTTGGTTCCATAACGCAATTGCGCCGTTACCGAACCGCCACGCTGAGCCATGCCGTGCACCTCGCTTTTTTTCACGTCGAAACCGACCGCCAGCAACGCCTGGGCGGTGATTTCACTGGCCAGCAGGATACCCTGGCCGCCAACCCCGGAAAAAAGGATGTTTTTGTTATCGCTCATTATTTCGGCTCTCCTCTGGTAATGGCGTTGAATTTACACAGGGAGGCACACTGACCGCAATCATTGCACAATACCTCGTCGATCTGCGAATACCCTTTCTGGCTCTTCTTGTATCCCCTCGCCTCGGCCTCGCCCTCTCCAAACGGCGTCCAGCTGATCGCCGGGCACCCCAGCCTGATGCAGGACGTACAGCCGACACAATTATCGATATTGGTGTAGTAGCCGACCGGTGTGCGCAGCTTCAGCTCCGGCAGCAAGACACAGGGCGCCCGGGCGATGATCACCGACATCTCGTCGCGCTCCACCTCCTCTCTGATGATCTTGCGGCACTCCGGTACTTCATGCGGATTGACCACCCGGACATGTTTCACACCAATGGCCCGGCACAGCGCTTCGAGATCGAGCGACTGGGCCGGCTCGCCTTTGATCGACATACCCGATGACGGGTTGGGCTGCTGGCCGGTCATTGCCGTGATGCGGTTGTCGAGAATGATCAGCGTTGCGGCGGAGCCGTTGTAGACCGAATTGATCAAGCCGGTGATACCGGAATGAACGAAGGTCGAATCGCCGATTACCGATACCACCTTGTCATGCGCTCCGTCACCGATGGCCTTGACCATGCCGTGCGCCATCGGGATCGATGCGCCCATGCAGACCGTCGCATCCAGCGCGTTGAGCGGCGGCAGAAAACCGAGCGTATAACAGCCGATATCACCGGAGACGAAGATCTTCAAACGCGACAGGTTGAAAAAGATCCCGCGGTGCGGGCAGCCGGGGCACATGTTCGGCGGCCGCGGCGGCAGCGCCACCGGCTCGAACAACTCGGCGGTGTCGCGCTCGGGGTCGATGGACCGGCGAACGATGGCCGTATTGAGTTCACCGATGGCCGGGACCAGGTCTTTGCCGTGGCAGGCAAGGCCCATGGCCTTGATCTGCGTCTCCAAAAACGGATCGAGTTCCTCGACCACATAGAGCGTCTCAACCGATGCGGCAAATTTCCTGATCATCTGCTCGGGCAGCGGCCAGCACATGCCGAGCTTGAGCACGGCTGCCTCGGGAAAGGCTTCCTTGACATAGAGATAGGAAACGCCGGAGGTAATGAAACCGCGCCGGCGGTCCCCATCCTCGATCCGGTTTTCGGGCTCGCTCTCGGCCAGCTCCCGGCACTGCGTCATCCGCTCTTCGACAAAAAGCCGGCGCCGGCGGGCCATGGCCGGCAGCATCACGAACTTTTCCGGATGTTTCTCGATACCGGGCTGAAACGGCGCCTCCCGGCGCTCACCGGGGCCGGCGACGACACCTTTGACATGGGCGATCCTGGTGGTGATCCGCAGCAGGACCGGGGTGTCGAGCTGCTCGCTCAATTCAAAGGCCCGCTTGATGAAATCACGGGACTCGGCCGGGTCGCTCGGTTCGAGCATCGGCAATTTGGCGGCCAATGCGTAATTGCGGTTATCCTGCTCGTTCTGCGAGGAATGCATGTCCGGATCGTCGGCGGTCAGAATCACCAGACCGCCCCGACCGCCGGTATAAGCGGCAGTGAACAACGGGTCGGCGGCCACATTGACCCCGACATGCTTCATGGTCGCCAGGGCTCGCCCCCCGGCGAACGAAGCGCCGATCGCCACCTCGAGGGCCACCTTTTCGTTCGGCGCCCACTCCGTATACACCCCGTCGTAACCGGAGAGGTGTTCCATGATTTCCGTCGACGGCGTACCGGGATACCCGGAGGCAACCCGCACACCTGCTTCCCAGGCGCCAAGGGCTATCGCCTCGTTTCCCGACAACCACATCGTTATATCTGCGTTATGCTGAGTCATGAGCACCGACTTGTTCCACTCCTTTCTTGCCGTGATTGATGAGCAATCGGCCCGATACGGGCCGATTGCTGGAATAACCTAGGAAACTACTCTGAAATCAGGATTTCCGGCAAGTTTTTTTTGTCGCGCAGCACGCGCCCTGTACCGCTGTCCTCGTCGGTAAAATATCTTCACTCATCGTGGTTCGCTCCCTGTCAAAGCAGTTTCCTTTCCCGCGGTGATACCGTATAATGGAGATGCACTGTCGAGCCCCGGTGCGACCCCGTTTGCGATCAACCAGGAGGATACCCATGTATATCGGCCGGATCATGCGTACCGATCTGATTACCGTTTCACCGGATGCGACCCTCGTTGCGGCGCGAAAACTGATCGAGGAGAAAAAGATCGACCACCTGCTCGTGGTCAACGACAAGGGCAGACTGGTCGGCCTGCTGTCCGACCGCGACCTCAGGCAATATTGGGCATCACCGGCAACCTCTCTGAGCACCCACGAACTGGGGTACCTGCTCGACAAAATCCTGGTCAAGATGATCATGATCAAGACCATCGTCACCGTGACCCCGGAAACGACTATCGAGCGGGCCGCGCTGATCATGCAAAACAACAATATCAATTCTCTGCCGGTCATGGACGGCGACGAGCTGGTCGGCATCATCACCAGCACCGACGTGATGCACGTCCTGCTCGAGGCCATCGGCATGAACGAGGAGTCGGTGCGCATCAGCGTCTTGGTCGAAGATCGCATCGGCACCATCGCCGAGGTCAGCGCTATCCTGCGGGATCTCGACATCAACATCCAGAGTCTGGTGACCTGGCCGTTGCGCAATCATCCGGGGATTCACCAGCTGATCATCAGACTTCCCGGTGATGACGGCACCCGCGCGGTGGTCGCCTTGAACCGCAACCGTTACAAGGTAATGACCCACTACATCAAGGACATGACCCCCTACCTACCCAAACCCGCCTGATCTTCTCCCCATCACGGCAGCACCCTTGGCCGGCGGCCGGACCTACCGGCCCCGCCCCATGGATCGCTCTGTCCGCACCAGCCGGCGCCTCCGCAGTGATGGACCGGCATGGCGCACCACAGTGATGCCGCTTGCCACCAATCAGCGGATTATTTTCCCCGCCGGTGCGAAAGTTGCATGAAAAAAGACACCAAGGGGAACCGATAACCGCCTGCCACAATTGTGTGGTATACTCAGGCAAGCACCCCGTTCAAAGCAAGGCATGCCACAGCTTCGTGGCTGAAACAGACCGGCACAGGGGGAATACCGACGATGTCCCCGGCGAAGATACAGCGCGCCGCTCACGGCAACAAGGTTATGATGCGCCGCACCAAGGTGTTGCGGGCCATCAACCGTTTGAGCAACTCCGATCTGACGAATCTGAGCTGCAACGAAATATTGACCCGCTGCGGCGAAATCATGCTGCTCAACAGCGAATTCTGCGGCGGCTGGGTCGGACGGTACGATCCCGAGGAAAAACAATTGGTGCCGCTGGTCTTCTTTCTGCCGTTACTGCGACCGGACGGCAGCAGGGAGTTGTTTCGCAAACAGGTATTGCTCGAGGAGCCGATCGTTGCACCGGCCCGCCGCGCCATCGAAAAACGGCGGCGAATCATCCTCAAAGACATCGATCCGCCACTGTATATCCCGCTGCTGCCCGGTGAAATCTCGTTTCACTCGGCCGGTTGCTGGCCGCTGGCCCACCTCGATCAGATGTATGGGACAATTACCGTCTATTCATCCGACCACAACGGCTTTCCAAAATCGGAACTCGATTTCCTCGACGGCACCGTCACCGATCTGGCCCTGGCACTCTATGCCCACAATGTTTCCTTGCTGCTCCAGTACGAGCGTGATTTCAGCACCGAGATCATTGATTCGATCCAGGCCCTGATGGTCTCGGTCACACCCTGCGGCAAGATCCTGCGATTCAATACCGAAGCCGAACATATCAGCGGCTATCGCCAACAGGAGGTGCTCGACCGGTACTGGGTCGACGTGCTGCTGTCACCGGAAAGCCGGATTCATTATCAAAATCTGTTTTCCGATCTGCTGAAAAGCGACCGCCGCAATCTCAGTTTCCGCGCCCCACTGCTGACCAAGGACGGGATTCTGCGCACCATCGACTGGCACAGTTCGATCAAACCCGATATCGACCGGGGGACCGTCGGCATGGTCCTCTTCGGCCTGGATATTACCGACCGGCTGGCGGCCGACCGCCTCTACGACAGCGCCGTCGCCAAGTGGGAAAACATTTTCACCACCATTCAGGACCCGGCACTGATCGTCAACCGCGACGGCTTCATCCTCGACGCCAACCATGCCACCTTTTCCGCCTCTCGCAAAAGCCGCGAAGAGGTCATCGGCCAGTCGGTCTGCGTCATCCTGCACGGCGGCCGCACGCGCGAAAGTGCCTGCCCGCTGGAGACGATCATCCAAAACGGCAAGAGCCGGATCCTCCATACCGAACTCAACGGGCTGCACGGCGACTACCTGCTCACCATCAGCCCGTGCCCGAACACCTCGGTCAACGAAGAGATGACCCTGCTCGTCGCTCGCGACATGACCGAGGAAGAACGCCACAAGGCAGAGGCAATCAGGGCCGCGCAACTCGCCTCGCTGGGAGAACTGGCCGCCGGCGTCGCCCATGAAATCAACAACCCGATCAACGGCATCCTCAATTACGCCCAGATGCTGCGCGATCTCTCTCTGGACGACCAGGGCGAGCAGATAGCCGGACGGATTATCGATCAGAGCAAGCGGATCGCCTGTATCGTCAAGAATCTGCTCGATTTCTCGAGGCCGAAGGTCGAAGAGCCGGAACCGGTCAACTGCCGGGAACTGCTGCACGACTGCATCGAGTTGGTCAAGCATCAGCTGCAAAAAGACGACATCCGCCTTGAATTCGAATTCGACACCCCGCTGCCGCTGATCTATTGCAATGCATCCCAGGTACAGCAGGTGTTTCTCAACATCATCAGCAACAGCAGGTACGCGCTTAACAAACGATACACCACCGCGCACCAGAACAAAAAAATCATCTTCCAGGGGACGAAAACTCGCCATGGCCGGACACCGTATGTCCGAACAACCATTACGGATTTCGGCTCCGGTATCGAACACCGCCTGATCGATCGGGTCTTTGAACCGTTTTTCTCAACCAAACCAGATGGCCAGGGCACCGGCCTCGGACTGAGCATCAGCTACGGCCTGATCAGAGACAACGGCGGTTATCTGCACATCAAGAGTCGCTATGGCTCGCACACATCGGTTCAGGTCGATCTGCCGGTGGTCACCGGCGAAGGGGGGACGCTATGATACGATACCATCGAAATACCGTTCTGGTCGGGCTCGTCCTCGGCGTTTACACACTTTTGCTGGTAACACCCGCCTATCTTGCCCGGGGAAGCGGTGATCTTGTGGAAAGTACCCTGGTCGGGCCCGCCGCCGCGACCGTGGCCCTTTTCTGCGCGACGCTGTTCGCGCTACTGTCGATCATCTCCTCACTGCGCAAGCGGATCGAGACCATCCAGGCAGAGCTGAGTCGACGGGAGGGGGAGCTCTCCGACATCCGCTTCAACCTGGAGAAGACCATCGAGAAACGCACCTTCGAGATCTCCGTAGTCAATGCCTCGCTCAACAGGGAGATAGCCGAACGGCTGCAGGCCGAAACACGGAGCAAGGAATTGCAGAAACAAATGGAGTTGATCCTCAATTCGGCCGGGGAGGGTATCTTCGGTCTCGATACCGACGGCAAGCTGACCTTTGTCAACACCGCCGCCGCGCTGATGCTCGGCTGGCAACGGGAAGAAATGATCGGCAGGAGCCATCATGAACTGGTCCACCACAGCCATGCCGACGGCAGCCCGCATGATCCGGAAAAATGCCCGATCCGCCAGGCCTTTCAAGACGGCATCGTCCATTTCAGTTCCGACGACGTGTTCTGGACCAAAGACGGCACCTGTTTTCCGGTCGAATATGTCAGCACGCCGATCATCGAGCATTCGATGATCAAGGGCGCCGTGGTCGTTTTCCGCGACCAGAGCACCTTTTCCTAACCGGTAGCGGGACCCGCTCAGCGAATCTGCACGATCCGGCCGCCGGAAACGAGGCAAGGAGGAGCAAACATGACAGAGCGACACAACAGAACGGGAGCGATCCTGGTGGTCGATGATGAGGCCAGCCTCCGGGAGACCTTTCAATTCTTTCTGTCCCGGGAAGGATATGACCCGGTCCTGACCGCGGCCGACTTCGATCAGGCCTTTGCGACACTCTCTTCCACGCCGGTCGACTTGGTTATCTCCGATATCGTGCTGCGTGACGCATCCGGCATCGAACTTCTGAAAAAAGCACGGCAAAACGGCATCGACAGCCCCTTTATCATTATCACCGGTTACCCCGACGTCGATACCGCCGCCGAGGCCGTACGCTACGGCGCCTTCGACTATATCGTCAAACCGGTCGACAAGGATGCGCTGCTGCGCTCGGTACGGCTCGTCCTTCGGCAGCGCCACCTGGAACGCTTGAAGGTCCGGGCGGAAGAGGAGCGAGAGCGCTACCGGCTGCTGCTCGACACGGTTTTCAGAAGTGTTGCCGACGCCATCGTCATCGTCGACGACCAGTTGAACATCATCAACCTCAATGCCGCGGCCCGCCAGCTGTTTGCCGACCTGCTGCCGGGCTTCGAGGAAGGGGCAAACCTCAACTCCTCCATCCGTTCCAGTGAGTTTTCGACACTGCGCACCGATCTGCTGCGCGTCCTGCAGACCGGCGAGGACGTCGTCGAACATCGTTTCGAGTGCAACACCATCGACAACAAACCGAAAATTTTAAGCATCTGCACATCCCCGTTTGCAGAGGGCGGGGCGCAGCGGCATGGCGCCGTCATTGTCATTCGTGATATGTCCGTCTGCAGCGAGCAGCAGCGCAGTCGCCGGAGCAGCTTTCACCGATTCATCGGCAGCAGCGATGTGATGCAGGCAGTGTACACGATGATCGAAAACGTCGGCCGGGTCGACACCACCGTCTTGATCACCGGCGAATCCGGAACCGGCAAGGAACTGGCGGCGGAAGCCCTGCACTACGAATCACCCCGGCGCATCATGCCGCTGGTCAAGGTCGACTGCACGGCCATCCCGGAAAATCTGTTGGAAAGCGAACTCTTTGGCCACAAAAAAGGCTCGTTTACCGGAGCCGACAAGGACCGGCGCGGCCTGATCATGCAGGCCGACAACGGCACGCTGTTTCTCGATGAAATCGGCGAGATCTCGGCGATGACCCAGCTGCGCCTGTTGCGCTTTCTGCAGGAGCGGACCTTTTACCCGGTTGGCAGCGACACGCCGATGACCGTCGATACCAGGGTCATTACCGCAACCAACGTGGATCTCAGGGAAAAGGTGCAGCAGGGGACCTTCCGCGAGGACCTCTATTTCCGCCTTCGCGTTATCGATATCCACCTGCCGCCGCTGCGCAAGCGAAACGGCGACATCCTGTTGCTGGCCGGCCATTTCGTCAAGAAATTCTCGGAGAAACTGCACAAACCGATCAACGGCCTGTCCGACAACGCGCTCAAGGCGTTGACCAGCCATCGCTGGCCGGGCAACATCCGCGAACTGGAACACCTGATCGAGCGAGCGGTTGTCCTCTGCCAGGGAGTCACGATCACCACCAAGGATCTGCCGCAAGATCTGGCAAAACCGAACGATCGTCTTGATAAGACTGCCCATTTTGACACGACATCCCATTTCAAAAATCAAGAGATCCCGCCAACGGTGGAACAGCCCGCCGGTACCATCGATTCAGCCGCTCTGCGGATCCTCGGCACGCTCAACAAGTGCGGCGGTAACAAGGCCAAGGCCGCCCGGCTGCTCGGCATTGACCGTTCGACGCTGTATCGCAAGATCAAGGAATACGATATCGACCTCTCAACATTCTCTCTGGAATAAACGGCCACGACGACAGTCGTTGCCACACTTCTGTCGCAACACTTCTGTGGTTTTTTGCCACACAAGTGTTGCCTGACGATTTTTTCCTTCAGCTCCACAGCCCAACAACTCCGCACCCGTCAGAACGCAGCGGGGCAACGCCGGGAGAAAACGACGGTGAAATACGCCCGGTATCGCCACACCGGCATTCAATATGCACTGTCAAAGATAAAGCTGCCGAGTCCTCAACGGCCAGACACGATGGAGGAAGCCGATGCAACAGGTTGCGCCCCTGCCTGACGACCAGAACCGGTGGTCGGCTCTGTTGCGGGACGAAACGTGGTGCATACACTATCTCTTCCTGCTTCGCTGGCCGCAGGATTTCATCTGCCCCGGCTGCGGCCGGAGCGGCGGCCGGAGGCCGCCGGCAGCACGGATTACCTGCCGGTATTGCGGCAGAACCACGTCAATTACCACCGGCACCCTGCTGCACGGCACAAAAAAGCCGCTTTCCCTCTGGCTACAGGCCTTCTGGTGGCTCAGCTCGCTGCCGCAGCAGCTGACCGGTAAAACCCTGCAACGATATCTGGGCCTCAAGAGCTACCAGACGGCCTGGAGTTGGCTGAAGACCCTGAGACGAACAATGAAAGACGCGGACCGGCAGCGGTGTTCGGGTACGATCGAATTAGACTGCGGCTTCGTCGACTTCGGCAGCGACAAAACAAACGGGCGTTACCTGCTGGCCGCCGTCGAAGTCGAGCCGAAACACCGGCTCCCCGGCCGACTCCACATGGCTCACTGCGCGCTTCCGACAGAACCGCTGCTTGTCGCGTTCGTTGAAAACACGACCGATCCCGGCTGCACCGTCCTGGCCCCCGACCAGCAGCTCTTTTTTCTACGAAACCGGCCGGATCGCCTCTATCTGGTCGAAACCGGCTGCGCCAGCCAGGAACGAGCCCGAGAAGCGATCAATCGATGTTGCGAGCGCTTTCGTGAACAGCAGGGACCGAAACGCTCACCAGCCCGTCTCCAGGAACATCTCGACGAGTTCTGTTTCAAAAACAACAGCGCTCTATTGGCCAACCGACGCCTGATATTCGACCGCCTCGTCGAGGCCATGCTGTTGCGCGATGAGCACAACCGGCGACTCTATGTCGGCGAGCCACACCCCGCCGGAGGTCTGCCATGAATATTCCGGTACGTGTTCTCCTGGCCTTGATCCTGACAGCCATTCTCATCTTTATCGGTTTCAACATCTATCATATCAGCACCCGCCTGCCCGAACGCTCCTACAGTTCCTTTCTCGACGACCTGGAACAGGGTGAGATCAGCGAAGTAACCATCAAGGACGGGGTAATCACCGGCATCGATCGGCAGCAACGCGAATTTACCACCTACTCGCCCGATATCTCTTCGCTGATGCCCTTGCTGCGCCGACACCAGGTGGACATTACCACCAAAGCGTCAGCCCAGGGCAGCGCCTTCATCAGGGAGATGTTGCTGGTGCTGCTCATTCTCGGCGGCTGGATGATACTGAGTCGCAAACGCAACAACCAGTCACTGCAGTTTGCCCGCAAAAAGACCCACCGGCAAAACCGCAACAACCTGACCCGGGTCTCGTTCGAAGACGTGGCCGGAATCTCCGAGGCCCGCGAGGAAATCAAAGAGATCACCGCCTTTCTCAAAGAGCCGGAAAAATTCGGCGCGCTTGGCGGCCGAATCCCGAAAGGAGTGCTGCTCCAGGGACCGCCGGGAACCGGCAAGACGCTGCTGGCCAAAGCCATTGCCGGTGAGGCGTCGGTGCCCTTTTATTCCCTCGGCGGTTCCGATTTCGTCGAAATGTTCGCCGGGCTCGGCGCCTCCCGGGTTCGCGACCTGTTCGGCGAGGCTAAAAAAAACGCACCGTGTATCATTTTCATCGACGAAATCGACGCCATCGGCGGCAAACGAGCCGGTCAATCCCGCAGCGGTTCCAGCGACGAACGGGAGCAGACCTTAAACGCGCTGCTCGTCGAGATGGACGGCTTCACCTCCCATGAGACGGTGATCGTCGTCGCCGCTACCAACCGTCCCGATATTCTCGATTCGGCCCTGCTCCGCCCGGGGCGGTTCGATCGTCGCATCACCCTGACCCTGCCCGATATCAGGGGCCGAGAAAAGATCCTCGCGGTACACAGCCGCAAGGTCGCCGTCGGCGGCAATGTCGACTTTGCCATGGTGGCCAAGGGAATACCGGGTTTCAGCGGTGCGGAAATCGCCAACCTGGTCAACGAGGCGGCACTGCTGGCCGCACGCAAGGGAAAGACGCTGATCGACCTGAGCGATTTCGAAGAGGCCAAGGACAAGATCATCATGGGGCTGGAGCGGAAGAATGCGGTGATCAGCGAAAAGGCTCGGCGACTCACGGCCTATCATGAAGCCGGTCATGCGGTCCTTGCCATCCTGCTGCCCCAGACCGATCCGTTGCACAAAATCACCATTATCCCACGCGGCCAGGCTCTCGGCCTGACACAGCAATTGCCGTTCGATGAGCATCTCACCTATTCCCAGGAGTATCTGGTCAACAAGATCAAGATTCTGCTCGGCGGCCGGCTGGCCGAAGAGATCATCTTCGGCACCCTGACAACCGGAGCAAGCAATGATCTCCAGTCGATCACCCGGATCGCTTATCGCCTCGTCTGCACCTTTGGCATGAGCAGTCAAATCGGCCCGCTGGCCTGCAGCGACCTGGCCGACGAGATAACCGGCGACCCGAACGACATCAGCTGGCGTCGCAGCGAGGAGACCCGACGAGAGATCGATATGGAAATCAGAAATATCATCCTCTCCTGCTATCAGAGTGCCAAGGAGGTACTCGACAACAACAGTGTTTTCCTGCATATGCTCGCCGAGGCATTGCTGGTCCACGAAACGCTGGACAGCGAAGAAGTGGACATCATCCATCGCTGCTACCTCAATGAGCATGAGCAACATCACAAAAAATGGGACATCGTGCCCAGGTAACGAGGAGCCTGCCATGAATAACCGTCACCAGCATTTTTCCCGGAGCATGGTCCTGCTGTTCGGCATGGTCTTTGTCCTGACTACCGTCGGCAGGAGCAGGGCCACAGATCCGCCCGACTATCTGGAAATAGACGTGCTCAGCAATCGCTACGGCGAAGTGGCGTTCGACCACGAATTGCATGCCGACTACGCGGCGTGCAGCGAATGCCATCATCATACCACCGGTGAAGCTCCGTCCGACCCGGTCTGCGCCACCTGTCACCAGGCCGGTGAAGAGGCTGAGACAGTATCATGCGCAACCTGCCACCCGATACATCCCTTTTCCGAAGAGCTGATCGAACAGAAAGCACGTTCGACCCGCTACCATATCGACATCATTGGCCTGCAGGGAGCCTACCATCTGAACTGCCTCTCCTGCCACGAAGCGATCGGCGGCCCGACGGGCTGCCTGGATTGTCACCAAAGCCAACCGTGAACCTGGGGGAGGAACCTGTCATGAACGGTCCGTTGTCCCGTCGAAATTTTCTGAGAACCGGTCTTGCTGCATACTGTGCGACGCTGCTCACCACGCATGCTGAAAAGGCCGATGGCCGCGAATTCGAAGGTTATCGAAAGAGCAAGGGGGTCCTGGTCGACCTGACCAGGTGCATCGGATGCCGCAGTTGCGAAGCGGCCTGTAATAGAGAACAAGGATTGCCGCCGCCGGAAACCGACTTTGACGATCCATCTGTTTTTCAACTGAACGAACACGGACAGCCGCGGCGCCCGGACGATCGGGCCTATACCGTGGTCAACCGCTATGAAACGGAACTGGCCGACCATCCGATCTTTCGCAAGATCCAGTGCAATCACTGCCTGGAGCCGGCCTGCCTGACCTCCTGCTTCGTCAACGCCTATACCAAAACACCGGAAGGCGCCGTGATCTACAACGCCGATGTCTGCGTCGGCTGCCGCACCTGCATGATTGCCTGCCCGTTTTCGATCCCGGCCTTCAAATATTCAAGCCCTTTCAAGCCGCGCATCATGAAGTGCATCTTCTGTTACGACACCCGCCTGGTCAACGGCCAGCCGCCGGCCTGCGTCGAGGCCTGCCCGACCGAAGCACTGACCTTCGGCGAACGGGAAACACTGCTGCGTATCGGACGCAAACGGATCCGGGAGCGCCCCGACCGCTATGCCGATCATATCTATGGTGAGCATGAGGCGGGCGGCACCGCCTGGCTCTACCTGTCGGGCGTGCCGCACCGCGAAGTCGGTTTCGACATGGACGTACCGAAACAGCCGATTCTCACCTACGTCAAGGATTTCCTGGCTATCGTGCCGATGGTGTTGACCATCTGGCCGGCACTGTTTGCCGGCTTTTACTTGCTGGCCAGCCGCGGACACAAAACGATCGAGGAAAACCACGCAGATCAGGAGGACAGTCATGAAAGCACTGGTCAATGAGGCGCCCGGCCTACCGATCGACCGCAGCCGCAAAGATCACGCATCATCATGGAATTTCAAAGAGAAGATATTGCTCGGCCTGTCGGTCCGCGATTATCTGGCACAGATGATGCGCAACCCGGTCAACTGGGTTCTGGCTGCTATCCTGTTGCTCGGCATCCCATTGCTCGGCCAGCGCTACCTGTTCGGCCTGGCCTCCGTCACTCACGGTTCGCAGGATTATCCCTGGGGGCTGCTCCTCGGTTTCGGCCTGTTCGCCATGGTACCGCTGTC
>CAZUJZ010000022.1:8102-22243 GCA_964620665.1 uncultured Desulfofustis sp. | reverse complement strand
TGTTTGGCGCCCAGGTCGGTCAATACGGTGCGGGCCAGTTCGGCGCTTTCCCGGGCAACCAGGAGCGAGTCGTCGCTGCCGTGACGCTCCCACGCCCGCTCAAAACCGCTGCCGTCCAGGTAGGCGGCGCAGAGCACCAGCGCCGGGTCGGCGCCTTCCCGGGCACCGATTTTCTCGGCATGGCCGGCGAGCTTGAGCATGCGTCCGATGCGTTTGAAATCGGCTTTATAAAGGCGCTTCATCGCCACCGCCACCTTGTCTTTCATCAGGTTGTCCTGCGCACCGGCGAATGCTTCGGGAAGGGTGCCGATACATTGTTCGGCAAATTGGCAATAGGCGGCGCAGCCGAAATCCATTTTTGGGTTGACGAAGCGATGTCCGCAGCCCCTGCAGGCTCTTGAGGTGTCGTCCTTGTAAAATTCGACCGACTGACCGCATTTCGGGCAGTTGACATCGAATATCGCATCCTGGTTCCAATACTGCATATCCTGGCCGGGACATTTCATGGCAGATCTCCGCGGAAGGGTGAACGGTTTTCGCCCGGCCGGCGAACGGAGCCGACCGCGAGAGGAATCGCGCTCCTCATATCGACATCATACGGTATAAACCATTCATTGTAATTGACGTGGGTCAAGAATCGGAAGATTCGCTGCAGGGAGCGCGCCGATCGAAACGTTTGGCCGATCGGGTGCACGGGCGAGACGAAGGCCGGCATGAGAGCGATCATGATGACGAATTATTATGAAATAGAAACAATATGATAGCTCAAAAATCAGAGATTAATCAAGGCGGTGCGATAGAAGATTGACAAGGAGCGGCCTCTGGCAGTACTATAAAAGCGCCTTAAAGATACATTAAAATCATTTGATTAGCGATTCAGCGCTTACCCCGTGATCATGATACCATCGGTTTAACGTCCATACCGTCTACAGTGTCCTGTGAGCCCATGGCCTTGAGGGCCTGCCGGCGACGGCACGGCAGTTCGCTTCGCTGATCGAGTGTTCGGAAAAAGCTGTTTAGACCGACTTCCAAGAGCAACGCAACGCCGACGAGAGGAGGTTCAATGGAAGCTGCCGCCGCCAGCCGTTCCCCCCGCCCATCCCGCCTGATTATCGAACTCGATCCACCCAAGGGTACCAATTTGCAGACCTTCCTCGATGCCGCCTTGGCTGTCCGGGGACGGGTGGACGGGGTCAGGGTCACCGACAACGAGCATGCCATCATGCGTATGGCGCCGCTTGCTCCCTGTCTGGCCTTGCGCGACAAAGGATTCGAGCCGGCCATGGTGATCAACGGGCGTGATCGCAACCGGTTGTCCTTTCAGGCCGATTTGCTCTGTGCCGCCGCGCTCGGGATCAAGGACATCGTCATCAAGCAGGGGCACGATCCACGCGAGGGTGACCAGCCGCTGGCCCGTACCAGCGGCGACCTCGATCTCGACACCATGCTGGCGTGCGTGGCCCGCCTCAATAGCGGTAAGGACCTGTCCGGGGAAGCTCTGGACGGCTCGACCGACTTTACGATCGGGGTCTGCCTCGAACTCTCCGACGACGTCAACCGCAACCGTCAGCTTGCCGACTACCTGCTGAAACTCAAAGAATGTGGAGTCCAGTCGGTGACCCTGAGCCCGACCTATGACCTCAATATCATCGAACTCTTTCTCCCGGCGGCGGAACAGACCGGCATCAAGCTCTATCCGTCGCTGCTCTTTCTTAAATCGGTGACGATGATCCGCTATCTCAACAATCTCGCCGGTGTTCCATCGATTCCCCAGGAATTCCAGAAAAAAATGATGCAGGCACCGGACAAGAAAAGTGCCGGTCTGCAGGTGGCGGCCGATTTTTTGCATGAGCTGCAGCCGCTCGGGGAGGCGGTGGTCCTGGTGTCCCTGGGTTGGAAGGACAGATTGCCGGAATTTTTAAATCTTATCGAGCGGTAAAGGCGGTGCTTAAAAGCGACGATGAGAGATCGCCACTGCGCAAGAGTCTGCCGGAGGTAACCAATGAGCTTGGCTCGCACCTCTACCTCTACCAGATCATGGAAGAGACGCCCAACGGGGTCATGGTGATCGATCTGAACCACCAGGCGCGCTACGTCAACCCGGCGGCCAACAGCCTGCTCGGCGTGGCCTACCGTGGTCTGACCGACACCAGTCTCGAGATCCTGCTCGGTGAGGAAAACCAGTGGTTCTTCTACCAAATCGGCCAGTACTTCGATAATCTGGCCGAGATCGACGAGTCGCGGATCAGACAGGAGATCAGGATTCAGATCGGTGACGACGAGTTCAAGATCATCGATGCCGTACTTGTTTACCCGCCCGCCTCTCCTGATTACTACCTGCTCTGGCTGATCGACATTACCGCCCGCAAGCGGCTGGAGGGACAACTCCGGCGGCGCAACGCCTTCTTCAATAACCTGATAAATTCTTCGGTCGACGCGATTATCGCCGCCGACCTGCAGGGGCGGATCATCCTGTTCAACAACGCGGCGCTGCATTTGCTCGGTTACCGGGAGGAGGACCTCGGCGACCTGCATGTCGCCAGTCTCTATCACGACGGTGTCGCCCATGAGGTCCTCAAGCGGATGCGCAGCGACGATCTCGGCGGCAAGGGAAAACTGCTGCATCATGAACTGAGCGTGCTGCACCGGGACGGGCACGAGATCCCGGTTCGTTTCTCCGGCGGCATCATTTATGACAAGGACAAGGAAATCGCCACCTTCGGCATCTTTACCGATCTGCGCGCCATGCTGCAGATCGAGGAGGATCTCGAACAGACCCACAACATGCTGATGCAATCGGAAAAAATGGCCGGTCTCGGCCGGCTTGCCGCCGGGGTTGCCCACGAGATCAACAACCCGATGTCCGGGATCATGCTGTATGCCAATTTGATTAAAGAGGAACTTGGCGAGGACCACCCGGCCGGGGCGGATCTTGACACCATCGTCAATGAGGCCGAGCGTTGCAAGGTGATCGTTGCCGATCTGCTCGAGTTTTCCCATCAGTCCAGTTACGAGATGGTACCGATCAACCTCAACGAGGTGGTCCGCAAGACGCTTGGAATCCTGCAGAATCAACCGCTCTTTCACAATATTGCGGTCCAGTGCCAACTGGCCGACAGCCTGCCGTCGACCGCCGGCAACCATATCCGGCTCCATCAGGTGATGATGAACCTGCTGGTCAACGCCGCCCAAGCCATGGACGGCAGCGGCAGTCTGCGTATCGTCAGCCGGACACGAGCCGGCAACGACGTGGTCGAGGTGCTGATCAGCGATACCGGGCCGGGCATCGAGGAAGCGCTGCACGAGAAGATCTTCGAGCCTTTTTTTACTACCAAGACCACCGGAGAAGGGACTGGATTGGGACTGTCGGTCTCTTATGCCATCGTCAAGGAGCACCAGGGAAGCATCCGGGTTTCCTCCACGCCGGGCGAGGGCGCCACCTTTACCTTGCGCTTTCCGGCCGTTGCCGAGGCGGTCAAGGGGAATGACAGCGAAGCGGCCGCCGGGTTCGACCAGCCGTCCACGTAAAGACGGCGGGAGCCGCTAACGCACGTGGTTGCGTCGATTTCTGCGACAACGTCACAGGAGATGAAGATGAAACAGCACGTCGATACGTCGGAGAGGCCAAACCACAAATTTCTCGACAAATTACAGGCACGAGGCATTGATGTCCACGCCTGTTTCCAGTGTGGCCGGTGTTCAGCCGGCTGCCCGGTGACCGGATTTTTCGATGTGACCACCATGGAAGTGGTACGGCTGGCTGCTTACGGCCGGGAGGAGGAGTTGCTGACCAGCAAGACCATCTGGCTCTGTGCCGCTTGTGAAACCTGTGCCACTCGCTGTCCCAACGATATCGAGATTGCTGCACTGATGGACGTGCTGCGGGAGCTGGCGCTGCGTAAAAACGTGGCGCCGGCCGAACCGCGGGTGCCGGTCTTTCACCAATCCTTCCTGCAGTCGATCAGACATTGGGGGCGGGCTTACGAGGTCGGCCTGATTGTCGGTTACAAGCTGCGCAGCGGCGATCTGCTTGGCGACCTGAAGCTCGGCCTGCAGATGTTTGGCAAAGGCAAACTCGGCCTGCGGCCTCATTCAGTCAAGGACAAGGCCGGTATCGAGAAGATCTTTTCCGGTCTTGGCAAGGAGTATGAGCGATGAACTATTCCTATTACCCCGGTTGTTCGCTGAGCGGCACGGCACTTGACTACGACCGTTCGGTGCGGGCGGTCTGCGCCCGGCTCGGCCTGGAGTTGGTGGACATTCCCGACTGGAATTGTTGCGGCGCCTCCTCTGCGCATATGACCAGCCATGAGATCGGCATGCGTCTGCCGCTGCGCAACCTGCTGCTCGCCGCCGAACTCGGTCATGACGTGCTGGTGCCGTGCGCCGCCTGTTTCCAGCGTTTGAAGGCGGCAGAGCGGGTACTGCGCGCCGACCCGGGTTATTGGGGTGTGCCCAAAGATCTCCCGGAGTTTCGAATCGTCCATATCAGTTCGCTGCTCTCCGAGCCGCAGCACCTCGCCAGCCTCAGTGAGCAAGTTCGGCTGCCGCTCGAAGGATTGGTGCTGGCCTGCTATTACGGCTGCCTGTCGCTGCGCCATCCAAAGATTACCGGAGCCCGTGATTATGAACAGCCCCGGGCATTGGAGCGCATCGTCGGAGCACTTGGCGGTGAAGCGGTCTCCTGGTCCCACCGCACCGAATGTTGTTCCGGCAGCCTGACCATGGCCCGACCCGATATTGCCGAAACCCTGGTCGGCGACATTGTCGCCGCGGCGCGCCGGGCCGGTGCCCGGGCGCTGGTGACCGACTGCCCGATGTGCCAGGCCAATGTCGAGAGTAGGCAGCGCCAATCGGCGACGCAGCCGGGGCTGCCGGTCTTTTTCGCCACCGAACTGATCGTTGCCGCGCTGGACGGCAGCTACCCGGCCAGCCAGGGGCGGCTCCATCTCGTTTCGGCCCAGGTTCTCAGCAACGTCGTCAATCGGGCGGCAGAGCAGCGGGAGGAGGCGGCATGAGCCAATCTGTCAACAACCAGTTGTCAACGGATGTGACGGGCGCGGTACTGGTGGTCGGCGGCGGCATCGGTGGTATGCAGTCGGCGCTCGATCTTGCCGAGGCCGGGTTTCGGGTCTACCTGGTGGAGAGCGCGCCGGCCATCGGCGGCAAGATGGCCCAGCTCGACAAGACCTTTCCGACCAATGACTGCTCGATGTGCATTGTTTCGCCGAAACTCGTGGAGGTCGGGCGGCATCGCAATATCGAACTGCTCACGCACAGCGAGGTACTCGGCCTCGACGGCCAGGCCGGCAATTTCACCGCCCGGATCGCCCAGCATGCCCGCTATGTCGATCCGGATACGTGTACCGGCTGCGGTCTGTGCGAGCTTGCCTGTCCGGTGACCAGGATCTCCTGGTTTCCCGAGCCGCCGGCCGAGGGTGAGAAGAAAAAAAGACTCAAGGCCAGGGACAAGACGGTGCTGCCCGGAGTGGCACCGACAACTTCGGGAGGCATCGCCGCCTGGACATTTACTGTCGATGCCGAACGCTGCTCGCGTTGCGGTGCCTGTTTTCGGGCCTGTCTGCACGGCGCGGTGAGCTGGCAAAAAAAGGAAGTCGCGACCATCGACCAGGATCGCTGTATCGGTTGCGGGGCCTGTTTTGCGGTCTGCCCGGAGCAGTTCCAGGCCATTACCATCGATCAGGCCCCCGATCTCGACAAGAGTCTCGGTGCCGCGCTCTCTGCGCGCTCGCAGGAGATTATCAAGCAGCGCGGCGGCCGGATTGGTGGCGACTGCATCCGCTGCGGCCTGTGCGTGGTGATGTGCCGCAAAGTCATGGAGATCGGGGCACTGACCATGGTCGAGGAGGGCATCGAGGTCGGTCGCGATATCTGCCAGGTCTGCGGGGCCTGCGCCTCGGTCTGTCCGGTCGATTTTCTCGATATCGAGCAGTTGACCGACAAACCGGTGCGACCGCTGCTCAACACCTTCAACGAAGGACTCAACCTGCGCAAGCCGGTCAATATCCTCTATCCCCAGGCCGTTCCCCGGGTGCCGGTGATCGATGCGGCCAGTTGCGTGCGACTCAATACCGGAGCCTGCGGTACCTGCCAGAGCGTCTGCGGCGTCGGGGCCATCGATTACGACCAGGTCGAGCGACAGCGGGAGATCGCCGTCGGTTCGGTGATCTTCTCGCCGGGCATCGAGGTCTTCGATGCCCGGGTGCGCGGCGAGTTCGGCTACGGTGTCTACAAGAACGTGGTCACCAGCATCGAGTTCGAACGGTTGCTGTCCGCCTCAGGGCCGACCTCGGGCATCGTGACCCGGCCGGGCGACGGGAAGCACCCGCGCAGGGTCGCCTGGATCCAGTGTGTCGGTTCCCGTGATCACAGCTGCAACCGTGATTACTGTTCGTCGGTCTGCTGCATGTACGCCGCCAAGGAGGCCTTTATCGCCCGGGAGCACGACAGCTCGATCGAGCCGACCATCTTTTATATCGACCAGCGTGCCTTCGGCAAGAATTTTGACCGGTATATCACCAGGGTCCAGGAGAACCAGGTGCGTCTGGTCCGGGCCATGGTCAGCCGGGTCTTCGAAGACCCGGTGACCGGCGACCTCGAGCTGCGTTATGCCGATGACAGCGGTGCGGTGGTCGCCGAGGTCTTCGACCTGGTGGTCCTGTCGGTGGGGCTGCAGGTTTCCGAGAAGAACAAGGAGCTGGCCGGTCGGCTCGGCATCGAGCTCGACGACTTCGGATTTGCCCGGACCGACGGGTTTACGCCGTTGGCCACGTCGCGGCCCGGGGTGTTCGTCAGCGGTGCCTGCAACGGGCCCAAGGATATTCCGGAAACGGTCGGCGAGGCCTCCGGTGCTGCCCAGGCGGCTGCGGTGGGCATTGCCGGTGGCCGCAACACTCAGCTGGTCCAGCAGGTGTTGCCGCCGGAGAAGGTTGCAAAACCGGGCGAGCAGCTGCGCATCGGCGTCTTCGTCTGTCATTGCGGCAGCAATATCGCCTCGGTGGTGGATGTGGCCGCGGTGGCCGACTATGCCCGGTCGCTGCCCCACGTGGTCTATGCCGACCACCCGCTCTATACCTGTTCGCAGGACTCGGTGGAGCGGATCAGGGAGATCATCGGCGAGCATAACCTGAACCGGGTGGTGGTCTCCGCCTGCTCGCCGCGGACCCATGAGCCGTTGTTCATGTCGACGCTGCGCCAGGCCGGCATCAATAAGTATTTTTTCGACATGGCCAACATCCGCGATCAATGCAGCTGGGTGCACCCGCTCGAGCCGGAAAAGGCCACCGAGAAGGCCAAACGGTTGATGCGCATGGCCGTGGCCAATGTCTCCCAGGCCGAGCCGTTGAGCGAGTTGGAGTTTGCCGTCGAACCGAGCCTGCTGGTGATCGGCGGCGGGGTGGCCGGCATGAGCGCCGCCGTCGAGGCCGCCGGTCAGGGCTTTACCGTCTACCTAGTGGAACAGCAGGAAGAGCTCGGCGGTCAGGTGCGGCTGCTGCAGCGCAGCCTGGACGGCCAGGAGTTTGCCCCGTATCTCGAATCGCTGCGCGACCGGGTGCTGAGCGACGAGCGGATCAAGGTCTTTACCAACGCGGCGCTGATCGAGCAGAGCGGTTTTGTCGGCTCGTTCGACAGCGAGATCATGACCGCCAGCGGCGGCACCCGCAAAATCAGGCACGGGGCCACCCTGGTCGCCACCGGCGCCCGGGAATATCGGCCGGCCCTTTACGGCCTCGGCGAGCGGGACGGGGTCATCACCCAGACCGATCTCGAGACGATGCTGGCCATAGAGCCACAGCACGCGGCCGGCTGGTCGAGCATCGTCATGCTGCAGTGCGCCGGGTCGCGGTGCAGCGAGCATCTCGACTATTGTTCGCGCAATTGCTGCAACCAGGCGGTGAAGAACAGCCTGCAGCTCAAACAGCTCAATCCGGAGATCCGGGTCGACGTGCTCTACCGCGACATGCGCTGCTATGGCCTGTTCGAACTCGAGTATCGCCGGGCCCGGCTGGCCGGGGTCAATTTCATCCGTTTCGACCCGCAGCAGCAAACGCCGCAGGTTGCACTGGACGGCGAGCGGATTGAAATCGCCGTCACCGACCCGTCCATCCGCCGGCCGGTCTCCCTGCGGCCCGATCTGCTGGTGCTCTCCACCGGACTGGTGGCCAACGATACCGAGGAGCTGGCGACGATGCTGCGCATCCCGCGCAACGAACACAATTTTTTCATCGAGGCCCACGCCAAGCTGCGGCCGGTGGACCTGGCCTGCGAGGGCGTTTTTTTGGCCGGCACCGCGCACGGCCCGAAAAACGTCAGCGAGACCATCGTCCAGGCCCAGGCGGCGGTGGCCCGGGCGGCGACCATCCTGGCCAAGGACAAGTTGACCCTGTCCGGGGTCTTTTCCGTGGTCGATCCGGCCCATTGCGCGGTCTGCCTGACCTGTGTGCGGGCCTGTCCGTACGGGGTGCCGGTAATCACCGAGGAGCATACCGCCTACATCAATCCTGCCCTGTGCCAGGGATGCGGCATCTGCGTCGCCGAGTGTCCGGCCAAGACGATTACCCTCGGCCGTTTCCGCGACGACAACCTCTATGCCAAACTGGGCTCCTACCAGCCTGCCGAGCCCACAGCCGAGCCAAGGAGCGTCTGATGAGTGGTTTTACCCCCGATGTCATCGTCTTTGCCTGCCGTCACTGAGCGTACACCGCCGCCGACCTGGCAGGTTCGGAGCGACGTTCGTACCCGGTGTCGATCAGCATCGTATTGCTGCCCTGCACCGGCAGGATCGAGGAGGCAGTGCTGCTCAGGGCCTTTGAGAAGGGAGCCGACGGGGTGATGGTGATCGGCTGCCTGGAAGGCGATTGCCACTACGTCAACGGCAATATCCGGGCGCGGGCCCGGGTCGACCGGGTCGCCACCATTCTCGAGATTATCGGTTTCGGCCCGGAGCGCGTCCGCATGTATAATCTCAGTGCCGGTGAAGGCGCCGCCTTTGCGCGCTTTACCGGAGAATTTGTCGACCAGGTCCAGGCGCTTGGCCCGAGCCCGATCAACCTGGTGCGCAATCAACAGAACCAAGAGCGTGCCCAGGAGGTACCCGCGACATGATTACCGGTACAGCCAAACCCATCGAAGAAATTCTGGAGATGATCGAGCCGTACGACAAGATCATCGTTGCCGGTTGTTTCGGCTGTGTGACCGTCTGCCGGGTCGGCGGTGAGAAGGAGGTTCAGGTGCTCGCGTCGACCCTGCGGCTGGCCCGCGAATCGGGCGGCCGGCCTCTGGAGATCCGGGAGGCGTGCCTGGAGCGGCAATGCGATCCGGAATACCTGGAGCCGATGCGCCCCTACGTTGAGGATTACCAGGCGGTGCTGTCAATCGCCTGCGGGGCCGGCATCCAGTTCATGGCCGAGAAGTTCGCTCGGACGCCGCTGTTGCCGGGCATCAACACCGGCTTTCTCGGGGTCACCGAACGACAGGGTGAATGGGCCGAACGCTGCCAGGGGTGCGGTGATTGCGTGCTGCACCTGACCGGCGGCATCTGTCCGGTGACTCGCTGCGCCAAATCCCTGTTCCACGGGCCCTGCGGCGGCTCGGTCGGCGGGATCTGCGAGGTCTCGAAGGAGGTTCCCTGCGGCTGGCAGCTGATCATCGATCGGCTCAAGGCGCTCGACCAGATGGAGAATTACGGCAAACTGAAACCGTACAAGGGCTGGAGCAGTGCACGGGACGGCGGTCCGCGGCGAATTATCAGGGAGGATATGATATAATGAAATCGGGAAGCAATCTGGAGCGGGTGCTCGCCGCCGGACATTTTGCCGTTACCGCCGAATGTGGCCCGCCGCGCGGGGCCGATCCGGGAAAAGTGCTGAAAAAGGCCGAATTCGTCAAGGGTACTGTTGATGCCTGCAATGTCACTGATAACCAGACCTCGGTGGTACGGATGAGTTCGTTGGCCGGCTGTCTGCTGGTTCGGCAGAGCGGTACCGAACCACTGCTGCAGATGGTGGTCCGCGACCGCAACCGGATCGCGCTGCAGTCCGACCTGCTCGGCGCTTCGGCTCTCGGGGTGCGCAACCTGCTCTGCCTGTCCGGCGATCACCAGAAGTTCGGCGACGACCCGCAGGCCAAGAACGTCTTTGACATCGATTCGATCCAGCTGATCCACCTGGTAAAGACCATGCGCGACGAGGGGATCTTCCCGTCCGGCGACAAACTCGACGGTGCGCCGAAATTTTTTATCGGCTGCGCGGTCAACCCGTTCGCCGACCCGTTCGAGATCAGGGTCCCCCGGTTCAAGCTCAAAGCCGATGCCGGCGCCGATTTCGTCCAGACCCAGTGCATTTACAACATGGATACATTCACCCGGTACCTGGATGAGGCAAAGAAGCAGGGACTGCACGAGCGGGTCAAGATCCTGGCCGGGGTGACACCGCTCAAGTCGGTCGGCATGGCCAAGTTCATGAACAAGATGGTTGCCGGCATTGATATTCCCGAGTCGGTGATCAAGCGCCTGGCCGACGAGCCGAAAGAGAAGCAGGCGG
Organism: uncultured Desulfofustis sp.; assembly: GCA_964620665.1. GTDB lineage: Bacteria > Desulfobacterota > Desulfobulbia > Desulfobulbales > Desulfocapsaceae > Desulfofustis. The sequence continues at coordinate 11,681 of CAZUJZ010000022.1, read as the reverse complement.
CCAAGGGGATCGAGATGTGCATCGAGCAGATCCGGCAATTGCGGGAGATGGAAGGAATCGCCGGGGTACACGTGATGGCCATCGAATGGGAAGAGAAGCTCAACGAGATCATCGGCGGTGCCGGGCTGCTGCCTCGCCCCGTCATGGATGAAGAATAAAAAAGGAAAAGCCACGCATCAGAGCGTACCATCCAAAGGAGGAAATTCATGGCTCAGAAGAAGCTGATTCTGCTGGTTGACGATGATCCGGATTTTGTCGCGGCGGTAAAAGTCATCCTGGAAAAGGGCGGCTACGACGTGAACGTCGCCTACGACGGCAAAGAGGGTCTCGAGGCGGTCGCCGAGCAGCGGCCGGACCTGATCGTGCTCGATGTGATGATGCCGGTGATGAACGGCCATGAGGCCTGCGCCAAGCTCAAGGCGGACGAAGAAACGAGCGGGATTCCGATTATCCTGCTGACGGCGGTGGCCGATCGGGTTGCCACCAGCACCTATACCCATCGGGATATGCTGGAGAGCGAGGCCGAGGACTATATGCCCAAACCGGTCGAGCCCGACGAGCTGCTCGAGCGGGTCAAGAGTTGGCTGAGCTGACCGCCTGCCGGGCGGCAAGAAGCCCGGCAGGTCCATGGTTGCATCAGGTTCCGGCACCAGGGAGATGAGCGTGGAAACCATGCGTATTTTGATCATCGACGACGAAAAGGTGATTCGCGACGGGGTCGAGCGATCGCTGGCCGGCAGGGGCTACGAGATCGACAAGGCCGAGAGTGGCGAGCGTGGCCTGGAGATGATCGAGCAGAACGGTTACGAGGTGGTGCTGCTCGACCTGATGATGCCGGGCATTGACGGTTTTGCCGTGCTCGACTGGATCCGCGAGCACCGGCCGTCGGTCCAGGTGATCGTCATCACCGGTTTTGCCACCGTCTCCAAAGCGGTGACGGCGATGAAGCAGGGTGCGTTTGATTTTGTCGGCAAACCGTTCACTCCCGATTATATCCGTATCGTCGTCGAGCGCGCCGTTGACAAGATCCGCCTTGAGCTTGAGGCGGAGCGGCTGCGCGAGGAGCGGACGCTGAGTCTGGAGGCGATCCAGAAAGAAAAAAGCCTGCTCAAGACGGTGTTCGGTTGTATGGTCGAGGCGGTGCTGATCACCGATCCGGCCTGCGTCGTCGTCCATCACAACCCGGCGGCCATCAAGCTGCTCGAGATCCAGACCGACCCGGTGATCGGCAAGCCGCTGGCCGACTCGATCAGTGACCCGGCGGTCGTGCAGATGGTGCGGGAAGCCATCGACAATGGGCGGGTGGTAACCCGGGAGTGCGCCGCCGGGACCGTTTCCCGCCGCTGCCTCCGGGCCCATTGTGCTCCGGTGATTTCATCGTCGGGGACGGTTCTTGGCTCGGTGACCACGTTTGAGGACATCTCGACACTGAAGGAAATCGACCGGATGAAATCCGATTTTGTTGCGATGGTCGCCCATGAGCTCAAATCGCCACTCGCCTCCATTGAGCAGATGATCTATGCGCTGCAGATGGATTGTCCGCACGAAGCGGAGTTCTCCTGTCATCAACTGCACAGCCGGATGACCGTGCGGACCAGGGATCTGCTGCGGCTCATCGAGAACTTGCTTAATTTGTCCAAGCTGGAGAGTGGTAACGTGGTCTTTAATCTCGAACCGACCAGCGGCCACGAGTTGATCGAGGAGATCGTCGAGGTGATGCGTCCCCAGGCCGAGGCCAAGCAGATCAAAGTCAGCTTTACCCCCTGCCCGGAGCCGTGGCGGTTCAACGTCGATTACGACCATATGCGGACAGCCGTCATGAACATCGTGTCCAATGCGGTCAAGTACACACCGGAAGGCGGCCGTCTGGATATTTCCACGACTGTTTCCGGCGGTTTTGCCAACCTGCTCTTCACGGATTCCGGCATCGGCATCAACCCGGACGACCTGTCCCATATCTTCGATCGATTTTACCGGGTCAAAGGCAAGGCAACCCGCCATATCACCGGCTCGGGGCTCGGCTTGTCGCTGGTCAAGGAGGTCGTCGAGGCGCACCAGGGTTATATTGATGTGCAGTCGACGCCCGGACAGGGGACCACGTTTATTCTCAGTTTTCCGGTCAGCGAAGCGGTTGCCGGGCTCAATGCAACGGTTGCTTCGGGAGCTGGTGGCTAGCCGTCAGCTAACAGCTGAGGCGCCGTTTCCCGGTTTTTATCCCCTATCAGCCCGTAACCTGATAGGTGCACATTTTGCACGTGATACCTTCGTTTTTCAGGTAGTCGGCGTTTTCCATGCCGAGCAGTTCCCAGGCCTGTTGTTGCTCCAATTCGATCATCCGTTGACGATAACCGTAATCTTCGTAAGCGCCCTCGCGGATCGTGAAGCAGATGATGCCACCCGGCCTGGTGATGCGGACCAACTCGTCAAAAGCGTGTGCCTTGACGTGCCCGTAGGTGAAGGTACCGGCACAGACGACGGCATCATAGGCGTTCTCTTCGAAATCGAGGGGTTTGCTCAAATCTGCCTGGAGATGGCACCGATAGATTTTTTTTCGTTCGGCTTCGTCGAGCATTTCCCGAGAGTAATCAAGGGCGTCGATGGCGCTGTAACCGCGCTTGACCAGTTCTTCTCCGACCAATCCGGTACCGCAGCCGGCGTCGAGGATGACGGCTGCTTTATCCCTAAGGACTTTGTCCAGAGCCTCCGCTGACGCGACATGGGCCACATAGCCGAAACGGTTGACCGTATCGGTGTCATAATCGGTCGCCCACTCCTTATAGGCATCCATCAGCTGCTGGTGATTTTCGGCGGTATAAACTTTATTGAGAGTCTTGTTCTCGCTGACCATGAAGTGCTCCTGTTATGGGGTGGTGAATGAACGGTGACGCAGAACGGAGGCTGTGCGGCCGGTGATTTCCGCCATTAGCCGGCCAGAACTTGATACGTGCAAAATTTGGCGGTGACGTTTTCCTTGACGAGGTAATCTTCCTCGCGCAGCTCCTGGAGCTGCCAGCGGCGGGCGGCTTCCAATCCCAGCATTTTCCGGCGATAGCCGTATTGCTGGTAGGCCCCGTCACGGATGGTAAAACAGATATGCCCGCCGGGGCGGGTGATGCGGACCAATTCGTCAAAGGCATGCGGCCCGACGTGGGCAAAAGTGAAAGTGCCGACGCAGATGGTGGCGTCGTAGCTATTGTCGGGGAGATTCAACCTGCCGTTCATGTCTTCCTGGTAGAGTTTGCGGTAGACCGCTTTTTTTCCCGCCTCGCTGAGCATGTCGGCGGAAAAGTCCATCGCATCGACATGTTCGTATCCCAGCTGGTTTAGTATTTCTCCGACCAACCCGGTGCCGCAGCCGGCGTCGAGGACTCTGCTGTCGGTGGCAGGCAGGTGAACGTCGAGCATATCGGCGGCCACCTGGGGGCCGACGTAGCCCATGACCTCAAGGGTGTCGCGGTCATAGAGGTGGGCCCATTTGCCGTAGGCGGCCAGCAGTTCCTCCGGTGTTGAGGCATCGTAGGTATCTTTCCATAATTGCGGTGTTTCCTGTGTCATGGTTCCTCCGGTTCAGATGTTGAC
>CAZUJZ010000022.1:0-8002 GCA_964620665.1 uncultured Desulfofustis sp. | reverse complement strand
AGTAGCGATAGTGTTCCGATTTGTACGGTCCATCGACCGGTACGCCGATGTAGTCCGCCTGATCCTGGCTCATCTCGGTCAAGATGGCGCCCAGTTTGGCCAGATGCAGCCGAGCCACCTCTTCGTCGAGTTTTTTGTCAAGGGTTGATACGCCGATCTGCCGTGAATCCCTGTTCTGCCAGAGATCTATCTGGGCCAGTACTTGATTGGTGAAGCTGTTGGACATGACAAAACTCGGGTGACCGGTGGCGCACCCCAAATTGACCAGGCGCCCTTCCGCGAGCAGGTAGATACAATGACCGTCCGAAAACGTGTATTTGTCTACCTGGGGTTTGATCTGGACTTTGGTGACGCCGGGCCACTGATTGAGCCGATCAACCTCTATCTCGTTGTCGAAATGACCGATGTTGCAGACGATGGCTTGATCCTTCATGGAGTTCATGTGTTCGGCGGTGATGATGTCTTTGTTTCCGGTGGTGGTGACATAGATATCCGCTGTGGCCAGCGCGTCCTCGACCCGGCAGACGGTATATCCCGCCATGCAGGCCTGCAGGGCACAGATCGGGTCGACCTCCGAGACCAGGATGCGGCATTTCTGTCCGGCAAGTGATTCTGCAGACCCTTTGCCGACGTCGCCAAAACCGCAGACCATCGCGGTCTTGCCGGCCAGCATGACGTCCATGGCCCGGCAGATACCGTCGACCAGTGAATGGCGGCAGCCGTAGACGTTGTCGAATTTTGATTTGGTTACCGAATCATTGACGTTGATGGCCGGAACCAGCAGGGAACCGTCTTTTTGCATGTGATACAGCCGATGGACACCGGTGGTTGTTTCTTCGGAGACGCCCCGCCATTGGGCAACGGCCCGGTGCCAGAAGCCGCTGTCGGCCTGATAAACGTCCTGCAGGAGGTGCTGGATGACCTGCAGTTCCTTGTTGTCGGTGGCCGCCTCGAGACGGGACGGATCTTTCTCGCCGCCATAGCCCATGTGTATCAGGAGGGTGGCGTCACCGCCGTCGTCAACGATGAGCTGCGGTGTCGTGCCGTCCGGCCAGGTCATGGCCTTCAGCGTGCACCACCAATACTCTTCCAGGGTCTCTCCTTTCCAGGCGAAGACCGGGATTCCCGTGTGGGCGATGGCCGCCGCGGCATGATCCTGCGTCGAGAAAATATTGCAGCTCGCCCAGCGGACGTCGGCGCCAAGGGCGGCGAGGGTTTCGATCAGCACTGCGGTCTGGATGGTCATGTGCAGGCTGCCCATGATACGGACCCCCTGCAGGGGTTTCTGCGGGCCGTACTTCTCCCGGGTTGCCATCAGGCCCGGCATTTCCTGTTCGGCGATGTCGATTTCGCGGCGGCCCCAGTCGGCCAGCGCGATATCGGCAACCCGATAATCATGCTTCGAGGCGGAACCGCCCGGAGCCACGATGGTCGAAATCGGGGCCAGTCGATCGTTATGGTTTTCAGCGTCTCTTTCACTGGTTGCGTTCATGAGTACTCCTTGGTGGTTTGCTTGATAAATGTGCTGCTTCAGCATCCCGGGGGCGAGGTTGCTTCCCGGGTGCCGCGCTGTACTGTGCTATCCGGTATCGGTTGGACCGGCAAGGCATCATCTGGTTGCCTTGCCGCCCGACAATCAGGCGACCTGTCTGATGTCGACGCCGAGCGCCTCCTGCAGGGCTTCCACCCGGTCGGTCTGTTCCCAGGAAAAGATGTCTCTGCCGAAGTGACCTGCCACGGAAGTGTCGCGGTAGCTCCAGCCGTCGGGCTCGGTGAGGTGCAGATCGCTGATGATGGCCGCCGGCCTGAAGTTGAACAGTTCCCCTGCTTCGAGGACCTGCTGGATCTGTTCGTCGTCGACTTTGCCGGTGCCGAAGGTGTCGACATTGATGGATAGCGGTCGGGCAATGCCGATCGCGTAGGCCACCTGGATTTCACACTTGTCGGCCAGCCCGGCGGCAACGATGTTTTTTGCCGCATAACGGGCGTAATAGGCGGCGGAACGGTCCACTTTGGAGGGATCCTTGCCGCTGAAGGCACCGCCGCCGTGACAGCCGACGCCGCCATAGGTGTCGACGATGATTTTCCTTCCGGTCAGGCCGGCATCGCCATGGGGGCCGCCGATAACGAATTTACCGGTAGGGTTGATAAAGAACTCGGTGGCATCATCGAGCAATCCGGATGGGGCAAGCAATTCACGACTGATCTCGACCAGATCACCACGGATTTTCGACAACGGAATCTCGTCTGTTTGCTGGGAGATGACAACGGAGGTGATACGGACCGGTGTCCCGTTTTCGTGGAGAACCGAAACCTGGGTCTTGGCGTCGGGGCGAAGATAGTCGATCTGCCCATTTTTGCGAATAACCTGCAGGTGTTCCAGCAGTCGATGGCTATAATGGATGGGAGCCGGCATCAGGGACGGTGTGGCAGAAGTCGCATAACCGAACATCATCCCCTGGTCGCCCGCGCCCTGTTCCTTGAAAAGTCCCTCACCCTCGGTGACGCCCTGTGCGATGTCGCCTGATTGGGAGTGAATGCGGCACAGATAATCGAAGCTGTCGCTGGAAAACAGCAGCTCATCTCGGTCGTAGCCGATTTCCCTGACGACCTGGCGGGCGATTTTTTCCGGGTTGATCCGTTGCCAACCGCTGCACGTGATTTCGCCCAGGTTGATCAGGAAGTTGGTGGTCACCGCCGTTTCGCAGGCAACCCTGCTGCCGGGATCGACGGCGAGACAGGCATCGAGAATGGCGTCGGAGACCTGATCGCAGACCTTGTCCGGATGTCCTTCGCTGACCGATTCGCTGGTAAAGACATGTTTGGTGCGCAGCTTACTCATACTATGTTTCTCCTGAAGTAGATGTCGTGGTTGCGGTCCACCAGGTGCGGTGGGACCGAGGAAGGTTCAATCATATCCGGGTCAGCTTAAGCAAAATGCGTACCAGGGACGGCCATTGTTATGGTTGCGTCTCGCCCGACGGCGGGAATGGTTTAACCCTGTCCGCTGCTAACGAGCAAAGACTTCGGCAGAACCGGTCAGCCCGGGGGGTTGATTTTCATGCACACCTGCAGAAATAACTGGGGGAAGCCGCGAGGCCGAAGGGACCCTTTTCAGAGAGGGGTGTTGATTTACGAGGTGATGGGTAGAAAACAACCAACGGGTTCGAAAAAGCATCAAAAAGTGTGCATAATATGCTCAAGTACTCGATCGTGCACTCGTTCTCGACAGGGCCGAGCGGAAGGCCGCTCCAGGCCGGCATAATCGGGCATTATTCTATTTCAATGCAATACTTGTATTATTCTTAAACAATGGTAAAACACCATCGTGAGGCAACCGTTCCGATGATGTGCCGGTGAATTGATATGCGCAAAAATTACCCAAACGATTGTTTCCTGGATGAGAAAATAGCATGAGCGACGAGAACGTTGAGAAGATAAAAATTATCTGTGTCGACGAAGGGCGGGATCTGGCGCGACAGGTAATCGGTATATTCGGCGAAGACCGAATTTCCCTTTCGTTTGCGCGCAGCCTCGAAGATGTCGGCGATCGCTTCGAACGAGAGGCCTTCGATCTGATGCTTTTTTCAAGCTCAGTTGCTCACCGGCAGCCCGATGATGCGTTGGAGCTGTTGGAATTGATTTGTGCCAAGTGCCCCGGCACCCCTGTTTTGTTCTTTGCCCCTCCCGGCCGGTTGAAGATGGCCCACCAGGCCCTGCGGGCTGGCGTCTTCCACTACTCTCTGCTGCCGGTAACCGATGAAGAGTTGAAACTTCTGGTCGAAACGGCGCTGTCCCGGCGCCCGCAATTGGGCCCTAACTTGTTGCTGCGTTCGGAAATTGAAAAGACCAGCTTCGAAAAGATGATCGGGCGATCGACCGCCATGCGTCAGGTGTACCGGCAGATTCGTCAGGCCGCTGCCACGGATATCCCGGTCTTGCTCTCCGGGGAGACGGGCACCGGCAAGGAGCTTGCCGCTCTGGCCATTCACGAACTCAGCTCGAGATCACATGGCCCCTACGTGCCGGTGCATATCGGTGCACTGCCGACAGACCTGGTCGCCAGTGAACTGTTCGGCCATGAGCGCGGCGCTTTTTCCGGTGCGACGTCGTTGCGCAAGGGATGCTTCGAGGCAGCGGAAGGCGGCACGGTGTTCATGGATGAAATTGCCACGATCGACGAAAAGATGCAGATCAGTCTGCTGCGGTTGCTCGAGACCAATGAATATTGCCGTATCGGCAGTCAGAGGAGCATTGGTGTGAACGTCAGGATGATTGCCGCGTCCAATGCCGATCTGCCCGAGGAGATCCGGAAAGGAAATTTCAGAGAAGACCTCTATTATCGTCTCGATGTCCTTCATGTGGAGATGCCTCCGCTGCGGGAGCGTCATGGAGACATCCCCCTGCTGGTCGATCATTTCATCAAGAACGCCTGCGATACCTTTCGAAAATCCATTCGCGGCCTCTCTCCCGGTTTTGTCAGTTGCCTCGAGTCATATCCCTGGCCCGGGAATGTCCGGGAGCTGAAAAACGTTATTCAGCGCTCGGTCATTTCCGCCACCGGCGACATTCTTGATATAAGGCAGTTGCCGTCGCGCATCAGCCAGTATCGCAACGAGGATACGAAAATGGCCATTCGCGTGGGCATGACCATTGCTGAAGTGGAAAAGGAATTGATTATCCTGACCCTCGAGCATGCCGGCCACAATCGGAGCCGAGCCAGTGACATGCTGGGAATTTCCAGGCGCTCGCTGTATAACAAAATGCAGCGATATGCGATCGGCCGCTGATCGCTTCCCGGTTGGATTGTTTCAAAAACCCCGGCCTCGACAAGAGCATCCGAAGGGGGATGGTTGAGGGGCACAGCCACGAACGGTTTCTCTCTTTCCAGCCGTTCCGCACCCCTGGTGCCGATTTACGGAAAGGTTTTCCGGAAGACCGGTGACCGCCGATGGCTTGACCTTTTTTTCCGTTTTGTTTCTACTCGTCGCGTGACAGATTTTTTGATACGCAGAGCGTACCGGTTTGGTCCGGTTCCGACGGAGGGATGATGAAAGCGATCGTCTGTGACAACGGGGTGCATTTTGTGAATGACTATCCCGTTCCGGAACTTCGGTCCGGCTGGGCCCTGATCCGGGTCCAGCTGGCCGGGATCTGTCAAACCGACCTGGAGATCGTCAACGGGTACCGAGGGGTTCGCGGTGTCCTCGGTCACGAGTTCGTCGGCCGGGTGGAGTGCTGTCAGGACAAGTCCTTGCTGGGGCGGCGGGTGGTCGGGGAGATAAACGTGGCCTGCGGTGATTGCAGCTGGTGTGCGGCGGAGTTGGGGCGCCATTGTCCGCACCGGACCACGCTGGGCATCGGCGGGCTCGACGGCTGCATGGCCGAGTTCTGCACGCTGCCGATCGGCAATCTGTACCCGGTCGATGCGGCGATCTCCGACCGGTGGGCGGTGCTCACCGAGCCGCTGGCGGCGGCCTGCGAGATCCTCGAGCAAGTGGTGCTGACGGGGCGCGAGCGGGTGGTGGTGCTCGGTGACGGCAGGCTGGGGATTCTCTGCGCCTGGGTACTGGCCACGGCCGCGGCGGAGGTAACCCTCGTCGGTCATCATCCGGAAAAACTGGCTCTGTCCGACTGGCGCGGTGTCAAAACCGCTGTTGACGGGCCTGCTGTGGTGCCTGGTGCCGATATCGTCGTCGAGGCCACCGGCCGGGCGCAGGGGCTGGCCCGCGCATTGTCCCTGTGTCGTCCCCGGGGCACGATCGTCCTCAAGACCACGGTGGCTTGCCGCAGCGAGATCGATCTGGCGCCGCTGGTGGTCAAGGAAATCACGGTGGTCGGTTCTCGCTGCGGTCGTTTCCCCGGTGCCCTGGCGATGATGCGTACTTTTCCGGACGTGCCGCTCGATCGGTTGATCAGCTCCTGTTACCCGCCGGCTGCCGTCCGGCAGGCCTTTGCCCAGGCCGGCGACGGCCGGAGCATAAAGGTTCTGCTTGATTTTGCCGCGAGGTGAATGGTCTCGGCCGTTTCAGTCAAGCAGTTCCAACAGATCGGGCCCCAGATAGGTGCATTCGTTTTCCCCAAGAATCCCAAGCGACAGGCAGATCAGTGTCCAGAAGTGAACCACGTGATAGTCGCCGTCCATGGCTTTGTCTAACCTTCCTGTCCCGGTGAGAGCAGTTGTGTGAGAGCAGCTGGCCGAAGGCCGTTAGGTGGAGGTTAAGGTCCGTCGGACCGCATCCTGCCAGCCGGCATACTTCCGATTGCGAATTTCTTCGTCCAGTGCCGGCGTGAAGCGTTTGTCGCGTTTCCAGGCATCGATGAACTGTTCAGGCGGCGGTACCAGGTCCTTGAACAGACCGGCCAGATACGCGGCTCCGAGGGCAGTGGTTTCAAGGATTGCCGGCCGGTCAACCGGGGCGTTCAGGATGTCCGCGAGAAACTGCATGGTGTAGTTGGAGGCGACCATGCCGCCGTCGACCCGGAGTACGGTGTCTCCCATGGCCGGCCAGTCGCCGCGCATCATCTCAAGCAGGTCGCGGGTCTGGAAACAGACCGACTCCAGGGCCGCCTTGGACAGCTCGGCCGGGCCGGTCGCCCTGGTAATGCCAAAGATAGCCCCACGCGCGTCGGCGTCCCAGTGGGGGGCGCCGAGACCGGTGAAGGCCGGTACCAGGTAGACGTCCTGATTGATGTCGGCCTGGCGGGCCAGCTTACCGGTGTCGGCCGCCGATTCGATGATGCCCATTGCATCGCGCATCCATTGTACCGCGGCACCGGCCACAAAAATCGAACCTTCCAGGGCATAGGTATTGATACCGGCGAGTCGGTAGCCGATGGTGGTCAATAACCGGTTGGTGGATACCACCGGCTTTTCGCCGGTGTTGAGGACGATAAAACAGCCGGTACCGTAGGTCGATTTGATCATGCCCGGTCGAAAGCAGGCCTGGCCGACCAGGGCCGCCTGCTGGTCGCCGGCAATGCCGCCGACAGCGATCGGAGCGCCGAACAGAGCGGAGTCGGTAGTGCCGAAATCATCGCAGGAATTTTTGACCTCGGGCAACAGCGCGATAGGAATGCCAAGCAGCGAGAGCAATTCCTCATCCCAGTGATTTTCGTAGATGTTGTAGAGCATGGTCCGGCAGGCATTGGTCGCATCAGTGGCATGCACTTTGCCGGCGGTCAGCCGCCAGAGCAGAAAACTGTCGATGGTGCCGCAGGCGAGCCGGCCGGCCGCCGCATCTTCGCGGGCGCCGGGGACCTGGTCGAGCAGCCATTTGATCTTGGTTGCCGAAAAATAGGAATCGAGCAGCAGCCCGGTCTTGGCGGTGATCATCGGGTCGTGACCGGCGGCGCGCAACTCGTCGCAGAGGCCCGAGGTGCGCCGATCCTGCCAGACGATCGCCTTGTGGATCGCTTTGCCGGTCTGCCGATCCCAGATGACGACGGTCTCCCGCTGGTTGGTGATACCGATCGCAGCAATATCGGCAGCGGCCAGACCGGAGCGCTCGAGTGCCTGCCGACAGGTGGCCAGCGAGGAACTCCAGATTTCTTCGGCATCGTGTTCAACCCAGCCCGAGTGAGGAAAATATTGTGTGAATTCTTGCTGGGCGGAGGCGACGATTTCCAGACGATCGTTGAAGACGATCGCCCGGCTCGACGTGGTACCCTGGTCGATGGCGAGTAAATGCGACGACATGGTGTGCTCCTTGCGCAGCGGCAATCAAGGCTAACGGCGGGAGGGGGTTAAACCTGTCCCACCGCCAACGAGTGCGGCGCTGATCAGGTTTTCCGGCCGGTTGTAGACCTCGACGGTCGGACCGAATTGAGCGACTCGCCCTTCATGCAGTGTCGCGGTGGTGCCGCCGAACAGCAGGGGCTGGGACGGCTCGGGGGCCGCGTAGAAGAAAACCGAGTCGGTAGCGGTGAAAATACGCGGCAACTCTTCGCGCAATTCCTCACGCAATTTATAGTCGATGTTGACCAGGAATGTCTATTTTTA
>CAZUJZ010000021.1:0-23338 GCA_964620665.1 uncultured Desulfofustis sp. | reverse complement strand
CCCCCGCTAACTTTCAAAACCAACCGGCCATTCCGACCACAGCGCCGATTTTCATTGTTCGTTGTGACGTCCTGTCATAGGGAGTTATATGAATGACGATTTTCATTGTTCGGCCCCCACGCGATGATGGTTTAATCAAACAACAGAAACTCTCGAAATTGCCGGGACCGAACCGGACCGATGCCGGAAACCCGGGTGAGGTGCTCGGCATTATCGAATTCGCCGGATCGTTGCCTTTCGGCAACGATCCGGCGAGCAAGTTCCGGGCCAATGCCGGGAACGGTCTGCAACACCGCCTCACCGGCCCTGTTCACCGGGACCTTGCCGCTCACCAGGGCCACGAGCCGGGGGGCTGCCGCGCCGGTCTCCGACGACGGCTCGCCGGTCAGCAGCAACCGGTCACCGTCTGCGACCAGCACCCCGGGCGTATCGGTGGCCTCACCCTCTGGGTAACGCCACATCACAGCACTCCCCACGCTCACCAGCACGGTGATCCAGACAACGAGAACCAACACCGGGATCCGGGCATCACGCTGGGGAGTGCTTTGCTGGTCCATGGCAACGGGAAGGCACGCAATACGGGGTAAACAGGCAGACGGTTGAAATCTTTGCACCAACCATACAATACAACCAAAGCGCTGCCAATCCCCGTGATTCAATAGTCCTTGTTTCACTCCGCGCGACGGAGTATATAGCGTCTGCGCAACAACAAACTATTTCCGGGCAGTGCATCGCAGCCATGAACCACTTCAATATCGTCCTCGTCGAGCCTGAAATACCGCCCAATACCGGTTCGATAGCCCGCTTGTGCGGGGCGACCAATTGTACTTTGCACCTGGTTTATCCGCTGGGATTTTCCACCGAGGATAAACACGTGAAACGGGCCGGTCTCGATTACTGGGATCAGGTCCGGATCATCGACTGGCCCGACCTGGACACGTTCCTGCACCGGCAGGGCGAACGGAAACTGAAATTTTTTACCACCAAGACCAGGCGTCGTTATACCGAGGCGCGGTATGAACCGGATGATTTCCTGATCTTCGGCAAGGAGTCGAAAGGACTGCCGGCACACATCAGAACGCTCTACGACGAGCTCTGTTTCACCGTACCGATGGCCAACCCCCATATCCGCAGCCTCAACCTTGCAATGACGGCGGGTATCGTTTTATATGAGGCTCTGCGCCAGCAGGAGGAGCGTCTCGTGATAACAACGTAACAGGGGTAATCGGCCGCTTGCCGTTTCTTCCCCCCCCACGCGCCGGCTCCCGCCGCGTGGGGGACGAAACTGCTGGCATTCCTGCCGGCATGCCGGCAGCACAACCGGAATGAACGGCGCCGGGAAACGCGCGCCGTTGAACACCTGACATAACGACCCAGTTTGATTAAGTAATATAAGGAGAAACACCCCATGACTGACAGAGTTTTAAACTTCAACGCCGGACCGGGCACCCTGCCCGAGGCGGCCTTGGCGCAGGCCGCTCTTGATATCGTCAATTACCAGGGGCGTGGTCTGGGCATCATGGAGATGAGCCATCGCTCCAAGGAATTCATGGCGATTGCCGACCAGACCGAGGCCCTGCTCCGCGAACTGATGGCCATTCCCGATACCTACCGGGTGCTGTTTCTCCAGGGAGGCGCTTCAAGCCAGTTCTTCATGGTCCCGATGAATCTGCTGGCAGCCGGTGGTACAGCAACGTATCTGGATACCGGTACCTGGGCGACCAAGGCAATAAAAGAAGCGCAGCAATTCGGCACGATAGATGTCGCCTTCAGCGGTAAAGCGGAAAACTACCGCCGTATCCCGCGCCCCGACGAATATCGGATCGGTGAAGACAGCAACTATCTGTACCTGGTATCGAATAATACCATTTTCGGCACCCAATTCGCCGCTTTTCCGGACACCACGAAGATGCTGGTCGCCGACATGTCGTCCGACATTTTGTCCCGGCCCGTTGACGTGAGCAGGTTCGGCCTGATCTTTGCCGGCGCTCAGAAAAATCTTGGTCCGGCCGGCGTCACCATCGTTATCGTCCGCAACGATCTGCTGGACCGTACGCCCGATTCCGTTCCGACCATGTTGCGCTATAAGACCCATGCGGACAAAGGCTCGATGTTCAATACGCCGCCCTGCTTTGCGATCTATGTTGTCGGGGAGGTCTTGAAGTGGCTCAAAGCGCAGGGCGGCGTTTCGGCCATGACCGAGCGCAACGAGGAAAAGGCCCGACTGCTCTACCGGGTGATCGACAGCAGCGACTATTACCGCGGCCACGCCGCGTCTGATTCCCGCTCCCGGATGAATGTCGCCTTCAACCTGCCCAGTGCCGAACTGGAAGCGAAATTCGTCGCCGAAGCAACCGAGCAGGGGATGATCGGTCTGAAGGGGCATCGCTCCGTCGGCGGCTGCCGTGCTTCGATCTACAACGCTTTCCCGATCGACGGTGTGCGCCGGCTTGTTGCTTTTATGGAAGACTTTGCCGGTACCAACCCGGCTTAGACCAGCGCGGGTTTTATGGAATACGAAGGCATCTTCATCAGGCCTCGAGCCAACAGCCGGCCGTGCAGCAAGACAACGCCAGGCTACCGGCCACCATCGACGCTGCTGACGCCGGCCGGAAAGAACTTGCCGCCGAAGAAGCGCACGCCTCGTGACAACCTATGCTGATTGATTGCAAAAACCTTGACCGAGCAGGTCTCGAACGGTTCGCCGAATCACTCGAACAACCGGCATTTCGAGGCAGACAGATCATGTCTTGGCTTTATCGCCCCGGTATTTCTGAATTTTCGGAAATGACCGATCTGGCCAAGACGTTTCGCGCCCTGCTCCCGCAGCATGCCTGCATCTCCCGCTTTGACGAACCGCACGTCCAGCAGTCACAGGACGGGACGATCAAATTCGGCTTTCGCCTCGCGGACGGCAACGCTATTGAATCGGTGCTGATTCCCGAAGAGGACCGCAATACCCTCTGCATCTCATCGCAGGTTGGCTGTGCCATGGCCTGTTCGTTCTGTCGTACCGGCAGTATGGGCTTTGCCAGAAACCTGCAGCCGTCGGAAATCGTCAACCAGGTGATCTGCGTCCGCGACTATCTGCTCAGTCGCTCGGAGCAACGGCCCGGCGACGGACACACCATCACCAACCTGGTATTCATGGGCATGGGCGAGCCGTTGAACAATTTCGGCCAGCTGCTCACTGCATTGGCTATCTTGACCGATCAGAAAGGCCTGGATATGGCGAGTCGGAGAATCACCGTTTCCACCTGCGGTATCGTACCGAACATGCGACCGCTCGGTGAACAAACCAATGTCAATCTCGCCATCTCCCTGCATGCCGTCGATGATGACACGAGAAACAGCTTGATGCCGATCAACCGGCGTTATCCGATCGCCGAGTTACTCGAAGCCTGTCGGAACTATCCGATGCGCAAACGGAAACGAATCATGTTCGAATACCTGTTGTTGGCCGGCATCAACGACTCCGACGCCGAAGCCCGGCAACTGGCCCGGATGCTGCGGAACATTCCATGCAAGATCAATTTGCTGGCCTTTAACGAATGTGAAGAAATCCCCTACCGACCATCGCCGCAGGAACGAATCCTGGCGTTTCAGGATATCCTGCGCGCCGCCCGCTATTCGGTATTTATCCGCAGCAGCAGGGGCGGAGATATTTCCGCTGCCTGCGGGCAACTGGCCGGCTCCCTGTCCGCCGACATGCAATGACCGACGATCCTCGCGAAACCCCGGGAGGCGCCTTCCTGCTGCAGACCCGGCTCGACCGGGCCACCATCGGCAGGCAAACCCGGCGGCACGACACTCCCATCGAAACCACCTCCGTCGCCCCCAAGCCCGTCGAACCGTTCAAAAGCTATCCGCAGGCACGCACAACCCCCCTGCCCCGCTCCTCGTGGCAGCTCTCGGAAGCACGCATCATGAAATTGCTGCAGAGACGGCGCTCTGTCAGGCGTTTCGGTGTCGAGCCGATCTCTCTGGAAGACGTGGCCTTCCTGCTCTGGGCAGGCCAGGGGGTAACCGCCCGAGCCGGCAGCCACCTGCTGCGAACTTCCCCGTCGGCCGGCGCGCTCTATCCGATCGAGACGTATGTCAGTGTTCAGCGAGTTGACTCGCTGGCTGCAGGAATCTACCACTTCAATGTGGAAACGTTTGAGCTCGAATTGTTGACACCGGGGTG
This sequence comes from uncultured Desulfofustis sp., assembly GCA_964620665.1. GTDB lineage: Bacteria > Desulfobacterota > Desulfobulbia > Desulfobulbales > Desulfocapsaceae > Desulfofustis. The sequence continues at coordinate 19,152 of CAZUJZ010000021.1, read as the reverse complement.
TCAAGGGGCACGGTTGGCCGAGGCGTTTCTTGGCCAGTCATTTATCGACCATGCCGCCGTCTGTCTGCTCTGGTCGGCGGTCACCGGGCGCTCAATGAACAAATACGGCGAGCGCGGCATGCGTTACCTGCTGCTCGACGCGGCGCATATCTGCCAGAATGCGCTGCTCGCCGCCGAGGCGCTTGATTTGGGCGGCTGCCCGGTGGCAGCCTTCTATGATCAGGAGGTGAACCGACTCCTGGCCATCGACGGCATTGAGGAGACGACCTTGTACGGCGCTGCAATCGGCAGGAAGCGTTAGCTCGGTACCGCACGCGTGTCCGGTAGCGGCCGGGCACGCGTGCGGTCTGTCAGGGGAAGGGCTCTGCTCAGACCTCGGCTTCCCATTCGTTGGCAAATGAACGGGGCAGGCTGGCCAGATCCACTTTTTTCGCCTCTTCGATACCGGCCTGCAAGGCGTCTTTATTCATGTTTTCCGTTCCTTTCGGCACCCTCGACAACAGGGTTTTCTCAAGGTTCTTCAGGTTGACCTGGCCGCTCAAATAACCGATCGCACCCAGTGCCACCATATTGGCGACGAGTTCGCGGCCGATCTCCTTGCGGGCGATTTTGGTAAAAGCAATTGCCACCGCTCGACTGGTCGGTAATTGCTCAACAAGGCCGGCATCGACGACGAGCAGGCCGTCCGGCTTGATATCAAAGAAGTAGGCGTCGCATGATGCCTGGGTCATCGACAGCAACAGGTCGATCTGCATCGCTTTCGGATAATCGATCGGCTCCTCGCAAATAACCACCTCCGCCTTGCTCTTGCCGCCACGCGCTTCGGGCCCATAGCTCTGGGTTTGGCAGACGTACTTGCCGTCCAGGGTGCCGACGGCATCGGCGAGGACGACTGCAGCGGTGATGATGCCCTGCCCTCCCGATCCGCTGAATCGAATTTCGTATCGAGGTACACTATTCATCGTTGTTTCCCTTGGGTTCTATTATCAACGGTTATTGAGGAAGCTGACAGGATTCCTGCCTGATCCGGTCGTACTCCTCGGAGGAAACGGGCTTGTCGACATCACAGAGGACCCCGATGGTGAATTTGCCCTGCATCTCTTCCGCACTCATCTTGGCCGCCTTGGCAACCGGTACCGCGCGATCACGGAATCCGGTTATCATCTTGACGGCATTGCCGAGCTTGTTTCTCCGGCCATGTTGAACATGACAGTTGGAAATCACTTCTACAACGGAAAATCCACGTTTTGTGATCGCTTGTTCAAGTAGTTTGTCAAGTTGCGCCGCGTGATAGACGGTGCCCCGGGCCACAAAAACCGCTCCGGCGGTCACCGCCAATTCGGCGATGGAGAAATCATGCTCGACATGTCCATAGACCGAGGTCGTCGATTTACTGCCGTAGGGCGTAGTCGGCGAATATTGCCCGCCGGTCATGCCGTACGTGTTGTTGTTGATGATCACCGCCGTGATGTTGATATTTCGCCGCGCCGCATGAATGAAGTGATTACCGCCGATCGCTGTGGCATCGCCGTCTCCCATCACGGTGATCACTTTCAATCGCGGTTTGGCGAGCTTGACGCCGGTGGCGAAGGTGAGCGCCCGTCCATGGGTGGTGTGCAGCGTATTGAAATCTATATAGGTCGTCAATCGGCTCGAACAACCGATACCCGAGGCAACCACCACATCGTCCTTGGGCAGGCCGAGTTCATGGATGGCCCGCAACAACGAACCAAGAACGATGCCGTTACCGCACCCGGGACACCAGACGTGGGGAAATTTTTTGTCATGCCGCAGGTATTCATGACGAATGACTTCTGTTTCAACTACCATCTCGATTCTCCTTGGAGGATTGATCTTTCCACGAGGTATTCACCTGTTACGACGCGCCGAGGATCTGTTTGAGGATTTCGTCCGGCGTGATCATCTGGCCGTCGATTCGATTATGCTTGATCACCCGGGTTCCGGTCTGGTTGACCCGGTTGATTTCCCTGGCCATCTGGCCGAGGTTGAGCTCCGGAACGATCGCCGCCCGGCATTGCCGCAACGCCGCATCAACCGCCTTGCGCGGGAACGGGAACAGGGTTATCAACTGCAGCATTCCCGCCTTGATCCCGTGGGCCCGGGCCATTTTAATGGCCTGCATCGCCGCCCGGGAAACACAGCCATAGGCAATGACACAGACTTCGGCATCTTCCATCATCTGGGTCTTGGTGATCATGATTTCAGAAAATCCCTTGGTGATCTTGTCGTGCAAACGCAGCAGAAACGACTCGATCTCCTTGGGTTGCTGGGTCGGATAGCCTCGCTCGTCATGTACCAAACCGGTGACATGGTGCCGATACCCTTCGCCGAAGGAGGCCATATCCGGAACGCCACGGTTATTATCGGCGTAGGGTTTGTACCATTCGGGCGGCACACTGGGAGCGATCCGGTCGACGACCCTGATTTTATCCTGGCTCGGCAGAACCACGCATTCCCTGGTGTGGGCGACGACCTCGTCGGACAGCAGAATAACCGGTACCCGGTATTTTTCGGAAAGGTTAAAGGCTTTAACGGTAATCGAAAAACAATCGGCGACCGATGATACCGCGAGCACGATGATCGGGTGATCGCCATGGGTGCCCCAGCGGGCCATCAGCACGTCACCCTGGGAGACGTTGGTCGGCAATCCGGTACTCGGACCGCCGCGCATCACGTTGACGATGACACAGGGGACTTCGGTAATACAGGCGTAGCCGAGATTTTCCTGCATCAGCGAAAATCCCGGTCCACTGGTGGCCGTCATCGACTTGACCCCGGCCAGCGAAGCACCGATAATCGCCCCCATCGAGGCAATTTCGTCTTCCATCTGGATAAAGGTGCCGCCGGCCTTGGGCAGCATAACCGACAGGAGTTCACTGATTTCCGAGGCCGGCGTGATGGGATAGCCGGCAAAAAACCGGCAACCGGCCGCCAGCGCACCATGCACGACCGCCTCGTTGCCCTGCAACAACAATCTGTGACCTGTTTCAGGCGACGCCATTGGTCTTCCTCCTTTCCGGGTAACGCTTCTTCACGGTAATGGCAAAGTCAGGACAATGTATTTCGCAGTTCCGGCAACCGATACATGCGTCCATATCGTCTATGTAAGGGTGCCCCAGTTCGTCGACCATAATGATCTTGACCGGGCACATCGCGCTGCAGATACCGCACGATTTACACCACTCATAAAAGAACACGACCCGGTAGAGCGTTTTTTCCCTTTTCTTGTCATCTGTCTGGTCGACCGGTTGGCCGGCGGTCTCATCCAGACCTTGTTTCTCGTCGGCTTGGTCGACAGATGCTCCTGTTTCGGCCGCTGCCGATGCACTCTGCGATCGGGAAGAGGCGCGTTTGCGGCTCTTTGACGCAACGGGTTTACCTTTATCGTCTTTTTCCATGGCTCCTGCGCCTCGCCTGGCGCTGTGGCTATTGTCATATTCGGGAGTCGATAACCGCTCCCCTCTTGTCCGCTAACCCTTTATTATTAACACTCGGTCCTGTCAAGGACATTGTCGCCTGAAAAACCGTTGCCGCCGTGCGCCTGTTGGCCACGGCCTCATCACGGCGAAAAATAGACTAAGACAACAAGATTGGCGCAGCCGATGATAAATCCGAGTAACGCACCGAATAAATTAATATACTTGAATTGTTCCTGCATGATCGACAGGAGCAGCCGCTCCACCTGCAGCAGATCGAACGAATCGATTTTTTCGGTGACGATCCTGCTGATATCTACTGACTTTACCACTCCGGGAACCTCGGAAACCAGCATTGCCGTGGCCATTTCCTGAATCGAGCGGTACAGACCGTCACGGACTCCGGCCGGAATGATATGGTCAAGCCGGCCGACCGGTCTGACGAGCAGACTGTCGAGCAGACTGCCGATCAGGTGGTCGATCACTCTCTGGTTCTGCGGCGACTGCAGCGCCGACGAGGTCGTCACCTGCAGCCACTGTCGCAGCCGATCAAGCCCTTCCGGCCCGAAGACATCGGCCACGAGTCGGCCGCTCTGCCGCCGGCCGTGCTCCAGATGATCCTCCACCAGTTCTTCGACCATGGCAGCCAGGGTGCGCGCCGTCGCTGCGCCCCTGAGCAACGCGACGATCTGACTGGCCACTTCGTCGCCGAAGGCGGCAATCCGCTCGGGTTCGACATGGGCGAGTACCTCCGGAAGAGGCTTGGCAAGCAGCATCGCAGTTCGTTCAACGAGCGCGGCGGCCACCCGGTACCTGAGTTCGTCACTGGATAGCAGCGCCTCGATATCGTCCTGCTTCTCGTCGAGATAGTGCCGGATTTTCTCCTCCACCTGGTCCATCTTGACAAAATTTTTGATCATGCCCGCCATCGGCCCGAGTGTTTCGATAAATTCGCTGATAGCCGTTGCGATGACGGTGATCAGTTTTTCCCGAACCTCCTCGTCCTTGATAACATCGCCGAGTTTTGCCAGCACAAACGGTGTTTGGTCGCGAATGGTGTCGATAATGAGCTGCTGCAGGCTGGCAGGCAGTATCTGCTGCAACGATTTACCCTGATTGAGCACCTCCTCGAGCTGGCGGTCGATATAATCTCGAATCCACCGCTCCATTGCCGGACTGGCAAACATCACCGTCAAAGAGCGTTCCACGTTTGCATAGACGACGGCCCGCCGATCCCTGGCGACAAAGTTCTCAACCGGCTGTGCAGCCAGGGTTTCGATCAGACTATCGATGGTTTGATATATCGCCGTCGTACAGGTCTGCGTGTGCAAAAACTGGTGAACCGTCTCCTTGATCCGGTACCGCAAGGTCTTGTAACCGATATCGAAATAGGTTTTATATGCCGGCGGGATCAGTGACGGCAGCGGCCCGAGGTCCTGCTTGAGCAGGGAACCGACTTTCGACTCGATCAGCGCAGCGAGGTGCTCCTGGAAGCCTTCTCGCTGAAGGGAGCGGTTGATCGCTTCACTGGTCAGCAGCTGCTCTCCGACCATCTCACCGATATTGATTGCCAGCTGATGGCGCTGTGCCGGAATGACGCCGGGCGTCATCGGTACTTTCAGTCGGCCGATACGCCATTGGTGCAGCGGCCGAAACAGCATCCTGATGGCTATCCGGTTGGTCAGATAACCGATAAAAGCACCGAGCAGCGGCGGCGCCGCATAGGCAAGCAGAGGGGTCAATTCAGCAAGGAAAGACATAATCGAGAAGTTCGTGCGGGTGATCGATGATCAGGTCGGCGCCCGCTGCCACCAACTCTGCGGGTTCGCGAAATCCCCAGCTGACGCCGATGCAGCACATACCGGCTGCCCGGCCGGTCGCCATATCGATGGAGGAATCGCCGACAAAGGCGCACTGCTTTGGCGACTCGCCGACAACGGCGGCAATTTCCAAGGCCGATCGAGGGTCGGGTTTTCTGGGAATTCCGTCACGCAGCCCATAGATCGCGGAAAACGTGATATCGGGGAAAAATCGCGCCGCACAGACGGTGGCAAACTCGTCCGGCTTGTTTGACAGGATCGCCAGTTTAATGCCCCCGCTCGCCAAACGGCGCAACACGTCGTCGATTCCTTCATACGGGCGGGTTTTTACGTTAAGATGACGACGATACAATTGTTTGAAGGTGTCGACGAAGTGTTCCGGGGGCGGCCCGTCATAATCCGTCGGCATGGCACGCTCCAGCAAAATCTGCGCGCCGCTGCCGACAAATTGTCGATACGCATCGACGGGATGCACCGGCATACCGAAAGCCGCCAGCGTATTATTGGTCGCATCGGCAATATCTGCCAGCGAGTCGATCAGGGTGCCGTCGAGGTCGAAAATAATCGTCGTACAAGTCGGTGATCTGCTCATATATACCGGTTGACTGTCTGTTTGTTCTTTTTTAGTGGCTTTTAAGTGGCTTTTAAAAACAACCATCAGATTTATTGATCAGCGTTTATCAAAAGAAGTCTTTTCTTTTTGTACCAGATATATAAATATGGCTCTGTTTGGCTTGACCGATCCCTATTTGTATCTTTTTATCAGAGAGGAAAACGTCCATGTGGTTCATCTCATTTATCAATTCGTCCATTGGCAGAAAAGCGATCATGGCCGTTACCGGCCTGTGTCTCATCTGCTTTCTCGTTGTCCATGCCTTTGGTAACGCCGCAATATACATGGGCAGCAAATATTTTCAAATCTATGCTGACACGCTGCACGGTTTTCCGGTGCTGGTCCTGCTCTTCGGTCTTGGTCTGCTGGTGATTCTGGTGGCCCACGTCGGTTTTGGCGTTTTGTTGTTTTTCGAAAAGCGCAAGACGCAATCACGCTACAAGGTCGAGACCAGGGTGGTTGAAAATACGTTCGCCTCACGGACCATGCCCTACACCGGTCTGTTCATCTTGGTCTTTCTGATCGTCCATGTGTTCGGTTTCGGCATAGCCGTTCCGTCGGATGTGCCGATCAGTGTCGTGGTCAAGGACTATCTCAGCGGCTTTTTCTACAGCCTGTTCTACATCATCGCCTTCGTTGCGCTGGCGATCCATCTCAATCACGGATTCTGGAGCATGCTGCAGACGTTCGGGGTCAATCATCCCCGTTATAATTGTCTCATCGCCACGTTAACCATTGTCGTGCCGGTCGCCTTTCTCGTCATTTTCGGCGGCATTCCCATCTATTTCATGACCGGAGCCGGCGCCTCGTTCTAGCAGATTTCACCCATCAACGCTCTTCCCGGCGTGCGATTGTTGCCCGGGAGTCATAGCAAAAAAAAGGTTCAACCATGGAACTCAATCCGAACATTCCAGCCGGGCCCCTGGCAGAAAAATGGGACAATCACCGGTTTGCCAGCAAACTGGTCAATCCTGCCAACCGCCGTAAATTCAAAGTCATCGTTGTCGGCACCGGTCTGGCCGGCGCGTCCGCAGCAGCCACGCTGGCGGAGCTGGGCTACAAGGTTGAGGCATTCTGCCTGCACGACAGCCCGCGCCGCGCCCACTCGATTGCCGCGCAGGGCGGTATCAACGCCGCCAAGAACTACCAGAACGAGGGTGACTCCGTCTTCCGCCTGTTCTACGACACCATCAAGGGCGGCGATTTTCGCGCCCGCGAGGCCAACGTCTACCGCCTCGCCCAGGTCTCAAACAATATCATCGATCAATGCGTCGCTCAAGGGGTCCCGTTTGCCCGCGAATACGGCGGCACACTGGCCAATCGCTCGTTTGGCGGCGCCCAGGTATCACGGACCTTTTATGCCCGCGGTCAGACCGGACAGCAATTGCTGCTCGGCGCCTATTCCGCCTTGTCCCGGCAGATCGAGAAAGGCGGCGTAACGATGCACAACCGCCGGGAAATGATGGATGTGGTCGTCGTCGACGGCCGGGCCCGGGGCATCGTCGTGCGTAACATGATCAACGGTGCGATCGAGACTTACAGTGGTGACGCGGTGTTGCTCTGCACCGGCGGTTATGGCAACGCCTACTTCCTGTCCACCAACGCGATGGCCTCCAATGTCACGGCCGCCTGGCGCGCCTGCAAACGGGGTGCGGGCTTTGCCAATCCGAGTTTTGTTCAGATCCATCCGACCTGCATCCCGGTCCACGGCGACTATCAATCGAAACTGACCCTGATGAGTGAGAGCCTGCGCAACGACGGACGGGTCTGGGTGCCCAAGAATCAAGGCGACAGTCGACCGCCGTCGCAGATACCCGAAGATGAGCGCGAATATTACCTGGAAAACAAGTACCCGAGTTTCGGCAACCTGGTCCCCCGGGACGTCGCGTCACGCAACGCCAAGGAACAGTGCGACGCGGGCAAAGGAGTCGGCAGCACCCGGCTTGCCGTCTACCTCGATTTTGCCGATGCCATCAAACGTGACGGTGAGGACGTTATCTTCAGAAAATACGGCAACCTGTTCCAGATGTATCAGAAGATTACCGATTCGGACCCGATGAAAGAGCCGATGATGATCTATCCCGCCGTCCATTATACGATGGGCGGCCTCTGGGTCGACTACAACCTGATGACGACCATCCCCGGACTGTTCGCGCTCGGCGAATGCAATTTTTCCGACCACGGCGCCAACCGTCTCGGCGCCTCCGCGCTGATGCAGGGACTGGCCGACGGCTACTTCATCATCAACACCTCGGTCGCCCACTATTTCGGCTCCACTCCGCTCGACGCGGTCGATACCTCGCACGAGGCCTTCTCGGCGACCGCCGACGAGGTCGCGGCCCGCGTCCAGCGGTTGCTGCAAAACAGTTCCGGCGGTCCCCAGGGCAAGGTCACCGTCGACGAGGTCCACAAGGATCTCGGCAAACTGCTCTGGGACCACTGCGGCATGGCTCGCAACAGGGAGGGGTTGGAATACGCTTTGACGAAACTTCCCGAGCTCAAGGACCGCTTCTGGAATCGGGTCTACATACCCGGCACCGAAAAAGATATCAATCAATCCCTGGAGCGGGCCGGACGGGTCGCCGATTTTCTCGAGTTTGCCGAATTCATGGTACGCGACGCACTGGCCCGGGAAGAATCGTGCGGCTGCCACCTCCGCGAAGAAAGCCAGACCGAAGAACACGAGGCGTTGCGCAATGACGAGGACTACGCACATGTCAGTGTCTGGGAGTTCACCGGTGACGATCAGGCACCCGAATTACACACGGAACCACTTGCCTTTGAAAATGTCACGCCGTCCCAGAGAAGTTACAAATAGCAATCTGTCGAGCCCCTCCTACAATCTCAGACAACGGTAGAGCATGAGTACAATAGACCTGAAACTAATCATCTGGCGCCAGAAAAACAGCGACTCTCTGGGAGACTTTGAAACCCATGTCCTGAAAGATATCTCGACGGACATGTCTTTTCTTGAAATGCTCGATGTGCTCAACGAGAAACTCACCAAGGACGGTCTGGAACCGGTGGCCTTCGACCATGACTGCCGTGAAGGCATCTGCGGCATGTGCGGTGCCGTGGTCAACGGTATCGCCCATGGGCCGGAAAAGGAAACGACGCTCTGCCAGTTGCACATGCGCACCTTCACCAGCGGCGACACCCTGGTGATCGAGCCCTTCCGGTCACGCGCCTTTCCGATCAAAAAGGACTTGATGGTTGACCGATCCGCTCTTGACCGGATCATCCAGGCCGGTGGCTACGTCTCGGTCAATACCGGTGGTGCCATTGATGGCAATACCATCCCGATTTCCACCGAAACCGCGGAACTGGCCATGGATGCCGCCGCCTGCATCGGTTGCGGGGCCTGCGTGGCCAGCTGTCCAAACGGCGCCGCGATGTTGTTTACCGGGGCCAAGATCTCCCAGCTGAGCCTGCTGCCCCAGGGGCACGCGGAACGTAAACAGCGCGCCGCTGCGATGGTCGCTCAGATGGACAAGGAAGGTTTCGGCTATTGTTCCAACGAGCGGGAGTGTGAAGCGGTCTGCCCGAAGGGCATCTCAATCAACTCCATTGCCCGAATGAACAGAGAATATCTCAAGAGCATCTTCTTCGGCAGATAGACGACCGTGACCAGCCGTTTCCCGACGATGCAGCTATTGACTGCGCTGCCGGTCTCCCCATCGCGGGCCAGCGGCAGGCAGGTCCGCCATCCTCTTGTCGTCGATGGATTATGACGCCATCGTTATCGGCGCCGGGCCTGGAGGACTGCACTGCGCGCGCCTGCTCGCCCAGCAGGGGGTTCGCGTCGTCGTGCTGGAGCGCAGGTCGGCGGCGGGGCAAAAAGTCTGTGCCGGCGGCATCACCTGGAACGGTCTGCTCGGCAGCGTGCCTGAATCTCTGCTGGAAGCTTCTTTTGCCAGCCAGACCATCAGCACCAGGAGACGTCGGGTCACCATCAGCGAGCCCCATCCTCTGATCGCCACGGTCAACCGGCAACGACTCGGTCAGTATCAGGCCGAACAGGCGGCCGCGGCCGGGGCGGATCTGTTGTTCAACGCACCGGTTTCTAAGATCTCCGATAGCGCGGTTTGCTACCGCTGGCGCGGCAAAGAGCGATGTGTCACCGGCACGTATCTGATCGGTGCCGACGGGTCGCATTCGCTCGTTCGTTCCGCACTCGGTCTGAAAACGAAGCGACTCGGCATCGGCATCACTTATTACGTTGAGCGAACCTGCGACGAGATGATCTGGCATTTCGACGCCGCCCGTTTCGGCAGCGGTTATTCCTGGGTCTTTCCCCATCGACAAACGATGTCCGTCGGCGTTTATCAGGGCACCAGGAAAGGCTCTGCCGCAGCGTTGCAGCACGAGCTGCTCGCCTGGCTCGCCACCATCGGCGTCTCGGCCGAAACCGCCCCCATCGGCGCCAACCTGGTCAATCACGATTATCGCGGCTGGCGCTTCGATAGGCATTACCTGATCGGTGATGCGGCCGGCCTCGCTTCACCCTTGACCGGTGAGGGGATCTACCCGGCGGTCGTCTCGGGAGAAGCGGTGGCAACGGCCATTATCGATCCGGCAGCCGACCAGAAAAAAATTAATAACATGCTGAAAAAGCACAGAAAGCATAGATTCATGCTGAGCATGGCCGAACCGAGTCCGCGGCTCGCATCGTTTTTGGCCGAGCTCTCCGCTCTGCTGCTGCGCTATCGGATCCTCTCCAGTTCATCCTTTGAAATGGCCTGAACCTCCTTGGCCGCCAACCGATTGAGCCAATGTCACCCGATCACCACCCCCCGAAAAAGAGTCGATTCAGGATAATCAACATCGCGTTTGCGCTGCTGTGCATCACCGTTCTGCTCTTTCTGCTGCTCGCCCCGGAAGAGACGACGACGCCATTGCCGGCCGACGAGATCCACCTGCCCTTTCACCGTATCACCGCCAAGAAAGAGGCCGAAACACACTGCCAGTCCTGCCACGGCCCGACCGGCGAAGCACCCCTTTCCGAAGACCATCCGCCGCCGTACCGTTGTCTGTTCTGTCACAAGAGAGACGGTTAATCGCTCAGCTACGTGGCAAGGCTTTTGCTGACGATCTCATACACGTCCCGCGACACCCCGGTCTTCTCGCCGATCTCCTGCAAAATCCCCCGCATCATCTGCCGGCGATCCGGGGTATATCGCCGCCAGGTTACAAAGGGTTGTACCAGTCTGGCCGCGAGCTGCGGATTGAGCGGATCGAGTTCGAGAATCATGTCCGCCAGCAGACGATAGCCGCGTCCGCTTTCGTGGTGAAAGTGTACATGGTTCTGACCAAACACCCCGAGCAGCGAACGTACCTTGTTGGGGTTTTTCAGTGAGAAGCCCGGGTGGTCAAGCAATTCTTTGACCCGATCATAGGTATCTTCAGCCGGAGATGCGGCCTGGAGCGCAAACCACTTGTCCATGACCAGCGGGTCGTGGCGCCACTCATGTTCGAAGTGATCGACAATCTCGTCGCGCACTGCTCCGACCATCTGGGCAAGAGCCGACAATGCGCCGATCTTCTCGGTCATGGTGGTTCCCTGGCGATACTGGTGCGCGCACAATGCGAGCAGTTCTCCCCGTTCCTCGCCCAGCAGCGCCAGATAGTCGAGACTCACCGTGCGCAGGCTGCGTTTGCCGATCTGCTCTCCGGTCAATCGGTAGGTGGCCGACGGTTCGTTGCCGCGATACATGGCCAGCAACTCATCGGTCAGCCGGAGCGCCAGCTCCCGTTTGACGAAGCGATGCGCCGCATGCAGCGCGACCGGATCGATCACCTGCAGGGCCTGCAGCAGATGATTTTCCGCCGGCAGTTGCAAGGCCAGAGCGGTCAGCGAACGATCGTCCGCCGGATGACTGACCATAGAACGCATCGCCTCGAGATAGACCGGATCAAGGACCATTCTCCCGCCGGCAGCGAATTGCTCCACGCATTCCAGAATCACCGTCTCGGCCAGTGAAAAGGCGGCGTCCCAGCGATTGAACAGGTCCGAATCGTGCTGCATGACAAAGGCCCTCTCTCCCCTGCTCTGATACGGGGTGACGTTCACCGGTGCGGAAAAACCGCGCAGAAACGAGAGCACCGGCTTCTCCGGTACATCCCGAAAGACAAATTGCTGCTGCGCTTCTTTCAGTTCAAGCAGCAGATCGTTGCCCCGCCGCTCGTACGGGCAGGAAATCCTGGCCGCCAGATCGGCACCGCTGCCATCGAGCAGCCCGACGAGAAGCGGCAGATGCAGCGGCTGCTTGTCAACGTGCCCCGGTGTCGCCGGCGTTTCCTGGGCGACGGTGACGACATAGTGGTGCTGCCGCTCATCCCACTGCTCGGTGACCGTCAACCGGGGAGTCCCGGCCTGCACATACCAGCGTTTGAACTGGGTCAGGTCTCGACCCGACGCATCGGCCATCGCCGCGACGAAATCATCGCAGGTCACGGCCTGACCGTCATGCCGCTTGACATAAAGCTCCATCCCTCGATGGAAATCCTGCGCTCCGAGCAGGGTATGCAGCATCCTGATAACCTCTGCCCCCTTATTGTAGATGGTCACCGTATAAAAATTGTTGATTTCCAGGTATTGGTCGGGCCGTACCGGATGGGCCATCGGTCCGGCATCCTCGCGAAACTGGAATTGCCGGAGCAGACGAACATCCTCAATGCGCTGGACCGCGGCGGAATTCATGTCGGCCGAAAACTGCTGGTCCCGAAATACCGTCAACCCCTCTTTCAGGCTTAATTGAAACCAGTCCCGGCACGTCACCCGGTTTCCCGTCCAGTTATGAAAATACTCGTGGGCGATAACCCCTTCGATCGCCAGATAGTCCCGATCGGTCGCACTGCGTGGATCAGCCAGCACATATTTGGCATTGAACACGTTGAGTCCTTTATTCTCCATCGCGCCCATGTTGAAATCATCAACGGCGACGATCATGTACTGATCCAGATCATATTCCAGTCCGTAGACCTGTTCATCCCACTTCATCGCTTTTTTCAGCGAAGCCATGGCGTGCCCGCAGGTGTCACGGTTGCGCTCATGAACATAAATCTGCAGAACCACGCGGCGCCCCGAGGCGGTGATGAATTGGTCTTCACGTTTGACGAGATCGCCGGCAACCAGGGCAAAGAGATAACTCGGCTTGGGAAAGGGGTCCTGCCATTCGGCGAAATGAAAACCGTCATCCATCTCCCCTGCAGCCACCAGATTGCCGTTGGCCAGCAGTACCGGGCAACTGTCCGGCAACGCTTCGATACGTGTCGTGTAACGGGCCAGGACATCGGGACGATCGAGAAAATAGGTTATCCGACGGAACCCTTCCGCCTCGCATTGGGTACAATATACCCCGGAAGAGCGGTACAAACCGCTCAGCGCGGTGTTGTTTTCGGGATTGATCCGGGTGGTAATCTGCACACTAAACAACGCGTCCGGCACGTTTTCGATGACCAGTTCCCGGTCTGTTATGTGAACGTCCTGCGGCGCGAGCAACCGGCCATCGAGGCGCAGTTCGACAAGTTCGAGCTGCTCGCCCCAGAGGCGGAGCGGCGCGGTTTTGTCGCCGGCCTCCGGATTACGCCTGATCGATGAGCGGGCCTGCACGAGCGTATCCCGCTCTTTGAGGCGAAACGTGAGAAATAACTCGTCGACGAGGAAGTCCGGCGGCCGATAATCGGCCAGTTTGATCGGTTGAAAAGTAGGTCTGTTCAATTTATAGCTCCTTTCAAATCGGGAAACGGCGGAACCCGGACGGCAGAGAGAACGTTGACAGGCGCGACCATTTCATGCTAGTTGAAATTGTTCACCGTTACGGCCGTTTTGCGCACCGAGGGCGACGAACCCGGCCACTATCGACAACGAGCGTTGTGTCTCGTTGCCATTACCCCACAGGAATTAACCATGATCACGATAAACGAGCATTACAAGAAATTGCAGGCATCCTATCTCTTTTCCGATATCGCCAAAAAGGTGGCCGCCTATCAGCAGGCCCATCCCGATCAGCGCATTATCAAGCTCGGCATCGGTGATGTGACCAAGCCCCTGCCGACCGCATGCCTCGAGGCCTTTCACCGGGCCGTCGACGAAATGGGCCGGGAAGAAAGTTTCCGCGGCTACGGGCCGGAACAGGGGTATCCGTTTTTACGTGAGACCATTGCCGAATACGACTTTCGGGCCCGCGGCGCGGCAATTACCGCCGATGAAATCTTCATCAGCGATGGCGCCAAGTGCGATACCGGCAATATCCAGGAAATCTTCAGCACCGATATCGTTGTCGCGATACCGGATCCGGTCTATCCCGTGTATCTCGATACCAATGTCATGGCAGGTCGTACCGGAACGTACGAGGATGGCCGTTACTCCGGTATCGTCTATCTGGAATCGCTTCGAGAAAATAATTTTATCCCGGCCCTGCCGGCCACACCGGTCGATTTGATCTACCTGTGCTTTCCGAACAACCCGACCGGCTCCACCATCTCCCGTGCAGAGCTGCAGACCTGGGTCGATTACGCCCGGGACAACCGGGCCTTGATTCTGTTCGACGCGGCCTATGAAGCGTTTATCCGCGACGAATCCCTGCCCAAGTCGATCTTTGAACTCGACGGCGCCGAAGAAGTGGCTATCGAGTTCCGCAGTTTTTCCAAAAGCGGCGGTTTTACCGGGACCCGCTGCGCTTACACGGTCGTACCGAAAGCGTGCACGGCCTACGATCGCTCAGGCGCGGCACAGTCGGTGCATGATCTCTGGCACCGCCGCCACTCCACAAAATTCAACGGCGTCTCCTACCCGGTACAACGGGCGGCCGAAGCATTGTACAGCGTCGACGGTCGTCGGCAGGCCAAAGAGTTGATCGATTACTATCTGGCCAATGCCGACATAATCAGGACTGCGATGACCGAGCTGGGTTACGACTGTGTCGGCGGGGATCACTCTCCCTATATCTGGATCGACGGCGGGGGCGATTCCTGGCAGTTTTTTGACCGCTTGCTCCAGCAGGCCGGCGTCGTCTGCACGCCGGGCGCCGGTTTCGGTAGATGCGGCGCCGGCTATATCCGGCTGTCCGCTTTTAATTCGCGGGAAAATGTCGCGGAGGCGATGGAGCGGATCAAGCAATCACTCGGTTAGCAGGATCTCCGGGAAACAGGCCGGTCGCCCCTATTGCTGCCGATACGGTCGAGCCGGCCTGAACTTGATATGTTCGTCCTTGCCGAATAGCTCCGAAACGCTCTTGATCACGGCGTGCTCTTCGAGCCAGTCAAGCACCCCTTCAACGAGGCGCTCCGGAGCGGAAGCACCGGCGGTAATGCCGACACTGGCAACCCCGTTCAACCACTCCGGCCGCAGGTCCTGCCGATCGTCGATCAGATAACTGCGGCAACCACCACTCTCGGCAACTTCTTTGAGGCGATTGGAGTTGGAACTGTTCTTCGAGCCGACCACGAAAATCAATTCTGCCCGGGCGGCGAGTTGACGCACCGCATCCTGCCGGTTCTGGGTCGCATAACAGATATTGGATTCGGCAGGCCCCTTGATATTCGGGAAACGCTGCTGCAACACCGCACGGACCCCGGCCACATCGCGTTGACTGAGCGTGGTCTGGGTGACGTACGCAACTTTGTCGACATCGGTGACCTCGACCTGCCCCGCTTCCTGTGCGTCGGCCACCACGTGGACCCGATCCCCGACCCGCCCGGCCGTTCCTACCACTTCCGGGTGACCGTGATGACCGATGATGATCACATCGTATCCCTGACCGTGATACTGCTCGACCAGACGGTGAATAGCGTTCACCAGCGGGCAGGTCGCGTCGATGGTTCGCAGTCCGCCGGCTTCGGCTCGATGTTCGGTGTCGCGAGAGATGCCATGGGCGCTGAAAATACAGATACCGCCCGGAGCAATGTCACTCAGATCTTTGACGAACCGGGCACCGAGATGCTCCAGTTCGGCAAGGACGTGGCGGTTATGGACGATTTCGTGCAGCACGAAAACAGGAGCGCCTTCAGCCTGCAGCGTCAATTTGACCGTCTCGATGGCCCGGACGACACCGGCACAAAAACCACGCGGTGAAGCCAGCACAACATCGATCTCCGGCAGTGACATCGCTTCGGTTATTCAGTTGTTCGGCACGATAAGCACCGGGATCGTCGCATAGCGCGGCACCCGGCGGGCGGTGGAACCTGCGATATCGGTGCCGAAAATACGGCGGGCCGATTTTCCCATGACGATCATATCGGCGTGGTGCTTTTGTGCAGTCTTGACAATCTCCTCACTGGGCCGGCCGCTGACGACCAGCATTTCCTTGACTCGGATATCTTGTCGATTGCGGCTCTGCACTTCTTCGTCAGAGAAGCGCTCCAACCTGCTCTTCATCGTCTGCAGGACCGAGCGCATATTGTCTTTAAATACTTTTTTCGCATCTACATCGGTCAGATATGTTTCAACGATGGCCTGCGCCGCCGAGGACATCGGTTCGACGACGTGCATCATAATGATTTCGGCATCATAGTGCCGGGCCAGACTGATCGCCGTCCGAAAGACCGGACGGGTATGTTCACCCAAGTCGGTCGCATACAAAATAGTTTTAAATTCCGGCAGCATCTTGTTTTCTCCTCAATTCCTGTTAGAAGGCCAAAGCGCCTGAATCCCGTGATCTACAATAACCATGGTGGACGTTTTGTCGATAGCACCGGAAACACAAACAGGTGAGCCGGGCCGATGACGTCGGGAAGACCGGCATCGGTCCGGCACACCTGCGGGATGCATCAATAGCCTTTCAGCTTGTCGATATATTCCGGCAGAAACAGGGAAATTTGCGGAATATAGGTGATCAGCATCAGGAAAACGAGCATCAGGCCGAGCCACGGCAGGGCCGCTTTGATGACCCAGCCCATGGAATTGCCGGTGATACCGGACATGACAAAGAGGTTTAACCCGACCGGCGGCGTCAGCATACCGATTTCCATGTTGACGACCATCACGATACCGAGATGGATCGGGTCGATACCGAGCTGCAGCGCGATCGGAAAGAGGATCGGTGCCATGATCAGCAGGATCGCCGACGGCTCCATGAAATTGCCGGCGGCAAGGAGCAACAGGTTGACTACGATCAGAAACATCCAGGGCGACAGACCGAGTTCAACGATGATCGAAGCGATGTGGTGCGGGATCCGCTCGGTGGTCAGCACGTGGGCAAAAAGCATCGCATTGGCGATGATGAACAGCAGCATGATGCTGACCTTGGCCGCATCCATCAGCACTTTGTTGACGTCCCGGTCAAAAATGCATTTCGGCAGAGCCAGCGTGATCTGCCAGCTATTGCGAAACAGCGCCGCCGGCAGCGATTCGCCGGGCTTGAACCAGGGCTGCGCCTTCATCGGGCCCATGTCCCGATAGCCGAAACAGGCGATCCCAAACGCATAGACCGCAGAGACCGCCGCCGCTTCAGTGGGGCTGGCGATACCGCCATAGATCGAACCGAGGACAATGACGATCAGCATCAACCCGCCCAGCGCGCTCCAGCCGGAAATCAGCAGTTCCTTGAAGCCGAGCCACGGAAGGCTCGGCAGGTTGCGAAAGCGGGCCCAGATATAAATAACGATCATCAGCATCAGCCCCATCATCAGACCGGGCAGGAAACCGGCCATGAACATCCGGGCCGCCGACACCTCGGTCGCCGCCGAATATACGAGCATGACGATGGACGGCGGGATCAGGATGCCCAGGGTACCGGCGGTGGTGATAACGCCGGCGCCAAAACTCTCCGGGTAACCGATCTTGATCATGCCGGCGATGCAGATGGAGCCGATCGCGGCGACGGTCGCAGGGGAGGAGCCGGAAACGGCGGCGAAAATCATACAGGCCACGACCGAGGCCATCGCGACGCCGCCTTTGATATGGCCGACCAGACTGGTGGCAAAGCGGATGATTCGTTTGGCCACTCCGCCGGTGGACAGAAACGACGATGACAGGATGAAAAAGGGAATGGCCAGCAACGTGTAATGTTTGGATAACGCTTCGAACAATTTCAGTGAAATCGAGGCGATCGAATCGTGAGAAAACATCAGAATGGTCCCGATGCTCGACAATCCAAGTGCCAAGGCTATCGGCATGCCCAGCAGCATACAGCCGAAAAGTAAAATAAACAATGCGGCGGTGGTCATACCATGCCCTCCTTTTTCAACTCCTCGACGATGGCCATGCTCTCTTTGGCCTCATCGGCATGACGAAACACCTCGACGTCCCCAAATACCACCGTCCAGAGCAGGATGAGCAACCGAACACCGAGAAAGACAAAACCGATCAACAGGATGCTGTGGGCGACCCAGGTCGGGATAAAGCGCAGGTCTTCCAGGCTGATGCCGAGCATCTTGACTTTGGCGAGGTAGACCCAGGCGCCGTAGATAACGAGCCAGCAATAGATCAGGCTGAGAATACAAGCGACAGCGGTCAGTGTTTTCCGGCCCCACGAAGGAAAGATCTTGACGAAGGCATCCATGCCGATATGGGCGCCGAGTTTGAGACAGTACGAGGCACCGAACAAGACCATCCAGGCGCTCAGATGAAGGGTCAATTCCTGCGACCAGATCCAGGCCTTGCTGAACCCGAATCGCATCACCACATCAACGAAGACGAGGAGGGTACAGGTAACCAGGAACAGGGCAATGATCCCCTCCTCGATTTTATTAACAATTTTCAGAAACATCGCCAACCTCTTGCGTAATCATTGGACAAGCGTCAGGGCAGGAACCCGCACTCGGGAGCCCCTGCCCTGTTCTCTCAGCCCGTCCCGTCAGGGATGCTGATTATTCATTGGAGGCATAGGCGGCGTCGATCAATTCCTTGCCGATCTCTTCCTCGAATTTCTGCCATACCGGCTTCATCGCTTCAACCCAAAGGGCGCGCTCTTCCGGGGTCAGATAGATGATTTCCGAGCGACCGGAGTCGATGATCTTCTGCTTGTCATCCAGTGCTTTCTGAGCGGCAACTTCATTACCGAATGCGATTGCCTCATCAAGCGCTTTTTTGACTTCGGCGCGAAGGTCGTCCGGCAGACCGTTCCAGAACTCGGCGGAGGTAACGACCAGATAGTCGATCAGACCATGGTTGGACTCGGTGATGTAGGGCTGTACCTCAAAAAATTTCTGGGAATAGATGTTCGACCAGGTGTTTTCCTGACCATCGATCGCTTTGGTTTGCAGTAGCGTGAAAACCTCGGAAAACGGCTTTTTCAACGGCATGGCGCCAAGTGCTTCAAACTGGGCGGCCAGGACGTTG
>CAZUJZ010000020.1:18690-23637 GCA_964620665.1 uncultured Desulfofustis sp. | reverse complement strand
TTTCCCGCTACGGTGGCATGACCGGCATCCGGGATATCGAGCTGCTCAAATCCGCGCTCGGCATCCCCATGGCGACCTATAGCGGAGAGTTCCTGCACACCGATGTGTATGAGATGACCGCCGCCTATCTCTTTCACCTGGTCAAAAACCATCCCTTCCTCGACGGCAACAAACGGGTCGGTGCGGTGGCGGCACTGGTGTTTCTGCTCCTGAACAGCCACGACTTCGATGCACCGGAGGATGACCTTGCCGAGATGGTGCTGTCTGTCGCCCGGGGTGAAATCGACAAGGCCTCGGTGACGGTGTTTATCCGCCGCTGGAGCAAAGCGCTGTAGTCTCCTTTTGATCAAACCTTCGGATGGCGGTGCGGAGGCCAGTGTTGGCGAGCATATTGCCAAAAATACGATTCAGACATGCCTGGGAAAAGAGCAGTCGGATGATAATGATTTTTGCTCTTGGAAATTGACAACACGGCAGAGGCGCAATGACTGCTTATGTCCTCGCTTCTCCTGAAGGGGGTATTTTCCTACTGGCCGTCGGCAGCAATCACCTTCTGCCGTCTGATTGTGCACGGAAACCTTTCGCAAAAGATTCCAGGTTACAATCTTCAGCAGCAATTATATTCGTTGCGATTCGTGCGCTATAGCTCTTCAAAAAAACCGAACGAAAAGACTCTGGATGCTCAACCGGCTCGGTTACCAGGACGTCGCTGAGCAACACGGTAATGCCGTCCTTACCGAGCCCGTGAGCTGATAGCTGCATTGATCCCGCAACCGGGCGAAGAACCCTCGCTGTGTTTTCCGCCCAATTGCGCACGTGTGCACGTGTCGCCCACGATTTTGACTGACGTGCGAAGGTAGATCGTTACTTTGACGGCAGCAGGCCGGGAAAATTTTTCAGTGCCACCATTTCCGCCTTTGCCGGATTCAGTGCATCCAACAACACATAATACTTTAAGATATTCTGGTTGTAACTTTTGAAATGGCCGATGTTGTCCGAGCCGATCATGAACCGGTCCGCAAAGTCGTCAATCAGGGCCAGCCACTGTGGACGGATGGTCTGCTCTCCGTCCGCGGATAGGATGTAATTTTCGAAAACCAGCCAGGACAGATCGATGTGCAGATTATCATGTTTTGTCAGCATCGTCCGTAACAGCTCGGTGTAGGCGGTTTGGTCCAGATCCAGGTAGCGGGACAATCCGGCGTGAGCCCAGATGATAATGGTTTTGGGGTGCCGGGTCAGGGCGTCCTGTACTTCGTGGACGTAGATCGGACGGTCCAGCCGATTACGGGCCGTGGCGTTGTTGTGCAGGCAGACAGGCAGATTTTTCTGGGCGGCGAGTTCGTACACGGCGTCAAGGGCCGGGTGATTGGCCCGAGCGGTTTCGCCATAGGTCAAATTGGTCAGGTCGTCACGGTGGCCGAACACTTCACCGATCCCTTGCCACAGCCCTGGATATTCCGTCAGCATGCGTTCGACATGCAGAACGGCATGCTTATCCGTGGCATTAAAGCCACAGAGGAAAGGGTGGAACCGAGATCGCATCACTTCCGGCAGTTCCAGATAGCGTCGGGCGACCACGAAATCCGTAGCCGAATACCAGTAGGTTCTCGCGTTGTCGTCCAGATAATAGAGCGGTTCCTCGGGTTCGTTCTCGTCCCACTTCTTGACCAGGGGCATACCCGAGAACATGATGCGCTCCACGCCGGCAGCGTCCATGGCATGAAGCAACGAGTCCATGCCCTCAGTCTTTTGGAGAAAATCAACATAGTGAAAATGACTGTCGGTCACCTTGTACTTGAATGCCGCAGCACTGGTCTCGGCAAAGGCCGCGAGGGGCCTCAGCATTCCCTGGCAGCCGCAGGCCAACGCCCCGGCAGCCGTCAATTTCAAAAATTTTCTGCGATCCACACGTTTCTCCGTCAGTTTTCCGAATGTATTTATGATGGTGCCTTATTTTCTGGCACAATGGTGCCAAGTATCCAGATCATCCACTGCCGCAACGGTACTCCGGCCTTCGTGGTGTTACCGTATGCCGGCTGACTGGCCGGGTCCGATTTTGTCCAACAAACCAAGGCCACTTCTCCATGGCTATGATAATTATAACAATTAATCCGTATCCCAAGGATTGAATACCAAGGCGCCGGTCCTTTTAAAATCATCGACATTGCGAGTGACAACAACCATGCCGTGAACCAGGGCCGTGGCCGCTATTAAGCCATCCCGGACCGGATGGGGATTCGAAACGTGTAATTTTGCGCTTTGGCGAGCGACCGCCAGGTCGACCGGCAGAATTCGGCCCTCGAAGGCCGGTAGCACATGGTTGTTCAGCCAAGTCCTGAAAATACACCCTTTTTCAGCATCGCGTCGTTCGGCAAGAAGCACCCCGATCTCTAATTCCTGAATCGTTACCACTGAAAGATAGAGATCGGGGGTTGCGACACTATCTGCCCACTGAGCAACATTTTTATCGGCCTTGGCGAGACGGACTTTTCTCAGTTCGGAGACCACATTGGTGTCGAGAATAAACATTATAAAAGCTCAGCCGGACGTGGAAGCTCACGCATCCGGGGGATTTCCAATTCAATGTCTTCGATGCCGGGCATAGTCAGAAGATCGGCAATCTTCTGGCTGCTGCCGGAAAGCCGTTGATACTCTTTCATGCTTAAGAGAACATGGGCAGGGCGGCCTCTGTCTGTGATGAACACCGGGCCTTTGTTTGCTGCCTTTTTGGCCTCGCTGATATGTTGATTGAATTGACGGCTGGATATGGTTGTAACAGTCATAATGCACCTCCTTTTGACCCTATATGTAGTAACGTTACTACACAAGGCGTCGTTATGCAAGAAAATACCTCAATGGCCCTGTTTCATACAGGTTTTTGCCCTTCGATCCAATTAAAATTGCCGGTGCTCGTTTTCTCTTTTGTTGCATATGCAACGCCTTATAATATTGCCATTTCTAAGATCTGCTGCTCCGTTGTCTCTCCAGATTTGCCCTCCTACTGTTCAGGTAGAACGTATATTCAGGAATAGTGTAAAGCTGACGTTGTGCCCTGTTCTTTAAGATTGCCAGTAAAAATCCAATTGTTATTCGGTTCCGATGTCCGTTTGCAGCTATCTATCGAAATGTAGCGTAACTGATCAATAGAGATGCTCTCTGTGGCCTTGACAACATTAACATATATGTTAATGTATGTTAATGAAATGGGAAATATTCTACTACAGCGAGGCGTTGCAGCAAGATCTTTTGAACTTACCTGAAGGAATACAGGCAAGATATATTCATTTAACTGATCGCATGGTGGTGTATGGTCCGAACCTTGGAATGCCCCATACCAAAGCAATTGACGATGGCCTGTTTGAGTTACGGTTAAAATCAAAAGAGGGAATTGGTAGGGTGTTTTATTGCACCCTCATCGGCAACAAAATTGTCATGCTACACACCTTTATTAAGAAATCGCAGAAAATCCCTGCAAGAGAGTTGAAAGTAGCGCTTCAGAGGTTGAAGGAGGTAAAGGAAAATGCTGAGTCATAAAGATCTGCGAGACAAAATGTTGCGAAACCCTGATGTCCGAAAGGAATTCGCAAAACAAGAAGAAGAGTTTTCCTTATTTGACCAGCTGATCAAGGCTAGAATGAAAGCAGGTCTAACACAATCAGAAGTCGCGGAGCGCATGGGGACTAAAACACCTGCTGTTGCCAGGTTAGAATCTGGCGGTGGCATGAAAAAACATTCTCCTTCCATCTCCACACTTCGCAAGTACGCTAGGGCTGTTGGCTGCAATCTTGAAATAAAACTTGTTCAAAATAATTGATTAATAAAGAGAAAAGATCCTAATATCAGCCCTCACCACAACTCTAACCCTGTTCTTGTTTTTATTCGTTAAAGAGCAAAGCATATCTTCGGGTTTAATTTTTTGATAGACCCTCGCCGCCCCAAAGAGCTCAGGAAGAAGATGAATTTGCAGATTTTCTTAAATGATTAACATTGCCAGTGCAAATCAAATACGCTCTATCCCTTGTACTATTCAAAATTTTCTGTAGCTCCTGATTTGGCCTTGCTTCTGCTAGTGGGAAGAGATATAATATTGGCATATGCTAAAGCATATGCCGTGAGGAGAGGAAATCATGCAAGCTGAAAGACACGTTAAACTTTTCAAAAATGGAAGGAATCAAGCATTGCGGATTCCTCGTGAGTATGAGTTGCCCGGGAATGAGGCTGTGATAAGAAAAGAAGGGGATAGATTGATTATCGAACCTATTCAACAGCGTTCTTTACTGAAGGTCATAGCCGGATGGAAACCGTTACCAGATGACTTTCCTGATGTCGATTCAGGTTTATTGCCATTGGATGATATTGAGTTGTGAAATGACAAATTTTACTTATCTCCTGGATACGAACATCCTTTCCGATCTCATTCGGAATCCCGGCGGAAGGGTTGCAAAACAAATTGAGGAGGTTGGGGAGGAAACGATTTGCACCAGCATCATTGTGGCATGTGAATTACGATTTGGAGCAGAGAAAAAAAAGTCACCACCGCTTCAAGCAAGGGTTGAGGAATTGCTTCAAGTTCTTGGCGTTCTTCCTATGGATGTTGATGCAGATCTGCACTATGGAGATATCCGGGCAGAACTGGAGGCGGCAGGCACACCCATCGGCCCAAACGATTTACTCATTGCTGCTCATGCTAGATCTCTCAACCTGACACTGATTTCAGCGAATGTGAAAGAATTTTCCCGGGTTCCAGGATTATCTATAGAGAACTGGATCGAATAACTTTTTCAGTCGACATTGCTTGAACAATTTGGGCTCTTCGTCGTTTCAAGTGGATTTGAGCAGATTACCAACCGGTGAGGCGATCAGGTAAATCATGCTGATAAATATCTGTGGGTTCCGGTACCCTCGAGCCCGTGCTTTGACTGCCTGGAAGATGCTATTCAAGCC